>DATBKQ010000760.1:0-14595 GCA_036555825.1 Acetobacteraceae bacterium | reverse complement strand
CGAGTTGTCCCTTGCCCTGCCTCGCCAGACGCCAGCAGTGCAGCAGCGTGGCAAGCTCCGCTTCGCGATCGATCAACGGGACGAGGCGCCCGGCATGACGCGCGGCGAAACGATCCTCCGCCGCACGTTCCTGCAACACGCGCCACGCACGCACCGGCGTCCGGAAACCTTCCAGCACACGTTCGCCGAGATCGCGGCACGCGAAGAGACCCTCGATCTGCCGCCGTGTGCTGTCGTCGATCACGACGCTGCCGGGCTCGGCAATCTCCTGCAGTCGCGCTGCCAGGTTCGGCGTCTCGCCGATCGCCTCCGGCGCCTCGCCTGTGCCGGAACCAACGGTTTCACCGACGACAACCGTGCCGGTGGTAACCGCGACGCGTACCCGCAGTTTCTCACGCCGGATCGGCGCTTCCATAGCCGTTACCACGGCCAGCGCGGCACGCACCGCAAGCTCGGCATTGGTCTCCTCGCTGTTCGGCCAGCCGAAATAGGTGAGGATACCGTCGCCGGCGTAGCGGGCGACATACCCGCCGCATCCGGCGATGGCAGCGGTGACCCGGGCCTGGTAGATGCGGATGACCTCGGCCAGTTCCTCGAGGTCCAGCCGGGCCGACATCGGTGTCGAACCGACAAGGTCGCAGAACATGACGCTGAGTTGCCGTCGTTCGGCTTCCCTCACCGTTGTAGCTGCACCTCCAGGTTGCAGCGATGCACCGCATCCTGCGCAGAAACGTGCAGCATCGAGTGACATCTCACCGCATGCCGGGCATCGCATGCTTGTCGCCCCCCACACCCGTTCGACTCCTTAGAGCAACCAGCGGCCTGCGTCACGCGGAAGGAAATGCTTCAGAGGCCGAACGCTACCCGCCGGGGGTGCCGGTCAGGACGCGCGTCCACCGCGCGAGACAAGGTCGATGACGTTCGGCGCCTGCCCTGCCGCGGCCGTCGTGGCATCGCCCAGCACCTCCGCCACCTTGCGTGCGATCTGCTCGCGGTGGAATGGCTTGCCGATCAGGTGCACTCCGTCATCCAGGCGGCCGTGGTGCACGATGGCGTTCTCGGTGTAGCCCGACATGAACAGCACACGCAGGTCGGGGCGCACCTCCTGCAGCCGGCTCGCAACCGCATCGCCCTTGATGCGCCCGGTCAACACGACGTCGGTCAGCAGCAGATCGATCCTGGCGTCGTTCTCACCGAACACCCGCAGAGCCTCCGGTCCATCACCTGCCTCCAGCACGCGGTAGCCGAGTTCGCGCAGTGTCGCCACGCAGACCTCGCGCACCGCAGGTTCGTCTTCGACAACGAGTATGGTGGCGGAACCGCGCGGCAACTCGGCTGGCGGAGCGCCGCGCGAAGCGGACAGGACGGCGCCCACGGCGCGCGGCAGGTAAATTCTCACGGTGGTGCCTTCGCCAACCTCGGAGTAGATGTTGATATGTCCGCCGGACTGCTTGACGAAGCCATGAACCATGGCCAGCCCGAGTCCGGTGCCGCGACCTTCTTCCTTGGTGGTGAAGAACGGTTCGAAAACCCTGGCCAGGACGTCGGACGGCATGCCGGATCCGGTATCGGAAACCGCCAGCATGACGTAATCACCCGGCGTCACCTCGGCGTGACCGCGCGCGTAGTCCGCATCCAGCACCTTGTTCGCGACCTCGATCGTCAGACGGCCGCCACCTGGCATCGCGTCGCGCGCGTTGAGCGACAGGTTCAGTAGCGTGCTTTCCACCTGGGCTGGATCGGCCATTGCCGCCCAGAGCCCCGCCGCATCGACCGTGCGCACCTCGATGTGTTCGCCTAGTGTTCGGCGAAGCAGGCCCACCATGTCAGGCAGCATTGCCGAAAGGTCGATCGGCATCGGCGCAAGCGTCTGCTTGCGGGCGAAGGCAAGCAATTGCTGGGTGAGGCCGGCGCCACGATTGGCGCCCCACATCGCCCGCTCGATGCGCGTTCTCGCGTCGCTGTCGGCCGGCAATCGCGACCTCACCAGCTCCAGGTTGGCCATCACCACCGTAAGCAGGTTGTTGAAATCATGCGCGATGCCGCCCGTGAGCTGACCCATGGCCTGGAGCCGTTGGGCGTCCCGCGAGGTGGCCTCGGCGCGCACGCGCTCCGTGATGTCGGTGACGGTCAGCAGGAAACCGCCGTTCGGCATGAAGGTGCGCCGCAATTCGAAGCTCCGTCCATCCGTCCGTCGCGTGCGTTCGTAGACCGTCGGCTCCGCGGTGAACCTGCTGGCATGATGATGGCGGATCTGGTCCATGCTCTCGAGCGCAAGTCCGCCAGGATCGGACACCTGCGCGGCGATGGCATCGTAAGGCGTGCCCCGATGCAAGATCGGGCCGGGCAGATCCAGCAGAGTGATGAAACAGTCGTTCCAGCGCACCAGCGCGCCGTGTTCATCGAACACGCCGATCCCTTGACTGATGCTTTCGAACGCGGTGCGCATCTGGGTCGCAAGTGTGCGGTGCTCGTCCTCGGAACGCAGCAGTTGCCGGCGCGACTGCGCCAGCAACCATCCAGAGAAGGCGAACAGCACCACAGCGAGAACACTGCCGGTCAGGGCCAGCCAGCGCGCCAGCGATTCGACACGATCGGCCTGCTCGCGCCGCGCCCCAAGCAGATGATCCTCCGCATCGGTCAATCCCGCCAAGCCGCGCTCGATCTGGTTGAATAGCGGACCACGCGACGGGGCGGCGCTGAGTGCCGCATCGAGACCGGCGTCGCGCCGAAGCTGGATCGCGCGGTCCAGCTGTTCCTGCTGGCGCTGAAACAGCGGAGCGAGGCCGCGCAGCCGGTCTTGTTGGTTGGAGTTGTCGGCGGTCAACCGGCGAAGCTCGCCCTGCAACAGCGCGATGCGTTCCAGGGCGCCACGATATTGGCCGAGATCGCCGTCCTGCCCTGTCAGCAGATAGGCGCGCTGACTGCTTTCCGCATCGCGCAGCGCCATGCCGAGTTGGTCGGTGGCGATGATGACCTCGTAGGTATGGCGGACCCAGAACCACGCCTCGCGCGTGCCGCTGAACTGATACCAGGTCAGGAACGCGACGACACCCACCAGCAGCACCACGCCAACGAGGGCCAGGGCATTGGCATTCCTCACCAGAGCTTTCGACACCATGTGCCTCCGCGACGTGGGCCTCGCTACAGGTCAAACCTCCCCTGTCGCGGATCGTTGATCCGCCCGCGACGCGAGCGCGAGGCCGCCTGCGCACGCGGTTCGGAGGGATGGAAGGCTTGGGTCCAGATCTTGCGGCGTGCCTCGTAGGTGCGCTGCTTCTCGGCGGCATCGGACAGGAACTTCGCCGTTACCTCCACCCGCACGGGTGGCAGACCGCCACGACCGGTCATGCGTGATTCCGGGCGCCAGCCCGGCCTTCGACCGCCATAGCCTGGCTTGACCAGGTCATCATGGTTTCAGCGCCATGTCACGCAATTCCGGCACCACCCAAAGCGGACGGTCGCCGCGATGCGCGCGCAGCACGTTGTCGAATGCGTTGCGGGTCTGCTTGACGCGCGTCTCGCGGCTGGCGCCGGCAAGATGCGGCGTCAGCACCACGTTGTCGACCGACAGCACCGGTTCGGACGGCGACGGCGGTTCCTGCGGGAACACGTCAAGCCCCGCGCCGGCAATCCCGCCACTGGTCAGCGCCTCGTGCAGCGCCGGGAAGTCGATCACCGGCCCGCGGCTGCAATTGATCAATACCGCATGGGGTTGCATGTAGCCCAGTTCGCGCGTGCCGATCATGTTGCGTGTCTGGCGGGTCAGCGGCACGTGCAGAGTGACGATGTCGGAGGTGCGCATCAGCTCCGGCAGCAGACGGAAGCGGACATCGATCGCGTCTTCCTCGTGTTCCGCCATCCGCACGATATCGTTGTACTGGATGCGCATGTCGAAGCCGCCGGAGGCGATGCGGGCGACGCGCTTGCCAATGGTACCGAAGCCGATGATGCCCAGCGTCTTGCCCTGCAACTCGTAAAAGGTCGGGATGGGCTGGTTGCCGCGCCAGCGCCCGCCCGAGGTCATGGCGTGCTGCGGCACCAGCTTTCTGTATACCGCCAGCATCAGCAGGATGGTGTGCTCGGCCACCGCGCGCGAATTGGCACCGCCGTTGTTTGCCACCAGCACGCCCGCGCGACGCGCCGCATCCAGATCGACATGATCATAGCCGGCACTGAACAACTGCGCGAGCCTGAGGCGCGGGGCGGCGCGGAAGAATGCCTCATCCATCGGGCTGACATTGCCGATCAGGTATTCGGCGTCGGCCAGGGCGCCGGTGTAACTCGGGCTGCCGGGCGCACCGACGATGAGCTCGAAACCGGGCGGCGTCATCTCCTGCGCCTCCTTGACGGTCTGCTCCAGCGTGTTCACCAGCAGGACCTTGGCCGGCATGGGCACTCTCCTCCACCTCGGGTCAGCCGGTTACTCAAGCAATCCTGCGCAATCGCCGCAACTTGCCCTTGCGCGCCACGGTCAGCCGATAGTGCCGCGCGGACCCGATCAGCGTGCGCAGCCAGTAACCGAAGCTGAACCCCGGCCACAATGTCGTGTTGCGTCCGTTGCGGTCCAGATACCAACTTCGACAGCCAGTCATCCACACGGTCCTCTGCATCCGGCGATCCAGCCTCCTCGCGAAGGCCGCCTGCGCCTGGGCGCCCACTTCGATCCGCAGCGCCTTTCGCCGCCGCATCAGCCGCAGGCAGCGCAGCACGTGGCCGATCTGCGCCTCCAGCATGAACACCACGGAATTGTGCCCGAGGCCGGTATTGGGGCCGCCGAGGATGAACAGGTTGGGAAATCCCGTCACCGCGAGACCGAGCCGCGCCCGCATGCCGTCGCGCCACGCGTCGGCAAGCCTGAGACCATTGCGCCCGAACACTTCGATCTCGCCAAGCGGCTCGGTCGCGCGAAATCCGGTGGCGAAGATCAGCACATCGGCGAGATACTCGGCGCCGTCCGTCGTAAGGACGCCGTGCGGTGTTACGCGGTCTATCGGCGTGACGACCAGATCGACGTTGGCCCGATTGAGGCATGGGAAGTAATCGTTGGACAGCAGGACGCGCTTGCATCCGATGCGGTCGGCGGGTGTCAACAGCGCCCGCAGCCGCTCATCGTTCACCTGACGCTTGGCATAACTGCGGGCGCGTCGTTCGGCACCCGCCGCCAGAGCGGGGAACCGAATGAAGGCGGGCGCACGCATCTCGTGCGAGATGTACTGCCAGGCCCGCAACGCGCGACGCAGCAGCGGCAGGCGGCGCAATGCCCAGATGCGCCGGGCGCCATAGGGAGGATCGTGCTTCGGCAGGATCCAGGCCGGCGTCCGCTGAAACAGCACGACCCGTCCCGCGCGATCCGCGATGCGCGGAACGAACTGTATGGCACTGGCGCCGGTGCCGATGACGGCGATGTCCCTGCCCCGCAGATCGATCGCATGGTTCCAGCGCGCCGAGTGGAACGCGGTGCCGCGGAACCCCTCCGAACCCGGAAATGCCGGCACGGCCGGGCGATGCAGCGCGCCGATCGCCAGCACCATGATGCGCGCCGCGAGTTCAGGGCCGGTGTCGGTCTCCAGCCGCCAGGCGTCCGCTGCTTCGTCGAAGCGTGCCGATTTGAGGCCAACACCCAGCGACAGATGCCGCCGCAAGGCGAAGCGCTCGATGCATGCCTCCAGATACGCCTCGATCTCCGGCTGGGTGGGGTAGCGCCGCGACCAGTCGGCCTTGGAGGCGAACGAAAACGAATAGAGATGCGAAGGAATGTCGCAGGCGCAGCCGGGATAAGTGTTGTCGCGCCATGTGCCGCCGACCCTGTCGGAGCGTTCAATGATGACGAAATCGTCACGGCCGGCCTGCTTCAGCCGGATCGCCAAGCCGATGCCGGCGAACCCGGCGCCGACAATGGCCACACCGTACGCCGGCGGCTCGGTCACCCGCCGGCCCGGAAGGCTATCCATGTGACATTCCCCGGGTTGCTCGTTTTGGACACCATCATAACCCGAACCGCAGGTGCGTCACGCTAGGTTGCCGAACGAGCGCTCGACCGGGGGCGTTAAGAAATTGTTTACACCGGCCGCGACGATACTCGCCCACAGCCTGGCGGGCGTTGCGGATGACGGCCGACTGCAACCTCAAGGACGAGATGATTGGCCAGATACGCGGCACTCGCGACTGGCGTGGTCGGTTCTCCTTCCCCCTGTCCGGCATTCAGATCATCTGATGGAGACCTGATGCGCATGTTCGATGCGTTGGACACGCCCAGGGACACCCCCAGGCGGGCACCCAACGTCCGCGCCTTGCTCGATCACTCGGCGCGCGTCACCAAGGTGCGCGCCAGGGCGCCGCTGCGGCTCGGCTTTGCCGGCGGCGGGACTGATGTCTCGCCATATAGCGATACGTTCGGCGGTTGCGTGCTGAACGCGACGATCGGCATGTTCGCTCACTGCTCGATCGAGGTGCGCGGCGATCAGAAGGTGAAGTTCGTCGCCCTGGATTATGAGCAGGAAGTCGAAACCGATCTCGACGCGGGCATCCCGCCCTCGGGAGAGCTTGCGCTCCACAAGGCGGTGTACCGGCGTATTGTGCGGCAGTTCCTCGGCGGGGCCTGCCTGCCGGTGACTGTCATGACAGCGTCCGACGCGCCGGCCGGCTCCGGTCTCGGATCCTCCTCCACCCTCGTGGTCGCCATGATCGAGGCGTACCGTGAGCTGCTTGCGCTGCCCTTGGGCGAGTACGACGTGGCGCACCTGGCATATGTGATCGAACGCGAGGACGTAGGCCAGGCCGGCGGGCGGCAGGACCAGTACGCCGCCACGTTCGGCGGCATCAACTTCATCGAGTTCTCCGCCGGCCAGGCGATCGTCAACCCGCTGCGCATCCGCCAATCGACGCTGATGGAATTGGAGGCGATGCTGGTGCTGTATCTTACCGGCATCTCGCGGGAATCGGCGAAGATCATCGCGCAGCAATCGGCCACGTTGCGCAGCGGGCATGAGGCGGCGCTGGCCGCGATGCACCAGATCAAGCGTGACGCCTACGTCATGAAGGACGCGCTGCTGCACAACGACCTGCGCGCGTTCAGCGACACACTGGGTCGGAGCTGGCAGGCCAAGAAGCGCACCGCCACGGGCATCACCAACGCCGAGATCAACCGAATTTACGACGTCGCCCTGTCGGCAGGCGCGCTGTCCGGCAAGGTGTCCGGTGCCGGCGGGGGCGGATTCCTGTTCTTCATGGTGCCGCCGGAGGCACGTCCGCGCCTGTTGCAGGCCCTGGCACGCGAACCGGGCCTGACGATGCGTTGCTGCTTCACCGAGAGCGGCGCGCAGGCGTGGCGCGTTTAGGGCGTGATGGCCGGAGGCGGAACGACCCGCAGATCTTCAGCGCGCGGTCCGCGCCATCTGCTCCTGCCGTTCCCGCGCCTGAGCCATGCCGCGGAGGATTGCCTCGGCGTCCAGCACCGCCTGCTTCTGGCGCCATTCGTCATCGTAGCGCACCAGCGCGTGTTCGGACTGCGACTGCTGCGTCCCACATGCCGACAGGCAGGCGACACTGAAAAAGGCAAGCAACAGGCGCATTCCTGCCATCCAACAATCCCCCAATTGGCGGGTTGTACCCGGCCCTGACGCAGCATGCCAGCGAGAAGTTGATGCCAGGTGATCAACCCGCAATTGGCGGACGGCGCAGCGCCCAGAATGCAACGCCGCCGCACGTATAGAAAAAGATCGAGAGGCCAAACGCGACCTGGTAGCTGCCGGTGAAATCGAAGCTCCAGCCCGCCAGCCACGATCCCAGCGCGGAACCCACGCCGGTGCCGATCGTGATGGCCCCGAGGATGGTGCCGAGCCGCGGCCCAGGAAACAGGTCGGCCGTCTTGGCCGTGATCGCCGGCCCGCGCGCACCCCAGGTGAGCCCGAAGAAGCAGGAATGCAGCCACAGCAGGAGGTGCTGATCCGGCGATGTGATCAGCATGGCACAGGCCACGCCGAAGATCGAGGTGCCGTAGGTTACCACCGCCGAGACTTCCCGCCCCACGTAATCCGACAGCGTGCCGGTGATTATCACGCCCGGCAGCGACAGGAAGGCGCCCAGTCCAAGCACTTCGGCCGCATACAGCTTGTCGAAGCCGACCGTCACGGCGAAGGCGAGCTGGTGCAGCGCGACCAGGAAGCTGCCGAGACCGGTGAACACATAAACCAGGAACAGCAACCAAAAATGCGGTGTCCGGATTGCCCTGCGCAATGTCCAGCCAGAGGCATCCGAGGCGCGGCCCGTGGCCGATGTCAGCCGTTGCGGCTCGGTATCCTTGAACAAGGCGGCGAGCGGCAGGAATGCCGCAGCCATGAAGCCGCCCTGCGCCAGGTAGGCACCACGCCAGCCCCAGCCCCCGATCAGGAGCTGTGCCAGTGGGGCCGAGACCGCGCGGGCAAAGCCATTCGCCGACTGCACGATGGAGACCGCCATGCCCCGATTGCGCACGAACCGGCGCGACAGGATCGGCACGAACACCACCAGCCCGAGGCAGTTCGCGCCCAGT
This sequence comes from Acetobacteraceae bacterium, assembly GCA_036555825.1. Taxonomy (GTDB): domain Bacteria; phylum Pseudomonadota; class Alphaproteobacteria; order Acetobacterales; family Acetobacteraceae; genus JAMXLO01. The sequence goes on along the minus strand of DATBKQ010000760.1, from coordinate 6,062 downwards.
GTCATCACCACGCCGTACAGCACGATGACCTGCCAGAGCGCATTGGCGAAGGAGCTGGCAACCAGGCCCGCCGCCAGCAGGCAGCCGCCGATCAGCACCAGCCGCCGCGGTCCCAGCCGATCGACCAGGACGCCGACCAGCGGCGACGTCGCGCCGCTCAGCAGTTGCGAGACCGAGTAGGCCACGGAGCTTTCCGCGCGCGTCCAGCCGAACGCCTCGATGAAGGCGACCAGGAACACCGTGTAGGAGTGCATGCACGCCGCGCCCACGGCGAAGGTGATGAACGCCCCGGCCAGCAGCAGGCCCGCCTGACGCGAGGATGGGCTGAGAGTGACTGGGGCGCGCACGTCGTAGGCCCTCGCTGTTTCGGGCCGATGCCCCACGGACGCCAACTGTGCGCCCGGAGCGGTGCAGCCTCAACCCCGCGGGGCGAAGAGCCGGGGCATACGTGGCTTGCGCATGAGCAGAAGCAATGCGCCCGCCAGTTGCAACACGATGCAGAGCACAATCGCGACCGAATACGATTCGGCAACGTCGCGCGCGAGTCCGAGGAGCGTCGGACCGAATGCCAGGGCGGTATAGCCGACCATCGACACGAGACCGATCACCAGCCCGAACGATTGCGCGGCGAACTCATGCTGCACGATCAGCGCCGGCAGCGTGACCACATTGCCCACCGAGAGGCCGAACACGATGCTGCCGGCGTACAGCGCCACTGGCTGATCTGGCAGCGCCAGCATGAGTGCGAGGCCCGCCGCCTGGACGAGAAAGCTTGCGGCTGCGGCAAGGCGCTGGTTGATCCGGTCGATCAGCGGCGCGATGGCGAGCCGCCCCGCGGCGGCCGCAACCGCGGTGGCGGCGACCGCGCGCGCAGCGCCAGCGGCCCCGAGTTGCGGCATAAGGTATGACACCTGGTGCACGATGAACCCGACCTGTGCGGCGAGCGCCAGGGCAAACGGCGTGGCGATGCTCCATACCTGCACGCTGCGCAGGGCGTCGCGCTGGCCAGCAAAGGCGGGTCGCCCGGATGTGGATGGCGCCCACTCCCCCGCCGGCAACGGACGAAGGGGCAACGCCCTGCGGGGAATGCCGGCGAAGATCACCGGCAGCAGAACCGCAAGCGCGACCATTACCGACAGAGCGACTGCCCGACCGAGCCCCAGGTGCTCTGCAAGTGCCGCGAGCAGGGGCGTGATGGTGAAGCCGCCGGCGCTCGCGCCGAGCAACGCCAGGCTCAGCGCCAGACCGCGTCGCTGGTCGAACCAGAGCGCCAGCGTCGTAGCGAGGGCGGTTGTCGTGGTGGCCGCCCAGCCGGCCGCCATGACAACTGCCCATACATAGAGCTGCCAGGACAGCCCCGCGTGCGTCAGGCCGATCGCCCCGACACCGAGGGTCGCCGCACCGCCCGCCAGCAGCCAGCGCGGGCCCAGGCGGGCAAAGACGCGATGGATCGGCAGCAGCAACAATCCGCCGACCAGGTAATAGACCGTGGTGGCGGAGGCGATCAGCGAGACCGGCCACCCACGCATCGTGTGCAGGCCGGCGAAATACACCGATTGGCCATAGAAGCCGAAGCCCCAGGCAAACGTGGCAGTGCAGAAGCAGGCCAGCACGACAGGCCAGCCCTGTTGGAACTCGCTCCGCGGCGCAACCCGCGATCCAGCAGTGATCTCGCTCATGGGCGGAACGTGTGTTGCCGCACGGCCGCGGACAAACGATTCTTCATGGAGCCCTCGGGTTAGAGTATCTATTCTGAGGTCATGCCAGCCCTGCCCCCGCTCAATGCGCTGCGTGCCTTCGAAGCGACCGCGCGACACCTCAGTATGAGGGAGGCCGCGACAGAGCTTGCGGTGACACCCGGTGCGGTCAGCCAGTTGGTCCGCGGATTGGAACGGCGGCTGAGTGTCCAACTGTTCCGCCGCGGCAACCGGTCGCTCGTGCTGACCGAGGCAGGCCAGAACTACTTCGTGCCGGTCCGCCACGCCTTTCGCCAGATCGGCGAGGCGACGCGCCGGCTGCGCGCACAACCCGATGCCGGTGTGCTGACGGTCAGTGCCCCGCCGGCCTTCGCTGCCTCATGGCTGGTGCCGCGGCTCGGAGATTTCCGTGCACGGCACCCGCAGATCGGACTCAACATCATGACCACACGGGGGTTGGCAAATTTCGTGGCCGACGGGGTGGACGCGGGCATCCGGCACGGCCTGGGGCGCTATGCGGGTTTGCGCTGCGATCGCATCGCCACGATCGCGATGGTGCCGGTGTGCAGCAGGCAGTTTCTTGCCGTGCACAGCGCTCGCCGGCCGCGCCAGCCGAGTGATCTGCTCGGACTGCCACTGCTGCACGACGCCGAACGGCAGGATTGGACGCTATGGTTTCAGGCCCACGGCGTGGCCGATTCCGGACACCTGGCCGCAAGCGGCGTCAGCTTCGACGATCAGACGCTGCTGATCCGCGCTGCGGCCTCGGATCAGGGAGTCGCGCTGGTGAGCGAACCTCTGGCAAGGCAGGAACTCATCCAGGGCAGCCTGGTGCGCGCACTGAACGTTGCCTGGCCGCAGGAGTTTTCCTATTGGTTGGTTTGCCCGCGCGCCACCTCCGAACAACCTAAGATCGTTGCCTTCCGCGACTGGCTGTTGCAGGGGGAGCGCAGCGTCAATGGGAGCGCCCGTCGAGCCAGGCGAGCAGCACAGGCCCGTACGCTCTGAGACTCTTGTAGTGCATCGTCGCCTCCGGCAGCGCGCGCACCGCCTCGGCGAGACGTGCCGCGTCGGCGCGGGTGGCGATGGCGTGTGCCAGCCGATAGCTGTGAACGCGGATGCCGAACAGGATGGCGCCTGACTGCGGCAGCCGGCGCAAGGTCTGGCGTTCGACCCGCAGATACAGGTGTTCGCCGGCATTGTCGGATGTAACCGCGGGGTTGGGCTGCTCGCGCCATTTGCCTGCGGGCTGGAACATCGCCGGGCTGTCCAGCACCGACCAGTTGAGGCGCGATGCGATGTGCCCCGGCCGCACCTTGGCCATGAAACGATCGACCGGCGCTGCGAGGCGTTCGGCGTAATGCGGCACCGGCCCATGCACCGCAGCGAGCGGCTTGCCGAGCTTCTCGTGCAGACGCCACCGGCTGGGAAAGCACAGCATGGCTGCGGTGAAGATCGGTCCACCGATGCCGTTCTGGATGATGCAGAGGTCCTCCTGCACCAGCCTTCCGGCCAGTTCCAACGGGTCGCATGGCGGCGCGGCGAGGTTCCAGGTTTCGCCGATCAACGCGTTGTGCAGAAGGTCGCCGCTGCGTGCGAACCAGCGCGGGTGGTGGGTCGTCAGATTGGCGACGGTCTCGTGCAGCGCTTCCGCGCGGGCCGCGTCGGACACCGACAGGGCGGCGAACACGTCCTGATGGCGGTCGCGCAGCAGGTCGTGCTTTTCCGCCATTTCGGCGGGATAGCGGTCGTCGATTTCGAACCAGGCACTCTCCGCTACCGTGGTCAGCGCCATGGCCATGCGATGGGGGCCGGATTCGAACGGCAGGTAGATGGCCTCGGCCGCAGGCCCACTCCCCCCAACCCCCTCCCGCGAGGGGAGGGGGGGTCCTGAGCGCTCTTCGAACCCGATCAAATCACGCCTTTCTCGCGCAGTCCGGCGATCTCCGCCGCGCCGAGCCCGAGGCGGTCGCGCAGCACCTCCTCGGTGTGCTCGCCCAGGAGCGGGGGCGGGATGCGGTAATCGGCCGGTGTCTCCGACAACCGCACGGGGTTGGCGATCACCTTCACCGTCCCACCGGAACCGTGCGCTATCTCGCGCACCATGCCGCGCGCCACGACGTGCGGGTCGGCGAACACCTCGGACAGCTTGTTGATTGGCCCGCAGCCGATCTTCAGTGCCTCCAGCCGCTCCACCCACCAGCCGGTCGTTTGCCGCTGCATCACCGGGGTCAGCGTGTCGGTGACAAACTGGCGGTTCTCCACCCGCGCCGCGTTGGTAGCGAAACGCGCATCCTCCAGCAGATGCGTCAGCGCGAACGCCTCGCAGAACCGCTTGAAGGTCGGGTCGTTGGCGATTGACAGCACGATGTGGCCATCCGCTGTCGGGAACACCTGGTACGGCACAATGTTCGGATGCTGATTGCCGAGCCGCGGCGGGTTCTCGCCGGTCGCGAGGAAGTTCATTCCCTGGTTGGCCAGCCACGCGACGTGGGTATCGAGCATGCCGATGTCGATCTGCTGCCCGATATTGGTCGCGTCGCGGTGCCGCAGCGCAGCGAGGATGCCGATGCAGCCGTACAGCCCGGCGAACAGGTCGCCGACCGGCACCCCTACCTTCTGCGGCAATCCCTCCGGCTCGCCGGTCAGGCTCATCACACCGCCCATTGCCTGGATCAGCGAATCATAGCCCGGTCGCGGCGCGTACGGCCCGGTCTGCCCGAAACCGGTGATCGAGCAGTAGATCAGCCGGGGAAAATCTCGGTGCAGCTCCTGGTAGCCCAGACCGTATTTCGCAAGCGCACCAACCTTGAAGTTCTCCACCAGGATATCGCACTGCGCGATCAACCGGCGCGCGATCGCCTGGCCCTCGGGTTTGCTGATGTCCAGTGTCACCGAGCGCTTGTTGCGGTTCACGCCGACGAAGTAGGCGCTCTCCTTGGTGCCCGGCATGTAGGGCGGCGCGAAGCCGCGCGTGTCGTCGCCGGCGCCAGGGCGCTCGATCTTGATCACATCGGCCCCCAGGTCGGCCAGCATCTGCACACAGGTGGGCCCCGCCAGCACGCGCGTCAGGTCGAACACGCGCAGGCCCCTCAGCGGTCCCTTGGGAAGCGGTCCGGTGGGTTGCGCGGCAATAGGGTCGCTCATGCCGTCTCTCCAGCTTGCCGGGATAGTGTCAGCAGTCCATACCGGCCTGCCGCTTATACCCCGGGAGGAGATGCCGGCAATGCCGGATACCATGGTGCCGCTGCGCTCTGCCAGCATCGAGAGCCGTGCATCGTGGCAGGCGGCAGCGCTCACCCTGGCCATCCTCTCGATCTCCTATGGGGCGCCGCTCCTGGTGGTGGTCGGGTTGAAACCGATCCAGGATTCTCTTGGCACCGACCGGTCGGTGGTTGCGTTGGCTGGCGCCCTGGTCTGGGTCGGCACCGGCCTGGGCGGCATCGCGATGGGCTGGCTTGCCGACCGCATCGGCATCCGGCTTTGCGTCGCGATCGGCGCGGTGATGATGGCCGCTGGCCTGGCACTCTCGTCGACGGGCAGCGTGTGGGCGCTGTATGTCGGGCATGGCCTGCTGATCGGTCTGGTCGGCAACGGGGCGATCTACGCGCCGCTGGTGGTGTACGTGTCGCGCTGGTTCGATCGCCGGCGCGGCTCGGCGCTCGCGCTGATCTCCTCCGGCCAGTACATCGCCGGCGTGGTGTGGCCGGCGGCGTTCGAGCGCGGCATCGCGCTGTACGGCTGGTCGCTTACCATGCTGGGTTATGCGGCGGTGGTGGTGGCCGTAATCCTGCCGCTGACTGCGTTGTTCCTGCGTCCCTCGCCCGAGGCGCACGGTGTGCATCGGCTGACCGGTGGGTCCAGCTCGGGCGGACGGGTGCTGGGCATGAACCCCAACCTGGCGCAGGCGCTCATCTGTATCGCGGCGTTCTTCTGCTGCATTCCGATGGCAGTGCCCAATGGGCATCTGGTGGCGTTCTGCACCGATCTCGGCATCGCGCCGACGCATGGCGCGGCGATGCTGTCGGTGCTGCTGGCGTCCGCGTTCGTCAGCCGGCAGTTCTGGGGGATGCTGGCCGACCGAATCGGCGGGCTGCGCGCCGTCATGGCGGGATCGGCCTGCCAGGCGGTGGCGATCGGCGCCTTCCTGCTCACGCAGAACGAGATCGGACTGTTCGCCGTGTCGGCCGCGTTCGGTCTTGGCTTCTCCGGCATCATCCCGTCTTATGTCGTGGCCATACGCGCGTTGTTTCCCTCCTCCGAGGCATCGTGGCGCGTTCCCACGTTCTTCTTTCTGGCGATGTCGGGCATGGCGTTCGGGAGCTGGCTCGCCGGCGCGCTGTACGACCAGTTCGGCTTCTATGC
>DATBKQ010000759.1:0-3134 GCA_036555825.1 Acetobacteraceae bacterium | reverse complement strand
TAATACGTATAATTTCACGTGGAAGGCCGCATGCAAAAGAAGCTGACGATTACCGTTGATGCCGAGGTGTACGAAGGTTTGCATGCCGTGATCGGACGGCGGCGGATCAGTCGCTTCCTGAATGACCTTGCCCGACCGCATGTTGTTGGTGGCGATCTGCAGGCTGGATATGCCGCCATGGCAGCGGACGAAGCGCGCGAGCGCGAGGCATCCGCCTGGGCCGAGGGATTGCTCGGGGACGTGGCCGGCGAGCCGCGTCGGCATGGCTGATCCGCGCCGGCCGCAACGAGGAGAGGTTTGGCTGGTTGGCTTCGACCCCTCGCTGGGCGGCGAGGTCAGCAAGACCCGCCCTGCGGTGGTACTGAGCAACGACGTCGCCAACGCCGTGCTGAATCGCATCCAGGTCGTGCCGATCAGCAGCACCGTGCGGACCCTCTATCCCGCTGAGGCCTACGTGTCCCTGAACGGACGGCGTCGGAAGGCAATGGCCGATCAGATTACCACCGCCAGCATCTTGCGCCTACGTCGTCGCATGGGGCAGCTAAGCACAGCCGACATGGATGCGGTGGCTCGTGTTGTCAGGCTGCAATTGGCGCTGTGACGCGGCGCAATGTCCCGCTGATCGCCTGGCTGATCGTGTGCTACGCGTTTTTGTACGCGCCGATCGGCTTCCTTGTGGCGCTCAGCTTCAATGCGTCGCGGCTGGTCACCGCCTGGGATGGGTTTTCGCTGCGCTGGTACGCAACGCTCTGGCACGACCAGACGCTGATCTCCGCCGCCCTGCTGTCGCTGCGCATCGCCGCTACCTCGGCAACGCTGGCGCTGATCGTCGGCACGCTGGCGGGCTACGCGCTGGCGCGGTTCGGCCGCTTCCCCTCCCGCGCCGCGCTGGCCGCGACGTTGGCGGCACCCTTGGTGCTGCCGGAAGTGATCACCGGCCTGTCGCTGTTGCTGTTGTTCGTCGCGCTGGAGCAGGGCATCGGTTGGCCCGCCGGTCGCGGCGCGGGCACGGTGACGCTGGCACACGCCTCGGTCTCGGTCGCCTATGTCACGGTGGTGGTGCGGGCTCGCCTGGCGGGAACGCCTGCCGACCTGGAAGACGCCGCCCTGGACCTGTATGCGCCGCCCTGGAAGGCATTCGCGCTGGTGACCCTGCCGCTCATGGCCCCGGCGCTGATCTCCGGCTGGCTGCTCTCGTTCACCCTGTCGCTCGACGACGTGGTGGTCGCGAGCTTTACCTCGGGACCGGGCGCTTCGACGCTGCCGATGGTGGTGTTCTCCTCGATCAAACTCGGCCCCACCCCCGAGCTCTACGCGCTGGCGGCCGCGATCGTGGCCGTCGTCGCCGCCATTCTGCTCGGGGTGTCATGGGCGCAGAGGGGCTCTGCGGCGGCAACGATTGCCGGGGACCGGCCGCTCCGATAGGGTCCGCGCCCTGCCCTGTTCCAGGAATCCGCCATGCACCTGACCGCCGAGCGCCTCGACCGGATCCAACCGAGCCTGACGATCGCGATCGCGACCAAGGCGCGGCACATGATCGCCGAGGGCAAGAACGTCATCTCACTGTCGCAGGGCGAGCCGGACTTCGAAACGCCGCGCAACATCAAGAACGCGGCGATCCGCGCCATCGAGGAAAACCAGACGAAGTACACCGACGTCGCGGGCACGCCGGAACTCCGCCGCGCGGTGGCGCAGAAGTTCAAGCGGGATTCCGGCATCGACTACAAGCCCGAGGAGATCATCATTTCCACCGGCGGCAAGCAGGTGATCTTCAACGCTATGCTGGCGACGCTGGACAAGGACGAGGAGGTGGTGATCCCCAGCCCGTGCTGGGTGAGCTATCCCGATATCGTCTCGCTGGCCGACGGCAAACCGGTGCTGGTGCCGTGCGAACAGAACCACGGCTTCAAGCTACGCGCCGAGGCGCTGGAGCAGGCGATCACGCCGCGTACCAAGTGGTTCATGCTGAACAATCCGTGCAACCCGACGGGTGCGGCATACTCGGCCGAAGAGCTGCGGCCGATCTGCGACGTGTTGCTGCGCCACCCCGATGTGTGGATCTTCACCGACGACATCTACGAGAAGCTGGCCTATGACGGCTTCAAACCGGCAACCATCGTGCAGGTGGAACCCAGCCTGCGCGAGCGCACCGTGACGATGAACGGCTGCTCGAAGGCATACGCAATGACGGGCTGGCGCATCGGCTTCGCCGGCGCCCCGGTGGCGCTGATCAAGGCGATGGACAAGCTGCAGAGCCAGTCCACCTCGAACACCAACTCGATCGCCCAGGCGGCGGCGGTGGAGGCACTGACTGGGCCGCAGGAATCGATCGAGGCCATGCGCAAGGTGTTCGAGCAGCGGCGCAACCTGGTGGTGGACATGCTGAACCAGGCACCGGGCATCCATTGCCACAAGCCCGAGGGGGCGTTCTACGTGTATCCCTCGATCCACGGGTGCATCGGCAAGACGTCCCGCGGCGGCAAGCAGATCGCCGACGACGAGAGCTTTGTCCTGGCCTTGCTGGAGGAGACCGGCGTTGCCGCGGTGCACGGCGCGGCGTTCTGCTATCCCGGACATTTCCGCATCGCCTACGCCAACGCCACCGAGGAACTGCGCGACGCCTGCACGCGCATCCAGCAGTTCTGCGAAGGGCTGCATTGATGCCCGGATTTTCCAACCGGCTCGGGCGCGTGCAGGTCGCCGCCAGCGTGCAGATGACGATCCGCGCGCGCGAGCTGCGGGCGCAGGGCGTGGACATCGTCTCGCTCACCATCGGCGAGCCGAATTTCGCCAGCCCTCGTCATGCCATCGAGGCGGCGCACGGGGCGGCGCTGCGCGGCGATACCAAGTATCCGCCGCAGGACGGCACGCCTGCGCTGAAGCAGGCGATCCAGCGCAAGTTCAGGCGCGACAGCGGTCTGGATTATGCGCTGGATGAGATCTGCGTCACCAACGGCGGCAAGCAGGCGATCTTCAACGCATTGATGGCCACCTTGAACCCAGGCGACGAGTCGGTGATCCCGGTGCCGTCGTGGAGCGCCTATGCGCTGATGACCAGGCTGTGCGATGGCGAGCCTGTGTTCGTCGCCTGCCCGCAGAACAACGGCTTCAAGCCGCGCGCCGAGGATATCGAC
>DATBKQ010000758.1:0-5764 GCA_036555825.1 Acetobacteraceae bacterium | reverse complement strand
CCTGGCTCGACCCGATGTGCGGGCTCATGCTGGCGTGTGCTGTCGCGGCCGCGCTGTGGCAGCGGCGGCGGCATGGCGGTGTGGCGCGGATCGACTTCTCGATGATCGAGGCGATGCTGTGGACCATGGCGGAGCCGCTGCTGCAGACGCAGTGCGGGGCGCCGCCGCTGCCGCGAGGGAACCGATCGGACCGGCACAAGGTACACGACGCGTATCGCTGCGGGGGCGAGGATGCGTGGATCGGCGTTGCCGTGGAGAACGAAGCGGAGTGGCAGAACCTGTGCGCGGTGCTGGGCGGAAAGCCGTTGGCGGACTGGCTGCGCGGGCGGGACGCATACGAGGCTGAATACGCGCTGCGCGGTGCCGGCATTGCCGCCGCTGCCTTGGCCAGCGCATCGGACCTGGTGGCAAGCGAGCACCTGCGCGCTCGCGGGTTCTGGGACGTGCATCGCGACGGCGTGCTGCCGGGCCTGCCGTGGCGCGCGAGCTTCGCCAGGCAGTCCGGCGAGGCGCCCGCACTCGGCGCGGACACCGATTTCGTGCTCGCGGAGGTGCTTGGGTTGTCGATCAGCGAAATCGGCAAGCTGCGCAAGCTTGGAGCAGTGCTTTGATCCCTTTCATTTCATCCTAAGCTCCATGCGAACCATTCATCGCAGAGCGTGGCTTGTGCGCAACGCTCCGTGTGCCGGAGAACCCCGGAGACATGTCGAGGGCGCCGACGCGCAACGTGGTACGGCAACTGCTCCGCAGCACCTGCAAATCCTCCTCCGTGGCGCTCAGTGGCGCTCGACGTCCTCCGTGTTGAAATCGAACTGGACGAACGGCACAACGGGGCCAAGAGGGCACCGCCGTCGCGGACGGTCCGCGCGCCAGCAAGTCCTGGCAAGACTTTAGCCGCTGGCGGAAGCCAGCATGATGGCGATCGGATCGATGCTGTCGGCACCGTCGATGGCCTCAACGTGCGTCTTCAGTGCATCGGCTGATTGCGGCGGCAGTGCTCGATAGGACGTGTCGCGGAACTTTATCGCCAGTTCCTCGTCGCTCAGCGGCATCTCCGGGCTGCCGCGGTTGGTCAGCGCCTCCTGCACCAACTGGCGGCCGTCCGTCGTGGTGACGGACAGGATGGCCGGTGCGTGGTCGGGAAAGATCGCGTCGCAGCGGGGATCGCTGCCGACGGTGATCCTGCGCATCAACGCACAACGCGCCGGGTCGACGATCGGCGCATCGGCGAAGTCGTCGATCCCGACGCCAAGACCAGACCCGCCGAGCAGGGCGGCGGCAACCGTATAGGGCGCACTGAACTTTGCCTCATAGGGCGTGTGCGGCGACTGCTTGCGCGGCAAGGGTTCGCCGACGGTGCGCAGCATCGGCGTGGCGACGGCGAGGTGTGCCGCGCGGACGTCGGTGGCGCGCAGCCCCTGGCGCCGCAGCGCGATCGCCGCATCGATGCCTGGGTGGGTGTAGTAGTTGCAGGGATACGGCTTGAAGCGCAGTGCCGCCAGCCGCCAGTCGATACCCAATCCATCGCTCAGGGCGGATGCGTCGAACACGCCATCGACGAAGCATTGATAGAAGCCGTAGCGTCCCTCGAAGGCCTCAGCCGGCCCGGTCACACCGCACTCCGCCAGCAACGCGGCCTGGATCGCGGACTTGGCTGCCCAGCCGGATTGCAGGCGCTTGATCGTTCCGCCGGATCGATTGGCTTCCAGCGAGCCACTGGCAAGGCTGACGGCGATGCCGATGGCGTGGGCGATTCCCGCCGCGTCGAGCCGCATCAGCTTCGCCGCCGCGGCCGCACCCGCCAGGGTGCCGCAGATCGCGCTCGAATCCTGCCCGCGCTGGAGAAATCGCGAATTCCGCGACTCGCGATCGTATCCCGCCCAGGCGATGCGCAGGCACAGTTCGAGCCCGAGTGCGATACCGGCGATGGTGTCGCGCCCCGAAGCACCGCGCGCCTCGGCGATGGCGAGCACGGCAGGAGCGATCACACCGGACGGATGCACATCCGGCATTGCCATGTCGTCGAATTCGAGCGTGCGCGCGAGTACGCCGTTCATGAAGGCGGCCTGCGGCGCGGGCAGGCGACGGCGGATGCCGATCGCGGTCGCCTGCCCGGCGCCCGCCTCGGACAACAGATAGGTGCGCAGCGCCTCGCTGGTGTCCACATTGACGGCGGCGAGGCAACATCCGAGCGTGTCGAGCAGGTGCTGGCGCGTCAAACGGACGACGCCGGCCGGCAGCCCGTCGTAGCCGCACCGGTGGACGAACCCGGCGATGGTCGAAACCAGCGTGTCGGACCGTACCACTGGCTCAGGCCGGAACCGCCGATACAACCGGCTGCCGCTGGGGCGGGCGGAAGGTGAAGGCGATGGCGACAGCGCCGAGGCCGATGCCGAACGAGCCGATATACATCCAGAAGTAGCCGCCGAAGGTGTCGAACAGCCAGCCGCCGGCCCATGGGCCCAGCGCCATGCCGAGTGTCGAGATCATCGCCGCGGCACCGAACGCCGAGCCCATGACCTTGGCGCCGAAATACTCGCGCACCAGGATGGCGTAGAGCGGCATCACCCCGCCGAACGCCAGGCCGAACAACGCCGCCAGCGCGTAGAAACCGACGGTACCCCTGGTGACGATATAGAGGCTGACGGCGATCGCCTGCACGGCGAGCCCCGCGACCAGGGTCTGTTTCGCGCCGACCCGGTCGGCGATCAGGCCGCAGACGATGCGTCCGCTGAGCGAGGCGAGGCCGGTGGTGCCGAACACGGTCGCGGCGGTCATCGCGGGGATACCGCAGTCGATAGCGTAGCTCACCATGTGGAAGATCGGTCCGGAGTGTGCCGCGCAGCAGCAGAAGAACGTGAGCGAGATGGCGGCGAACTGCGGTGTGCGGATCACCTGGCTCATGGTGAAGTCGCGTCCATCGGCGCCGCGGTCCGCGGCGGCGGCGGTCAGCGCCGCGACCGGTGGATGGCGGATGAACAGGGCGGCGGGAACGATCAGCGCGAAGGCCAGCGCGCCCAGGGTCAGCATCGCGGTGCGCCAGTCGTAATTAGTGATGATCCAGCGCGACAAAGGCGCCACCAGCAACGAGCCGAGCCCCATGCCCGCTGAGACCAGTGCGACCGCCAGGCTGCGGTTGGCGGTGAACCAGCGCGTCACGCTGGCGGTCAGCGGCGCGTAGAAGCTGCCGGCCGCAAGCCCGACCAGCAGGCCGAACAGCACCTGGAACTGCCACAGCGTCGCCGCCCGGCTCGCGGAGATCAGGCCGATGCCGAGGATCACGCCGCCTGCCAGCACGACGACGCGGGTGCCGAAGCGGTCCGACAATGCGCCCCACAGGAACGAGCCGAAGCCCATGGCGAGGAAGGCGAGCACAGCGGTGAACGAGATGCCGGCACGGGTCCAGCCCATGTCCTGCGCGATCGGCTGCAGATAGACGCCGAGTGACATCATCGAACCCATGCCGATGCAGGTGACGATGATGCCGACCGAGACGATGACCCAGCCGTAAAAGAGCCTCATGGCCGTTCCCCGTAGCGGTCGTGATGGCGCACCCAGTCGGACAGGTTGCCGTTGATCGTCTCCTCGCGTCCCTTCGGAACAATGTCAAGGAACGCATAGCTGGTCAGGAACAGTTCGCCGCCGCGCCCGTAGGACGAGTAGGTGTGGAAGATCTGTCCCGCCGCGTCCTTGTAGAACACGCTGCGACCGGACAGTTCGTCGCTCATCGCCGGGCGCGTGTCGTAGTTGTAGTAAACCTCGCCGCTGGCGATCTGCTCCGGCGTGAACGACACGTTGAAATCGTAGTTGAATTCGTTGCCATGCGACGACACCCACTTCACATCCCAGCCCATGCGGCGACGGAACGGCTCGGTCCTGGCCAGCGGCGCGCGGGACACAACGGCGTAGGCGACGCCATGATGGCGGAGGTGCATCAGCGCGCCCATCGTGTGGTCCAGCTCGAATGAGCAGCCGATGCAGCCTTCCGACCACTCGGGGCCGAACATGAAGTGCTTGATCACCAACTGGCTTTGTCCATCGAACAGGTCGGCGAGCGTTTCCGGGCCGTTCGGGCCTTCGAACACGTAGATCTTATCCAGCTTGACCCAGGGCAGCGCGCGGCGTTCGGCACTCAACCGGTCGCGCAGCCGGGTGAATTCCTTCTCCTTCAGCAGCAATTGCTTGCGCGCCGCAAGCCATTCATCGCGCGACACGACTCGATGCGTCATTGCTCTGGTCTCCTCCAGTGGCGAGGTACTCGGCGAAACGTTCGAGGGTACTGGTCCACCCGATGCCATGGCCATCGCGCTGTCCGGTCGTGGCAAACGGGCCCTGGCGCAGCGTGAGCCTGGTCCGTGTGCCTTCCTCCGCGAAGGTCACCGTGGTCAGCAGCTCGTTGTGCGGCACATTGGCGCCTGGGTTTTCCCAGGCGAAGGTGAACACGATGCGCTCGGGCTCGACGATCTCGCGATAGACGCCGTGCTTCCAGTGTTCGGTACCCTGCGGCGAACGCATGGCGACGCGGTAAGCGCCGCCGACGCGAATATCCATCTCGCAGTGGATCGTGGTGAAGCCCTGCGGGCCCCACCAGCGCGCGATATGCTCGGGTTGCGTCCAGGCCTTGAACACAAGTGCGCGCGGCGCATCGATGACGCGGGTGATGACAAGTTCGCGCTGGTCAGTGGCGGCGCCCACGGGGCTTCTCCTTGCCTTGCAGTTCCCTGAGGTAGCCTTCCAGGCGATCGAGGCTCTGTTCCCAGAATACGCGGTAATGCTCCAGCCAGTCGGCGGCGCTCTTGAGCGGGCGCGGCTCCAGCCGGCAGGGGCGCCATTGCGCATCTCGGCCGCGAGTGATCAGGCCGGCGCGCTCCAGCACCTTCAGGTGCTTGGAGATGGCGGGAAGGCTCATCTCGAACGGTTCGGCAAGCTCGGTCACCGAGGCCTCGCCGGATGCAAGCCGCGCCAGGATCGCGCGACGTGTCGGGTCGGCGAGCGCGGAGAACGTTTGGCTCAGACGATCGGGTCGCATTTCTGAACCTAGAGGTTAATTAACCTGACAGCTAAATAATGTGGACGCGTCAACCTGTCAAGCCTCGCGCCGGACTGTCGCGGCCGTGGCTCGGTTGCATGGTTTCCGCCATCATGCCGCCGTGGTTCGGCTGATGTTCCGATCGGCGCGACGGTTCGGGTTGCGCCATGGCCTTTCGCTGGTGACGGTGGTGCTTCTGTCGCTGCTGCCTGTCCGCGGCAGGATCGTTCATGCCGAGGCGCCGGCCGCGGCATCAGCCTGGGCGCTGGAGCAGAGCAGCCTGTGCGCCGCCGCGGTACGACAGGCGGAGGAACGTTTCCATCTGCCGAATGCGCTGCTGATGTCCGTCGCGAAGGCGGAGAGCGGACGGCCGATCGCCTCGCCCACCGATATACGCCCGTGGCCCTGGACCATCGATGCCGATGGGACAGGCATCTTCGTCGACAGCAAGCCGGCGGCAGTTGCCTGGATGAAGCTAATGGCTGCGCGGCACAGCCTGGTGGACGTCGGCTGCCTGCAGGTCGACCTGCATTATCACCCGAATGCCTTCCGGTCGCTGGAAGAAGCGTTCGATCCTGTGCTGAACGCAGACTATGCAGCACGAGTCCTGGTTGACCTGTACCGCGGCGAGGCGGCCGGGAGCTGGGATGCCGCTGTGGGGCTGTATCACTCGCACATGGCGCTGCTCGCAGCCGAATACCGGGACCGGGTTGCGATCATCGGCGCGGACCTGCT
>DATBKQ010000757.1:0-10309 GCA_036555825.1 Acetobacteraceae bacterium | reverse complement strand
ATGGCTATCATCGAGGAGGCGGTTGGGTCCTGGCGCTACCTGAGTATCAGCGAGGCCCTGGCTGAGACCCGCAAGCTCGGACTACCCCGACGCGATAAGGCGGCGACAATTGTCCGTGCGGACCGTGATGGCGGACATCGCGACAAAGGTTATTGATGCCTCGGCCCTGCCGGCGGTGGTCTTCGACGAGATTGGCGCGAAGGCGTGGTCGCTGCATGTGGCGCGCATGCTTGAAGTTGAACTGGTAACCCTCGACCCAAAACTCGCAGCAGCAGCGGAGAAGTTCCGATGACCGAACCCCAGACCTTCACCTTCGCCGACGACGGCGCCGTCCCCAATTCGCGGCTGCCGCTGTTGGTGTATCGCCAGGCGGTGCCGGCCGATCCGGCCGCCATCGAGCGCATCTTCACCGCCAATCGCTGGCCGGCCGCGTGGCGTGATTCGGTGCACCCGTTCCATCACTTCCACAGCGACGCCCACGAGGTGCTGGGTGTGGCCAGTGGCTCCGGCAAGGTGCTGTTCGGGGGCCCGTCCGGCCAGGTGCTGGAGGTAAGCGCCGGCGACGTGGTGGTGATTCCCGCCGGCGTCGGCCATTGCCGCCAGAGCAAGACCGACGATCTGCTGATCGTCGGCGCTTATCCAGACAATAGCGAGCGGCGCGACCTGCGTCGCGGCAACCCGGCGGAGCACGAAGAGGTCGCGCGCAACGTCGCGGCCGTCAGCATGCCGGCCGCCGATCCGGTATCCGGCGGCAACGGTCCACTGCTGCGGATCTGGGGTGCATAGCCTCCCTGCAATCGGCAGAGGTTAGCGCGTGACGACCAGCGGCGGAATCGCCGGAGGTCCGAATCACGCGCTCAACCAAACAAGGCTAAACCTCATCGTGCTTTAGGGCGTTGGAGGTCATCCGGATGTCCGCTCCCACGAGCCAGCCGACCCGATGCAAGATCCTGCTTCTCAACGACGACTACACGCCGATGGAGTTCGTGGTCGGCATTCTACAGGACGTCTTCGGGCTGACGCCGGAGCAGGCAGTGAGTGCGATGCTGAGCACGCACCGACAGGGCAGGTTCGCGGTCGCCACGATGGAGAAATCCGTGGCGGAGGAAACCGTGCGCAGCATTCATGAACGCGCCAGGCAGGCTGGCCACCCCTTTCAGTGCGTGCTCGAGGCGGAAGCGGCCGGATGACCGCAGGGATTGCAACCATCAGTTCGCCGGACTTGCCGCCGCCCCGAGCCATTGCTTGATCAAAGCGTGTAGGGTGCCGTCGCCGGCCAGCGCCGCCTGCGCCCCGTCTATGGCATCCCTCAGCCTTGTGTTTCCCGTGCGCACGCAGATGGCGAGACGCTCGCGGGTGATGCCGGTCTGGACCACCTTCAGCCGCGGCCTGTCTCGTACTAACCACCCAGCGACCGGCGCCAGTTTCATGAACGCGTCGCACCCGCCGGTCGTCAAATCTGCCAGGGCCTGTTCGATCTCGTCGTAGGCATAGACCCGCACGCCCGAGGCCCGGTGTTCGGCGACCAGCCTCTCGGCCACCGGCTGGCTCGTGTTGCCGTGCTGCACCCCGATCGTCAGTCCTCTCAGATCGTCCAGCCCCCGCACGTTGGGAAGCCGAACGGCATCGACCGTCAGCGACTGCCCGGATACGATATAGGGACGGCAGAACTCCGCCATGCGCTCGCGCTCGGGGGTGATGGTCGTGCCGGAGGCAACGCAGTCGTACGCCCTCTCGTCGAGGCCGGCGAATATGCCATTGAAGTCAGCCCCCCTGTAGGGCACCAGCCGCCATTCGCGGCCAAGCCGCTGGGCGATGCGCTGCATGAGCATGACGTCGAACCCGGCAGGGCCCCCGCCATCCATGAACTCGAATGGCGGGTCCGGCAGGGCCGCGCCCACTTTCAGGGTGAGCGCAACCATTCCAGCCGCACTCGACCGCGGCCGTTCCTAGCGCGGCCGCAGATCGTTGTTGGTGCGATGGTCGCCCGCCATCCAGCGCGCCAGCTCCGAATGCGCATCGGCGCGCCGGATCGCATCGATCTGCTCCACCCCTGGCGGATCGACGGTGAACTCCACGATCAACCCGTCCGGCGACGTCGCATACACCGACTTGCAATACCCATGATCGTTCTCGCGAAACTTTTCCCCGGCCCGCTTCAGCCGCTCGACGATCTCGTCATACGTTCGGTCCGAAACCTTGAACGCCACATGATCGAAGCTGCCGATCGCCGGCGGCTTCTCCGCGATCACCAGCTGGTAGATCTCCGGATCGGCGAACGCGAAGAACGCCAGCGCGCCGCCGTCGCCCATGCCGAAGAATGTATGGCACATCGCCACCTCGCGGCCGAGTTGCGCGTTGTGGTGCTTCTCGCACCAGGTGGCGACCAGCGGAATTCCCAACAGGTCCTCGAAGAACCGCCGGTTCGCCTCCTGGTCGCGCACGACATAGGCGTGATGATGCAGACGCTGCGGCGGCTCCGCCAGCAGCCTGGGCTTGTCCTGGACGGCTTCTGCGACGGCCATGGTTGCATTTCCTCTTGCTGGGCTTGCGGTGAGCTTGCCCGTCTGTCCGGGCCGCCGCAAGGCGGGAAGCGAGCACAGGCGTCTGCCGGGATCGCTTAACCACCAAGGCCGAGATGCGGGCGCACCCATTTCGCCAGCCGCGCGATCGCCGCATCGGCTTCTGGCGCCGTCCCAGCCAGGAACTGAAAGACGTGCTGCATCTCCGGCACGACTTCCAGCGTGACATGGACGCCCGACCGGCGCGCCGACTCGGCGAGATCGCGGCTATCGGTCAGCAATGCCTCGTCGGCGCCGGTCTGGATGTAGAGCGGCGGCAGGCCGCGCAAATCGGCATGCAGCGGATTGGCCAGTGGGTCACGACGGTTGCCGTGCTCGCCCAGGAAGGTCCCGGCCATCGTGCCGATGATGTCCCGCGTGACCAGCACATCGCGTTCGCGATTGGTCTCGAACGTCTCGCCCTTGGCCTCCATATCGAGCCACGGCGACAGCGGCATGCTCGCGGCCGGCAGCGGCAGGCCCCTTTCGCGCGCCCTCAGAATCGTCGTGATTGCCAGACCGCCGCCGGCGGAATCACCGATGAGAGCGACGTGGGCGGACTGAACGCCTGCATCCAGCAGCCATTTGTAAGCTGTCACCATGTCATCGACAGGACCCGGATGGACGTTCTCCGGTGCGCGGCCGTAATGCACGATCAGCGCGCGGCAGCCGACCGCCTTCGCGACATGGCCGTATATCTTGCGATGGGTGTACATCGAGCCCACGACATAGCCGCCGCCATGGGCGCACAACAGAACCCGCGACGGGTCGCAGCCTTTCGGCACGGCCCACATGGCGGGAACCGAGCCGGCGTCAACCTCGATGTAGTCGACGCCACCCGGCTCGGCGGTGATGTCACCCCAACGTTCGAAAAGCCGCCGCAACTCGTCGAGCGGCATCTCCGGATCGGCCTCCAGCGCCGCCACCCAGCCGCGATACAGCGCTTTGAGCTGCTCCGATTCCCTGCTTGCCATCTGGCTGCTCCACTTCGTGTCAGGCTGCGAGTGCCAGTCCACGCTCCGGCAGCTCCACCTTGCCGCCGCACTCGCTGGCGATCACCGGCATCACCTCCTCGGCGAACATCTGCATCTGCTCCTCGATCTCCTTGGCGTGGAAGCCGCCGAGTTCGAACCAGCCCATGAAGCAGAAGTCCTCATACCCGCACTCGGCGCGCATCTTCATGATCTTGTCGATGACGAACTGCTTCGATCCGTGGATGGCGATCTCGCGATCGCGCAGCATGTCGGCGGTCACCTTCTTGTTCAGATCGAACATCGGCTCGTTGAGCCGCGCCACCACCGCCCCGAAGCCGAACGGGCCGTAGTAGTCGAACTGCAGCTCGATCGCGCGCGCGGCACGCTCCAGCGCCGGCTTCTCCTTTCCGGGGCGCGTGATGTGGATATAGCGGCTGGTCATGATGCCGCGACGCTTTGTCGCATCCCAGCCGAACTTGAAGCTGCCGCGGTCCAGCATGTCGGGATAGCCGGCCTTCTCCGCGGCTGCGTGATAGATCTCGATATTGCGGCGCAGGCGGTCATTTGGCTCCGCGATCATCACCCCGTTCAGGCCGTGCTCGGCCGCCCATTTGAGTGACCGCGCGCTGGTCAGCGGCTCCCACAGTTGCGGATGCGGCTTCTGCACCGGCTGTGGGAACACCTGCAGTTCCTTCAGCGTCGTCGTGGTGGCCTGCACCGGATTGCCGGCGGAGTACATGTCGGGATCGCCGAGCGACAGCACGTCCTCCAGCCGGCGTTCGACCTTGTCCATCTGAAAGTAGGCAATCGTCTGCTTGTGGTTCCACTTGGTGTAGCTGGGCGGGATCGAGAAGTTCTCGCCGTGATGCGCGAACGATGGCTCGGTCCAGCACTTCTTCAGGATCGCCACGTTCTCCTCGAAGGCCTTGCGGTTGCGTTCCTGGTCCTGGATGGTCGAACCGTAGGGCCGGCCCAGGGTTTCATTCTCCCGCGGCTGATAGCCGCGGCCGATACCGCATTCGACGCGGCCGCCGCTGATCACATCCAGTGTCGCGATCTGCTCGGCCAGACGCACAGGGTGGTGCCAGACGATGATATTGGCCGCCTGGCCGAGCCGGATCCGCCGCGTGTTCGCCGCGATCGCCGTCTGCACCATCAGCGGGTTCGGGCTCATCTCGGCGCCTTCCGGCTGGAAGTGGTGCTCGGTCAGCCAGAACGACTGATAGCCCAGTTTCTCGGCCAGGATGCCCTGCCGCACCTGGTTGACCAGGGTTTCCTGCGCCGCATGGTGCACCTCGGCCAGGGTGCCGTCGTTCAGCGTGATACCGTCCTTGGTGGTGATGACCGGCAGACTGGATGCACCGTTATGGAATACGCCGATCTCTAGCATGGCTGTTTCGCTCCCTTGTCGGAGTTTCGAACCGATCGGTGCGATCCTGCCTCAGGATGCCGCGGCCCCCCAGCGTCTCACTGCTATTTGTTCAGCAACGCGCGGTCGTCCCGCGACTTGCTCTTCCGCCAGTCCGCTCGCAAGCTGACCGCCGACTTCATCCAAAGCCGATCGACTCAGGAAATTGTTATGCCCCTTCCAGCCATCTCGCTCGTCGCCGTACCTGGCCGCCGGCGTCTCACGCTCGAAATTGCCCGCGACATCGAGCGGCGCGGCTACGCCGGTATCTATACGCCCAGCATGTACGGCAATATGTCGCAATGCGAGGCGATGTGCTGGAACACCGAGCGAATCCCGTTCGGCACCGCAATCGCGCCGATCTACGTGCGCACCGTGTTGGACTTCGCGCAGAGCGCCGCCTTCATGCACGAAGTGTCCAGCGGCCGCTTCCGTCTCGGCATCGGGGTCGCACACGCACCGGGCCACCAGCGCATGGGCGTGACCGTCGGCAAGCCTCTGGCCGACACCCGCGCCTTCATTGAAAAATTGCGCGCGGTTGAAGGCGTGGGCGAATTCCCGCCCATCGTCATCGCCGCGCTGCGCCGCAAAATGGTGGCGCTCGCCGGCGAAATCTCGCAGGGAGTGGTGTTCGCCAACGCCGCCCGCTCCCACATGGCCGCATCGCTTGCCGCGTTGCCGCCGGCCGCGCGCAACGATCCTGCATTCTTCATCGGCAACATGCTGCCGATCTGCATCAGCGACGAGGTCGAGGCGGCGAGGGCGGTATGTCGCAAGAACCTCGTCCACTATGCATTCCTGCCCAACTACCGCAACTACTGGAAGGAAGCCGGTTACGTCGAGGAGATGACCGCGATTGAACACGCCATCGGCCAGGGCCGGCACGACGAGGTGCCGCGTTTTCTCACCGATCGCTGGCTCGCCGATGTCGCGCTGTTCGGCCCCGCTTCGCGGGTGCGTGAAGGCGTCGAGGCATGGCAGGCCGCCGGCGTGCACACCCCAGTCATTGTTCCCGCCTCTACATCAGGCGGCCAACTCAAGGCCCTCGAGGAGATCTTCGCCACCTTCGGCTGAACATCGCCGAAGTGCCGGGCTGGGGGGTCACCCCCGGACGGCGCTTCCGGACCCTTCTTCAGCCGCGTCTCCCCGGGAACGCGCCTCGATTTCGGGCAATGTGTGTTCTCGCGACAACACACCGACCAAGATGAGCACAGTTCCAGCCCTTATCTTGGTTCAAGGTGTTGCCGCTGGGTCCGAATCGCGGGAAAGAACCCGCTCTCCGGGGAGTCTCGGACGGATCAGCAGAGAGGGGGGACGCAGCAGATGACGTTGGCCAGATATGTGGGTCTCGGTGGGCTGGTGGTTTCCGCCGCAGCCTGCACGCCGCAACCGCCACCGGCGCCTCCGCCGGCCGCCGCCGCGGCAATGCAACAACTGCCGCCGGGGCGCATATACACCTTCCACTCGACGGCGCAGTCCGGTTGCCCGGGGCTCGACTGGCACGTCGTGCTGACCGGGGACAATATGCTCGATGGAATGATCGCCTGGAACAACATGCAGTCGATGGCGCATGCCACGGGCAGCGTCAACCCGCAGACCAGAACATTCCAGATGACCGCACAGGAGGTCGGTGGCCGGGGTCGAACCGCCACGATCAATGGAACAGTCCGGACGGACGGATATCTCGTCGCCAACATCAGTGGTCCGAACGTCAACTGTCAGGGTGTCACGGTACCCTGGTCCGCCCCGCCGCCGCCAAGCGGTGGTGGCTAGGCGGCCGCTTCCCGTCATGGCCGGCCCCCGGGCCGGCCATCGGTGGCGGCGCGATGCCTAGCCTGCGGCGCAAAGCCGCATCGTGCGACGCAGGTCGTCCAGTCGCTCCAGTGCGCCGACCCGCCCGACCATATCGTGCGCCTTCGCCTCGCCGATCACCGGGACAGCGAGGGACATGAACTTCTCTTCCAGCCGCCGCCCCTGCTCGGCGATGTCGCCGGCGGGAACGCCTGAGTCGTGCGACGCCGCCACGGTTCTTCCGTCGGTCAACGCAAGTTCCAGCTCGGCGATGGTGTTCGGCCGACCAGCCTGGAAATCGAACTCCACCTTGTCGCGCAGCGCGACCAGTGTCGGGTCGGCCGCCGTCGCTTCCGAATAGCTGCCAAGCCCGCCGGTATCGACGCCTGCCAGTGCCATCGCGGTGGTCAGCCGTAGGCTGAACTTCGCCTCCAATCCGGTCCGCGGCGCCGGGATGTTGCAGACGCGGTCGCACGTTTCATCCAGACGCAGCCGGATCCGCGCGATCTGCTCCGGCCTCAACCCGTGCTGCTCGCGCAGCTTGCGCGCCGCCTCGATCGGCGCATGCGTCATGTAGCAGGCCGCATGGTACTTGAAGAGATTATCGCGGACATGGAAGCCGCCGGGAGGTTCCGCGAGCGCGGCGCCCGGATCGAAGTCCGGGCTGTGCGTCCGCGCGAACCCCTGTGCGCATTCCACCACGTCGTCCCGGCTGGTGAAGCCGCGCTGCGCCAGGCGCGCGGCGAGCATGCCGTTCTGCGCCGCCTTGCCGGCGTGCAGCGGCTTGCACATCGTGCCGAACATCGACTTCAAACCGGCGGCCTGCGTCCCTGCGATGCCCAGCGCGGTAGAGAACTGCTCCGCGTCCAGCCCCAGCAGATGCGCGCACGCCGCGGCCGCGCCGAAGCTGCCGAGAGTGCCCGTGGCATGGAACCCGAGCACATTGTAATGCCCGGGTGCGAGCAGCAGTCCCAGCCGGCATTGCAGTTCGTATCCCGCGACGAACGCCGTCAGCACGTCGCGCGCCGCGCTGCCGTGCTCTTCCGCCAGCGGCAGCAACGCCGAGAACAGCACCACCGACGGATGCCCCGTCATCGCCATGTTCACATCGTCGAAGTCGAGCGCATGCGACGCCGCCCCGTTGACCAGCGCCGCCGACATCGCCGGCAGGCGTTCGGCGTGGCCGATGATCGTCGCCACCGGAGCGCCGCCAGCTACCTGCATCTCGGCCAGCAGAATCCCGGTCAGCTCTTCCTGCGCACCTGCCAAGGTGCAGGCGAGGTAATCCAGCAGGCATTGCCGAGAGAGCGTTCGCACGTCCTCCGGCAGGTCCTCGTAGCACAGCGTGCGCGCCTGTTCCGCCAGCGTTCGCGTCAGGTTCTGCGATCCAATATCCGTGATGACGTTCATCTCGCTCGCTCCTCAACGTCCCTGGAACACCGGCTTGCGCTTCTCGTTGAAGGCACGGATCCCCTCGCGTCGATCCTCCGTCGGGACCATGCGGTTATACGCCTCGATCTCGAACATCATGCCGCTGGCCAGGTCCATGTTCAGCCCGTAGTTGACCGACTGCTTGATCTGCCGTGTCGAGATCGGCGCGTTGCCGGCGATCGTCGCTGCCGTCTCCAGCGCCTCGGCCAGCAACGCGTCGGCCTTGCAGATCCGGTTGACCATGCCCCAGTCGAACGCCTGCTGGGCGGTGAATGGCCGCCCGGTCAGCAGGATCTCCTTCGCCCGCCGCACCCCCACCGCGCGCGGCAATGTCTGCGTCCCGCCCGCACCAGGCATGATGCCCAGCGTCACCTCGGTCAGCGCGAACCGCGCGTGCTCAGCCGCGTAGATGAAGTCGGCACATAGCGAGATTTCCATCCCGCCGGCATACGCCGCACCGTTCACCGCCGCGATGATCGGCACCGGGCAGTGCAATATGGCGCGGATCGCGCGCTCGAAGATCAGGTGCTGATCCTGCCACTGCTGATCCGTCATGCCGTTGCGCTCCTTCAGATCGCCGCCGGCGCAGAACGCACGCGGCCCGGCACCGATCAGCACGATGCAACGCTGTTCGTTGGGCGCGCCGCCGATCGCATGGAACAGATCGAGCAGATCCAGCCCCATCTGCGTGTTCATCGCATTGGCGACATCAGGACGATTCAGCATCACCAGCAGCGTGTGTGGCTGAGGCGGCGCGACTAGCAGGGTCTGATACGTCTTCGGCATGGCGCAAGTCTGCGCGCGCATGGTCTCATCTGCAATCCACCGGCCGCAGCGGCGGGATCAGACACCTCGCGGTGCTTCGTCACGCGACACGAAGAACAGCCGAATGAGCTTGCGGTCGCCGATCACCGCGCCAAGGCTGCTGAAGGCACAGTACGGCAGCAGGATCAGGAACATGATCAGCAGGTTTGCGATGGCCACGAAAACAGTCGGCCCGGCGATGCGCGCCAGGGATTCCGGGAAGGACCGGTGGGTGATCAGGCCAACCACAGTCTCTTCCAGGGTCGTCAGCACCAGCAGCAGGATCAGGAACATCAGGCCCATGTGCAGGGTCGGCCAGATCAGCGGCTTGTGCCGGTACCGCTCGCCAAGGTGCAGCGCGTGCCCGAGCAGCATGAACTTGGCAAGCACCAGGGCCTTCACCGCCGCCCCGCCCCATGCCACGTAGCTTACGCCCTCGGCGTGCAGCAGCGCCGTCCTCTCCAGCAACAGCGCGCACAGCCCGACATAGAGGTAGCCGGCAAGCGCCAGCATTGCCTTGAACTCTTCGGCGGCCTTGTGGGCCAGCGATGGATGTTGGCTGCTCACTGTTTCCTCCCCGCGCAGTCAGCCGGTGAACAGCGAGAGAGGCCCTCGCAGGCCTGTTCGAAAGCCAGCCTCGCCGTCTCGTCCCTGCCCGGCTCTTACCTCAGCCTCTGTAGGGAACGAACCAGGGCACCTTCACGCCCTGACACTTCACGTCCGCGCCTTGAATACTGGCCGTGAGCCAGCCTGTGTCGCTATCTACGGTTCCTCTGATGGTGGCCGTCCGACCCCGACCGGCCAGTTCCTTGGCGGTCATCTGGAATGCCCCGGATCGCGCATTATAGCTACCCGTTGCCTTGGCCATGTTCTGCATGCTGTTCCACGAAATCATGCCGTCGAGAGTGCCGTTCGCTTCCGCCACGATGTGCCAGTCCATCGCCGGGCAGTTGCCGTGCGCCGGCGCGTGAAACGCATAGACCCGGCCCTGTGGAAGATCCTGTGCCGAGGCTACGCTGCCGAACGCGGCAGCGAACACCAGGGCAGAGCCGGCGAGCGACCAGGGTGTTTTCATTCCGAGCGTCCTTTCTTTGCCTTGCTCAGGTGGAGATTCAGTGGCCGGGGGCACCGGCCGTACTGGCAGCGCGCGCCACGAAGGCCATGACGCCCGCGCCCGCTGTTATGCACCGCGGCGATCCTCATGGCGAGACTACTGTCCCTCATGCGATCTCATCGTCTCGTCGATCTGCCGCTTGACGGCCTCCAGGTTGAACGACGCGGGTGCCTGCATCGGCGGGTAGTCGATCGCGGTCGCGGCCAGTGCCGCCACCGTCTGCTGC
>DATBKQ010000756.1:0-4159 GCA_036555825.1 Acetobacteraceae bacterium | reverse complement strand
CACCGCATGGCCAATGACGACTGCGGCATAGGTGCTGTTGAGTCCGAGATCGAGCATGGTCGGATACAACCCGATAGCAATGATGACATGCGGCAGCATCATTGGCGCGACGATGAGCGACCCGATCGGCGGCATCCAGCGCCGCGCGCCGCGCATGGTCGCCAGCGCACCCAGTGTCCCGAACAGCATCGACAGCAGCGCCGTCGCGGCGCCGATCTGAATGCTGTTCCATGCTGCGCGGAACCAGCGGCCCTGGTTCCAGACCTTAAAATACCAACGCAGCACGAGGCGTGTCGGAGGAAAAGTAAGGTAGAGCTGGTCGGTGAATGACATCAGGACCACAACCGGCACTGGCGCCATGAGGAACACGACAAGCAATGTCAGCACCACCCCGCCAGCAGCGCGCCCTGCGAGAGCCGGCAGGTTCATCGCAGGCTCCGAGCCACGTTCACGCGCATGAGGCGCCCATACAGTAGATAGAGCGTGAGCGTCATGGTGAGCAGGACTGTGGCAAGCGCCGAAGCCAGCGGCCAATCGAGATAGATGTCAGCCTCCTGTTCAATGATCATCGCTGCCATCATCGTGCGTCCGCCGCCCAGTAGCGAGGGAGTTATGAAGAAGCCGAGCGCAGTGATGAACACGAGTACCGTACCGGCATTCACGCCGGGTAGCGACAGTGGCAGGTAAACCCGAAGAAAAAGCGACACCGGGCCGGCGCCAAGAATTTGTCCGGCACGCAACAGGTTGCGATCAATGCGGCGCATTGTTGCGATGAGCGGCAGCAGCATGAACGGCAGCAAAATGTGCACCATGCCGATGACCACCGCGGCGGTCGTTTGCAGAATCCGTACTGGCACATCGGTCAGGCCCAACGCGACCAGCGACTGGTTCACAACGCCATATCGCTGGAACAGGATCATCCAGGCGTAACTGCGAATTACGGCGCTGGTCCAAAGCGAACCCACAATGAGTGTGGTCATCAGGCGCAGCGGAAGACCGCGTATACGAGCTGTCAGTGCGGCAACCGGGTAGGCGACGAGCAGGCACACGGCTGTCACGATCCCGGCTACGTCGAGGGTGTAGAGTAGAATGTGAAGAAATGGCCCGGTGAACAGGACCTTGGCGTAATTTTCCAACCCGAGCCGCGGCTCCAGAAAGCTCCGCAGCACCACCCGCGGCAGAGGCCACAGAAAGAACACTGTCAGATACGCCGCAGGCACTATCAGCAGCAGCGCGTAGCCCCGCCCAAGAACCCAGGGTCTGGATGTCACCTTGGATGCCCGATGTGCGCGAGCCCGCCGAAATGCTGCTCCAGCCTCGGCATCACCTCGGCACCGAAGCGCTCCATCGAGCGCAGCGTGCGTGCCTGAGGTATGCCAAGCAGCCCCATGAAGCAACTGATGCGGACTGGCTGCAACGCGGTGATCTCTGATGCGAGCTTCTCTGCGCAGATATCGGGATCGCTGACTACCAGGCGGCTGGGCGATCTCTTCCAGCGTCGGTTCATCCGGCGCCGGAATCTCCTGCAGAAACCCACCATCAAGCCGGGCAACGTTGTTGCGCATCGACATTGCAACGCGACTTGTCGCCCGCGGCCTGCCGATTCGCAACGGTGACCAGATCGCGCGTTTCGGCCATTTGTGCTATCGTGCTCCATCCGGTGGTGAATATCGGCACATAGCCACGCTCGGCGACCCGTGCTCGCGTGGCAGGATCGCGCGCCAGGCCCGCGACATAGACATCGGGACGTCGCTGGATCGGATGCACCACAAAATACGTCTCGGGAATGCGGATCGTCTGGCCCTCGTAGCGCACCGGGCCGCCAGACAGATACTGCTCCAGCACATCCAGCGTTTCCAGAAAGGTGGTGCGCGCAGTCTCCAGCGTTATGCCGAACCGGTGAAACTCGTATTGCTGGTACCCGGTGCCAAGCCCGACGACTGCGCGACCGCCACTGACCACGTCCAGCGTGCCGATTTCCTCGAGCATCCGGAGCGGATGGTAGAGCGGTGCGACAATGATGGCGGTTCCCAGCCGGATGCGCGTCGTCTGCGGTGCGAGGGCGAGTGCCATCGCCAGAGGCGATGGACAGAGGCAGTAATTGGAAAAATGGTGTTCGGCGAACCAGGCAATATCGAAGCCGATGGCTTCGGCGAGCTTCACCTGTTCTACCATCTCATCATAGAGCTGCCTCGCCGACACGGCGCGGTCGCGTTGCGTCATCAGGCTGAACAGACCGAAGTGCATACTTGTATTCCGTCAAATGCCGACGATAGTGTCGCCGCCGTTCAGATTGAGCACCTGGCCGGTCACAAATCCGGCTGTCACCAGGTACAGCATGCCCTGTGCGATCTCATCGGGTTCTGCCCAGCGGCCGAGCGGCACCTTGGCCATGCGTTCCCGTACCGCTTCGATGCCGTCCTTTTCGATTGCCATCGGACTGGTCACCCCACCTGGGGCAATTGCGTTCACCGTAATACGGTGTGGCGCCAGCTCCTTCGCCCAAGACTTGGTGAAACCCAGGATGGCGGCCCATCGGCCAGCTTCGTCGGTACATCGGACGGAGCGCATCGGCGCGGCATCAAAGCGGCGAGCACGAAGTTGGGTCACGACATCATCTGGTGAAGTGCCGGGACGGACAGATCGTAGTTCATCGAGGGCGGGGGGTGGGTAGGGGTGGCCCCTTAAATCAGGCTGCCGGAAAGTTGTGTGACACTGTCACGCTGTGCGCAACAAAATTCCAGATTCCCGTTCCTGATATGGAACTATGCTCGACCGGCGCCGACAGGTTGACCGCATCCGCAACAGCTGTGCGCCGTTCAACCAAGTGCGGTTCACCGCACGGGGCATGCGCGTCGGCTGCCAGGCGCTCCGCATGGACGAACCTCGCCTGATGCAGTAGCCGACCAGATCATGACGAACTGGATCGAGACCCATCGTGGCGCGGTGCCGCTCTGGGAGTGCGACGCAACAGAGCATTTCACGGTCGCCTACTACTTCGACCGGATCGAGGAGGCAGAAGCCAACCTCGCCGACGCGCTCAGGATTGGCGACCTGGCGCACCGCCTGGATATCCCCCGCCGCATCAACGCGCGCTTCGAGCGCGAACTCCGTGCGGGCGCTACCTTCCACGTTGAGAGCGCGGCGCTCGCGGTCGATGGCGGGCTGCGTTTGGGGCATCGCTTCGTCGATTCGGCGAACGGGGAAGTCGTGTCTTGGTTCGACGAACACTGGGACCTGTCGGCAGCATCGCTCACGGCGCAGCAGCGAGGCGCGATTGCGCCGCAGCTTGCAGATTGGGGCGGCCCAGAGGTGGAACAGCGGGCCGAGCCGACGGCATTCGACAGTTTCATCGCGACCGCACGCGGCCGCGTCAAACCCGGCGATGTGGACGCCGCCGGCCGCTTCTCCCTGAGCGCGATGGTGCATCGCTTCTCTAATTCCTCCGCGCAGCTTGGGGCAGCGATCGGCATGGACGCGGAACTGGCGCACCAGCAGCGGCGCGGGTTCTCGACCTTCGAACTGATCCTCTGCACGGCGGCGCCTTTGCCGCTCGATGCGCCTTACCGGGTGGAGACCGGCATCGCGCATCTCGGCAATACGTCACTGCGCATGATCCATCGCATGACCGACCCGCGCACCGGCGCCGAGGTCGCTCGGATGAGCCAGTACGGGGTCAATCTCGATCTGGACGCCCGTCGCCCGGCGCGCTGGCCGAACAATGTTCGCGCCAACGCGGAGGCGCTGGTCGTGCGGCTCGGCTGATGTTCTCCGTCGCGGCCAGAATCCAATGGGCAGGACTGCTGCGGTTTACGATGAATACGGACACCGCACGCGAAGCAGAGGACATCATGACCCGAGTCATGATGCGGGACTTAGAGGTCGGCATGAATCGGATCGTCGATTGCAGCTTCGTCGCGGCAGAGCAGATCAATGATGACGCGCAAGCCGCCGCAGAACACGCCGGCAGCGATGTTCTTGCTGTCTGATAAACCAGGGTGGCGGGTCGCAGGGACATGCCCGGCCCTTAGCGCCGTGTCGTGAAGGTGCGGGACAGTTCGGTCAGCCGTGCCTAGGAGAGTTGATCGTGCCCCGCGCGGCACACGTTATAGGAGAGCTTGATCCAAATCAATTACCGTAATGATTGCATTTTGAATCG
>DATBKQ010000755.1:0-2725 GCA_036555825.1 Acetobacteraceae bacterium | reverse complement strand
CATCAGCGCGTTGTAGCCGATCGACAGCGCCAGGTTCTGGCCCATCACGCCGCGGGCGCGGCGGGCAATCGCGACCAGCGAAACCACTGGCGCCAACAGCGATCCCTGGAACACCGCGTCGGCCACCGTCTGGCTGATATCAGCCGCACTCGACGGCGAGGCTGACACACTGGCGGCAGCCAGCGACGCGCTGTCGTTCAGCCCGTCGCCCACCATCAGCACCTTGCGTCCCTCCGCCGCGAGGGCCTCGACCGCAGCCACCTTCTGCACCGGCGTGCATGCCGCCCGCCACGCAGCGATGCCGAGTCGCCGCGCAACCGGCACCACCGCGGCCGAATGATCGCCCGACAGCAGGTGCACATCGAGACCGAGTTCCCGCAGCCTCTGCACCGTCGCGCCGGCGTCGCCGCGCAGGGTCTCGGCGAAACGGAAGCACACCGGCGCATGCCCCGGCCGCGCCAGCCACAACTCCGGCCCTACCCCCTCCCCGCCGCCCGGCACTCCGATGTACGCCCGGCTCCCGAGCCGCAACTCGCCCGCCTGAACGCCTCGCCCGGGATGCTCCACCACATCGTCCGCCACCGCGACCGGACCCGCCGCGGCCAGCAGCGAACGCGCCAGCGGATGCCGACTGCCGGCCGCGAGCGACGCCGCTGCCCGAAGCGCCGGCTGGTCCGCCTCTTCCTCCACCAGCGCCATCGACGGCTCCGTCAGCGTGCCGGTCTTGTCGAACACCACGGTATCGACATCCGCCAACCGCTCCAGCGCCGTCGCCGACTTCAGCAGAACACCGGCGCGGAACAGCCGTCCGGTGGCGATCACCTGCACCACCGGCACCGCCAGCGCCAGCGCGCAGGGGCAGGTGACGATCAGCACCGCGCTCGCCGTCAGCAGTGCTTGTCCGGCCGGCACGCCGGCGCCGAAATACCAGCCCAGAAATGTCAGCGCCGCCGTCAGGTGTACCGCCGGCGCATAGCGTTGCGCCACCCGGTCGGCGAGTGCCACGAAGCGCGAACGCCGTGCCTCCGCCGCCTCGATCAGCCGCGCGCATTCCGCCAGCAGCGTGCCGTTGCCGGTCGCCGTCGCGCGCACCGTCAGCGCTTCGCCCAGGTTCAGCGTGCCGGCGAATACCCGCGCCCCCGGCGCCACGCTCATCGGCAGGCTTTCCCCGCTCACCAGGCTCGCGTCCAGCGTCGAGGCGCCGCGCTCGACGATGCCATCGGCACCTACCCGCTCGCCCAGCGCCACCAGCACGCAGTCACCCGGCGCGATTGCGTGCTGCGCGCGCCGCACCGTGCTGCCGTCCGGCAGCAGCACCGCGACGTCCGACGCCCGCAACGTCAGCAACTGCTCGGCCGCCGCGCGCGCCTGGCCGCGCATGCGGTGATCCAGCACCCGCCCGACCAGCAGAAAGAACAGCAGGGTGATCGCGGAATCGAAGTAGGTGTGCGCGCCCCCCTCGACCGTCTGCGCCAGACTCATGCCGGTGACCAGCAGCACGCCGGCGCTGATCGGCACGTCCATGTTTGTCCGCATACGGCGCGCCGCCGCGGCGGCCGAGGCGAAGAACGGCCGCCCGGCATAGGCGATCGCCGGCATCGCGATCAGCGCCGAGAACCAGTGCAGCAGGTCGCGCGTGGCAGGCCCCATATCGTGCAGCAGCCCGCCCGCCGCGCCGGCCCAGATGCCGATCGACAGCAGCATGACGTTGCCCGCGGCGAACCCCGCGACCGCCAGCGCGCGGATCAGCATCCGGTCGGTCTCGTCGCGCGCCGCGCGCAGCGCCGCGGCTTCGAACGGCACCAGCCGATACCCCAGCCGCTCGATCGCCTGCACCAGCGGCGTCGCACGATCCGCCTCGCCGCGCCACACCAGGCGCAGCCGCCGGGTGGTCATGTTGACCCGGCCCACCACCACATCGGGCTCGTGCGCCAGCACCCGCTCGATCAGCCACACGCAGGCGCCGCACTGCAACCCGTCGATCGCCAGCGTCAGTTCATGCGATCCGTCCGGCTGCGGCACAATGAAGCGCGACAGATCGCGCGCTTCCGACGGCTCCGGCCGCAACGCCCGCCGGCCAGGCTCCAGCACGCGCCGCGCATAATAACGGCCGAGCCCAAGCTCTTGGATGGTTTCATACGCAACCGCGCAGCCCGAACAACAAAACCGGTGCCCCGCCACCGTCTGTTGATGACAATGGTTGCAGGTGCGGGAGAGTGGCGGCGTAACTCCCTCTCCCGCGAAGCGGGGGAGGGTTGGGGAGGGGGTGCCTGTCAATGCACGATAACCCGCCGGGTCGCCGCCATCTGCCTGCCGCCGACGGTTGCGGAAATCGTCAGCTCCCACTGCCCGCGCGCCGGCAGCACCTCGTCGGCGACATACCGTCCGGCCTCCGTCTCGTGGAACACCAGATGCCGCTCCTCCGACGCACCCAGCGGGCGGCCCGCGTCCGCCTCCAGCGAGGCCCCGTGCAGTGGCCGCCCGTCCCCCCCGCTCAGCAGCACCATCGGCACGCCCGCGGCATTCGCCGATGCGGTCACCGTCCAGCCGAGTGCCGCCTGCCGTTCGGCGCGCCGCAGTACTGTGTCATAGCGGTTGCTCAGCGCGAAATCCTCGCTCCCCGCTTTGCCGGGAAAGCTGTACAGCGCCGCGACCACCAGCCCGACATTGACCAGAATGACCGCGCCCAGCCCGGCGATCACTGCCAGCGGAAACCAGCGCCACG
>DATBKQ010000754.1:0-4772 GCA_036555825.1 Acetobacteraceae bacterium | reverse complement strand
CGGAGTCGCGATTCGACCGCAAAAATCAAATTAAATCACGCAGAAACGTGGCACTACACTTTCGCGACAAGGCTATCTCGCACCTAGCAAAATCAATGACTTATGCCATGTCGCCCCGCGTCAACTGTAGAAGATCGGCTTAACAGATGGAAGGTCCCGATCAATGCAAGGGGCTGACGAGGAGGCACAGCAAATTTGTCGCTCGGCATCGCCGCAATCGAGACCGATCGCGGACGCTGTCGACTCGTGAGATTGAGGATGCGCGCAGCGGAGAACAGTGGCTGCTATTGGCGTGCTTGACCTCTGCGGCAGCGCACCGATATCTAGATTCTGGGACAGCAGCGAAGAAATTCCAGCTTACGCAAAGCAGCCTTCGCGACGAGCAGGAGTACGCAAATGTCTGTACAGTTTCCCGTTATCGACCCACACATGATCCCAGAAACGCTTTGCGACGGTCCATTCAATGTTCACGCAGTCGCCGGTCGCGCCACTCTCACCTTCACGCAAGTCAGGCCGAAGGCCGAACCGTTACTTTCTGCTGGCCAGATTCAACTTGAGGCAGTTGTGCGTGCTCGCATCTCGTTTTCTTTCGAGAATCTCCTTTCACTGAAGAAACTGTTGAATGATCTTATTCCTGACAAGCCGTCCGAGAAGAAACCCGTTGCTGGCTCCGGCGGGGGCGCCACAATGCATTGACGGCACATCGTCGGGACGTTTGTCGCCTGCTACCGCTTAGTGTCGCACCGGTGCGGAAGGAAATCTGGGCCATAGTTCTCAGTAGGCCCTCTTGGCAGCCGGACACCTGTCAGGGATGGTACCTCTCTCGCATATTCGACGGATTCCGCATAGGCACTGCGGCGACTCCGGATTTTTGTATGCTGATTGTCCCCGTCATTGACCTCCCCGCCACGGCACCTGGCTGAAAGGTGCCTGTCTGGCATACGGGGAGCATTGTTGTCACCGCGAAAGGCACAGTCGCGCTTCGGCTTTCTTCGCCAAGCAATCGTACTCATCAGCGCGCCGTAAAAAGACGCCTTTAAGTACAGGTCCTCGATTTTCTCAGCCAGCGAACCCAATGCTGCGCTCTGCTCTCGCGAAAAATGTGGGTCGGTATAGTGCTCGTCGGGCACGATGCGCCTTAGCAGATTGGCTCGCCGTCGCCCCCCTGTCGCCGGCGGGCGAGCGCTGGCATAGCGGCCAAGGCGCGCGGTACCGGGATTGATCTTGGCGATAGACCTGAACCGGCAGAGTCCACTCCACCCACCCGGGACCCGACTACGTTAGGACTCTGTATGAGTAAAAGGAATTTCGTAAAGGCTTTCGGCAACCAGCCTTGATCGCCTCAGGGTGCCAGCCCAAGGCAGGGAGAGGCCAAGTGTTCAGACGTGAGTCAGGGAAATGATCAGCGGGTGACGCGTCCCGGTCAGCTCGCGGGTAGGGCTCAGCTCGCGGCACTGGTGTAACTCTGCGGTAGGGAAGCTGCTCGCGAGGGCGCCCCCAGGGGCAAGACCGCCCGCCAGGAAAGAAGCTGCTTCGGATTACGCTGACCAGCCAGCCGCGGCCCAACGAGGCGACCGACTGGAGTGCTGGCGCCATGGCCAGGACGATCGGTATCACTATAAGCTCGGTCCAGCCCATCTGGAAGGCGCATGGCCTCAAGCGGGGTCAGTACGCGCCTTCAAGCTCTCCAGGATGCCGAGATCGCTCCCAAGCTGCGCGCGACTTCGTCAAGCTTTATGACCCGACGCCCATACGCTGTGGTGCTGTGGGTCGACAACGCCTTTGAGAGGAGGCATCCCGTGCCGCAAGCCGAACCATGCAGTGCTCGACAACCGCGCTATGCATAAAGCATCCCGCGATCCTCGTCTGGCTCGACAAGCACCAGCCCGTGAGTACGGTTAAAGCGTGGCCGATGTAGGAGAGTTTTGGCCTAATCGCCTTCGCCGCTGCGGATAGAGCCTCGCCTCGGAGGCAGTGGTCGAAAAGCTCCGTCTGGCGGCGTGTGCGGGGATGCGACGTCGGGACGAACTCATCTTGCTCGACCGCGGAGAACGACCTGCAGCCGGCAAGTAGCTCAAACGCTCGACGGCGGCCGGTTCAAACAGGAACACCTCTCGACGAATCACGGCCGCCCGCGGTGCCGGCCTGATATTTCGGGGCGACGGCCGCGGGGAGTTCTACCAATGGTTGTGGGCCAAGGAACCATTGTCTGTTGCCCTCCCGGTGAGCGCCCGCGACTGCAGCAAATTAGGAGTGTGTTGCTCTTCGGTGACAGCCATGGCTTTCCCGATGATGTATGGTTAGTCATCGTTCAGCACTCGGCCAAAGGGGGGCCTAGCTATGAAAAAGTTCTTGCTTGGAAGTGCGGCGCTTGCGGCGATGATCGCAGGGCCTGCAATGGCGGCGGACATGTATGTCAAAGCACCACCTCCTCCTCCGCCTCCTGCCTACTATGATTGGTCCGGGGCCTATCTCGGCTTCAACATTGGCTCGACTTGGTATGATGTCGATCGCACCTTCCTGGCTGGACCGACGCCCGGTTTCCCGGGCAACCCGAATTTCACGACCAGCGACAGCGACGGTATCTACGGCTTCCATGCCGGCGCGCAGTGGCAGTGGGGCGCGTGGGTTCTGGGGGCCGAGGCAGCTCTGAGCGGGTGCTTCCGCGAGTGCCGAAGCGTCAGCGGCACGCTGCCCGTGAACGCGGGCTTCCTGCCGAACACGTTTGGCGAGCACAAGATGACCAACCTGTTCACGGCAGGCGGGCGACTGGGCTATGCCTGGGACAGGTGGATGATCTTTGCAACCGGCGGCTGGGCTTCGGCCGATCTCAAAGCAGCGTATTGCAATTCCCTCACAGGCACTTGCGACGGCCCCGCTCAAGCATTTGCAAGCGGCGCCTCGCGCAACAGTGGCTGGTATGCCGGCGGCGGTTTCGACTGGATGGTCCACAGGGGCGCACTGGTCGACGTCATCCTCGGCGTCGAATATCAACACTATGACGTGGGCGGAGAGAATGCGTTCTGCTTCAATCCGGGTTGCAACCCGGTGAACCTGAATGACTATAACCTCAGCGCCAAAGGCGACCTCGTGCGCGCCCGGCTCACCTTCAAGACTCAGGGGTATGGTTTCTTGTGGGGCGGGCCGGCTCCGGCGTATTGATGGGTCGGGAGCAATTTGGGCCCCCCTAAAGGTCGAGTTGCTTCCGGCAAGAGGCCCTTGGCGGGATACCCCCGCCGAGGGCTTTTTTCTCGGTCTTGAACAGCGCACATCGTCTCTTGCGCATGAGATCAGGCCAACGGCAGCTTGTAGTATTAGGTCACCGCAAGGATCCGAGGTGGGAGGCCCGCATCTCTCCGGGGGCCGGAGCCGCGGCGCGTGTACGCCTTCGACCTCCTCGAACTCGACGACAAGGACCTGCGCGCGCCGCGATCCGAATCGAGGTGCGCAAGGCCACGCGCTGGCGAACCTGCTGCGGCGCTGCCCTGCCGGCGTCCGGCTGAATGAGCATCTAGCGCATCCCGGTGAAGTCGTCTCTGTCACGCCGGCAAGCTGGGGTCGAAGGCATTTTGTCGGAGCGCCTCGGCTCGCGCTATCGTTCCGGCGACAGCCGCGACTGGCTCAAGTTCAAGAACCCGGAGGCGCCAGCCGTGAGGCGTGAGGCGGAGGAGAATTGGGGACGATGACCCAACTAATCCTCAAGCGCGCGCCGATCGGCTGGAATCAGGACGACTTTGACGTGCTTGAGAACGGCGTCATCGTCGGCCGTATCTTCAAGGTGCCGATCGCACCGCAGGACCGTCCCTGGATGTGGGCGAGCGGGCACAATGGCGACATCCGACGCGCGGCGCACGGCTACGAGCCGACGCGCGAAGCGGCTATGCAGGCGTTCAAAAGGAGTTGGCATAGGGAGTGATTTGCGTTGGGGCCGAAATCTTTGCTGCGCTGTGCTATCATCCGCCCGGCCGCAATTCGCCTTGGGCAGCTAGCCCTCGGCCGCATGGTCCCCGGCGGTCGGAGTGCAACGTCAGGGGACCAAGCGCAGCGGCGGGAGGACCACGATGTGGAGTGTTCAATACGTAGATCGTCAAGACAAACGAGAAACCACCTCTTGCAGTCTCAAGACCCGAGAGGAGGCTTTCGAACATGCGTGCTCTCTCTACACAGAGGGGCATGATATTCT
Organism: Acetobacteraceae bacterium; assembly: GCA_036555825.1. Classification (GTDB taxonomy): domain Bacteria; phylum Pseudomonadota; class Alphaproteobacteria; order Acetobacterales; family Acetobacteraceae; genus JAMXLO01. The sequence continues at coordinate 589 of DATBKQ010000754.1, read as the reverse complement.
TTATATTTCCGGACCTTCTGAGACCGACAAAATCGAAGGACGCCGGGTTACGGATTGGTGTTCTGCACATCAGAGCTAGACGCCCACTCACCTCCCCTCATCGAGCCCATACGCATCCGTTGCCGTGCTAAAGTCCGCGCCGGCTATGCTATGATCTGCGCCGGTCGCAGCGCAATTCGGCAGGATCGTTGCGGCCAACCCCCGGCCCGTCGTCGGGAGATGGCGGGTCGGGACGATGACCCAACTAATCCTCAAACGCGATCCGGTTGGCCAGAACCCGGACGATTATAGCGTCATCGAAAACGGCGTCATCGTCGGCCGTATCTTCAAGGTGCCGATCGCGCCTCAGGATCGTCCATGGATGTGGGCGTCCGGGCACAGCGCCGACAGCGTGCAGCGGGCAGCGCACGGCTACGAGCCGACGCGCGAGGCGGCGATGCAGGCGTTCGCGCGGAGTTGGCATAGGGAGTGATTTGCGTTGGGGCCGAAATCTTTGCTGCGCTGTGCTATCATCCGCCCGGCCGCAATTCGCCTTGGGCAGCTAGCCCTCGGCCGCATGGTCCCCGGCGGTCGGAGTGCAACGTCAGGG
>DATBKQ010000753.1:0-4432 GCA_036555825.1 Acetobacteraceae bacterium | reverse complement strand
ACCGCGACGTTGCGGAACGTCCGCCGCAGCATCGAGCTCTCCGCCAGCCAGGATTCCAGGTCGTCGCCCAGCATGTCCTGATCGAACAGCTTCGCCACGTCGCGCGGCTGCTCCGCCGACCAGATGCCCAGCACATAGTCGGTCGCGACAAACCCCAGCGGCGCATATCCCGCCCGCTCCATGCGCCGGGTCAGCAGCATCCCCAGGGTCTGGTGCGCGTTGCGTCCCTCGAAACAGTACGCCACCAGGTACCACCGGTCGCCGCGCGGAAACGTCTCCACCAGCAGGTCGCTGCGCCCCGGCAGGCGCGAACGCGCCCGCTGCCACTTCAGCCACGCCTGCACGCCGTCCGGAAACAGCCTCCAGTTTAGCGGATCCTGCAGCAGGGCGCGCACGCGATCCGCCAGATTGGTGGTCAACGGCAACCGGCCGCCCTCATAGGCCGGCACCATCGGTTCGCCGGTGCCGCCGTCGGTGCACTCCACCGCGTTCTCATGCAGCCGCAGGAACCGCAGCAGCCGCCCGGCGAACATGAACGTGTCGCCCGGCCGCAGCGTGTTGACGAAGTATTCCTCGACCTCGCCCAGCACCGGCCCGGTGCGTCGCTTGCCGACCAGCCGCACCTTGATCAACGGCGCCTCGACGATCGTGCCGATGTTCATCCGGTGCTGCCGCGCGACGCGTTCGCTGCGCACATGCACGCGGCCTTCGCTGTCGCGGAACAGCCGGCGCCAGCGGTCGTACGCCGCCAGTGCGTAGCCGCCGTTCTCGACGAAGCTCAGCGCATCGTCGAAGTCCTTGCGTGTCAGTTCGGCATACGGCGCGGCACGCCGCACTTCCTCGAACGCCTCGTCCGGCCGGAACGGCGCCGAGCACGCCAGCCCCAGGAGATGCTGCGCCAGCACATCCAGCCCGCCCGCCCGTGGCGGGTCGCCGTCCAGTTCGCGCCCGGCCACGCCCAGGATCGCCGCCTCGCATTCCAGCACCTCGAAGCGGTTGGCCGGCACCAGGATGGCGCGGCTCACCTCGTCCATCCGGTGATTGGCGCGGCCCACGCGCTGCAGCAGCCGCGACACACCTTTCGGCGCGCCGACCTGGATCACCTGGTCTACCCCGCCCCAGTCGATCCCCAGATCCAGCGACGAGGTCGCCACCACGGCACGTAGTTTGCCCGATGCCATCGCCGCCTCGACCCGCCGCCGCTGCTCCACCTCCAGCGAGCCGTGGTGCAGCGCGATCGGCACTGTTGGCTCGTTCAGCTTCCACAGCGCCTGGAACATCAGCTCCGCCTGGGCGCGGGTATTGACGAACACGATGGTCACGCCAGCGGACCGGATGCGCGCCATCACCTGTGGGGCCGCGTCCAGCCCCATGTGGCCGGCCCAGGACAGCTCGCCCTCGGGCAGCATGATCGCGAGGTCGGGCGAGGTGCCATCCGCCGCCTCGATCACCCGATCCGCCATCGCATAGGCACGGATCGCCGCGCGGTGCGCCACCGTCGCCGACAGGCCCACCCGCCGGCAGCCCGGCGCCAGGGTCGTCAGCCGCGAGAGGCACAACGCCAACTGGTCCCCTCGCCTGGTGCCGGCGAGCGCGTGCACCTCGTCCATCACCACGCACGCCAATCCCGCGAACATCGCCGGCGCATCCGGCAGTGACAGCAGCACCGCCAGGCTCTCTGGCGTGGTCAGCAGGATGTTGGGCGGCGCGGCGCGCTGCCGCGCACGGCGATTGCCCGGGGTGTCGCCGGTGCGGGTCTCGATCGACACCGGCAGCCGCATCTCCTGCGCCGGCCGCATCAGGTTGCGCGCGATATCGGTGGCCAGGGCCTTCAGCGGGCTGACATACAGCGTATGGAGCCCCTCCCGCGGCGTCCCCGCCAACGACGCCAATGTCGGCAGAAAGCCGGCCAGCGTCTTCCCGCCGCCAGTCGGCGCCACCAGCAGCACGCTGATGCCCGCCCGCGCAGCATCCAGCATGGCAAGCTGGTGCGGCCGCGGCACCCAGCCTTGCGCTGCGAACCATCCGGCAAAGGGTTCCGGCAATGTTCCGCTCATGCCGGCTGTTCTATTGGGTCCGGGCGCCTGTGGGAAGCGCCGCCGCGAGCCCGCTCAGGAGAACAGAAAGCTCAGCGCCGCCAGCCCGATGCATATCCCCACGAATACGCTCATGAAGTCATCGATCGGTTCCATCGGCGTCCATTCCACGGCTCCGGGACGGCGTCGAAATAGGCTGCCCGCCGCATGAGGATAATCGGCCATTTGGGTAATTCATTCGCTACAGCGGACGCTGTGGGCCCTCTCAGGACATTTCACTGGGTTGATCCGACCGATAGCCCGACTGGTCGTCTCTGGATGCGGCGTGGTTCACTGCTTTCGGTCGGCGCCAGGTTCATCCTGCCGGCATGTCCATCCTGATGACACGTGCCGAGCTTCAGGGGGTCGTATCGGGACTGCGCGCCATGGCCGCAGTCGAGCCGGCACAAGAGGTCGGCGATGCACTCAATAGGCTCGCCGACCGGTACGTCACGCCGAGCAGTCGGAACCAGACCATCACGTCGCAAACGCGCCCGATCCACTGATGGGCCGTCTCCGAAAAGCGGCATCTGGTGCGCGAGGTCTCGTGCGGTTGTATGCAGCACGCCAGTAGGCTCTGGCGCCCGGCGGGGAGCGACGCCAAGTGCGGTGCATGCTGGCGCCTGCGAATTGGCTACGTGTGCTGCCACAGGGACTCTACTGCGAGCCTGGCGGATTTTTTGTCGACCCGACCCGGCCAGTGGACCGCGCCGTCATCACCCACGCCCATTCCGACCACGCTCGCCCGGGCCATCGCTCCGTGCTCGCGAGCCCCGAGACCTTGGCCCTGATGCGGGCGCGATTGGGCGAGCGGGCAGGGGAGGCGCAGCCGCTCGCCTGGGGCGAGACGATCCGCGTCGGCGACGCGCGTCTGTGGCTCCAGCCGGCGGGTCATGTGCTGGGCAGCGCCCAGGTGGCGATTGAGTACCAGGGCTGTCGTGCGGTGGTCAGTGGCGACTACAAGCGCACCGCCGACCCGACCTGCGCCGGTTTCGTGCCGCAGGCCTGCGACGTGTTCATCACCGAGGCCACCTTCGCGCTACCGGTGTTCCGCCACCCTCCGCCGGAGCAGGAGATCGCGCGTCTGCTTGACAGCGTCGCGTTGTTCCCCGACCGCACGCACGTCATCGGCTGCTACGCCCTCGGCAAATGCCAGCGACTGATCGCGCTGCTGCGCCAAGCCGGCTGGGACCGCCCGATCTGGCTGCACGGCGCGCTCGCGCCGCTCTGCCAAGTCTATGAGGCGCTTGGCGTGTCGCTGGGCGATCTGCGCCCTGCCACTGCCGCCGCCAGGGATGCGCTGGCCGGCGCCATCGTGCTGGCTCCGCCCGCCGCCGTCACCGACCGTTGGGCGCGCCGCCTCGCCGACCCGGTGGTGGCAATCGCCTCCGGCTGGATGCGTGTGCGTCAGCGCGCCAGGTCGCGCGGCGTGGAGCTGCCGCTGGTGGTCTCCGATCACGCCGACTGGGACGAGCTGAACGCCACGATCGATGAGCTCGGTGCGCCCGAGGTGTGGGTGACGCATGGCCGCGAGGAGGCGCTGATCCACGCTGCCGCCGCCCGCGGCATCCGCGGCCGCGCCCTGCGCCTGGTCGGCTATGGCGAGGAGGACGAGGCGGAGGATCCGGTTGAAGACGCGCCGGTCTGATGATGCATGCTCCGAAATGGAGCAGATTTGGAGCCGAGCGTGCCAATAGGAAACCCGCCGAACGAGATGAAGCGACTGCCATCATTCGCGCCGACCGGGACGGTGGCCACGGTGCCGACAAGGGGCGTTGATGCTCGGCGCTTGGGGCGATCGTGTTCAACGAGCCTCGTGGCGGTGAGGTGGAGGAACGGATTGAGGATTGTGATCTGGTTGCCCCATCACTGCTTGCCTAGGAAATTGCAAATGTCTGCTGGGTAAAGGGACGTCGCGATCTCCGCCGGCGCGATGCTGCTCGCAGCCTTGCACCTGCCCGGACCCCGGCTCGAGACACTTGACGTCGATCACAAGGCCGTCGTGGACTTGGCACTGCAAACCGGACTGACCACCTACGACGCGAGCTATCTTTGGCTGGCGAAAGACCTCGGTGTGGTGCTTGTTACCCTCGACCGACAACTCGCAGCAGCAGCGGAGAGGTTCCGATGACCGAACCCCAGACCTTCACCTTCGCCGACGACGGCGCCGTCCCCAATTCGCGGCTGCCGCTGTTGGTGTATCGCCAGGCGGTGCCGGCCGATCCGGCCGCCATCGAGCGCATCTTCACCGCCAATCGATGGCCGGCCGCGTGGCGTGATTCGGTGCACCCGTTCCATCACTTCCACAGCGACGCCCACGAGGTGCTGGGTGTGGCCAGTGGCTCCGGCAAGGTGCT
>DATBKQ010000752.1:0-2384 GCA_036555825.1 Acetobacteraceae bacterium | reverse complement strand
GTAGCGGCCGGTGCCGACGATCAGGCGCGAGCGGAACCGGCGGCCCGCCACCGTCCAGGTGTCGTCTTGCTGCGGCAGTGATCCGTCCATCGCTCAGCCTCCGCCGATGAAATGCACGATCTCCAGCGCATCGCCGCTGGCAAGCCAGGTCTCGGCATAGCTGGAGCGCGGCACGATCTCCTCGTTGCGCTCCACCGCGACCTTGCGCGACTCGAGCCCGAGCGCGGCGAGCAGGCCGGCCACGGTCATTGGTCCGTCGAAGGCGCGCGCCTCGCCATTCAGCGTCAGGGTCACGGCGGTGTGCATGAGGCAAGTATGGGGATCGCCGCTTGACGGAGCAAGGAACCGCCGACGCCGTCAGCGCGGGTCCCGTCGGTTGGACCGGCACGCCCGCCTATGCTACGCGCACCGGCATGTCCCAGGCCACCGCTCCACCGCTGGTTGCCGTGCTGAACGGGCCGAACATGAACATGCTCGGCCTGCGTCAGCCGCATCTCTACGGCAGCGCCACATTGGACGATGTGGAGCAGCTCTGCGCGGAGACCGCCGACCAGCTCGGGCTCGCCATCGACTTCCGCCAGACCAATGGCGAGGGGGAGCTGGTGTCCTGGGTGCAGGAATGCCGCGGCCGCGCCCAGGGCATCGTCATCAATCCCGCGGGCTACACCACCACCTCGATCGCGTTGATGGATGCGCTGCTGGCGACCGACCTGCCGGTGATCGAGGTGCACGTGACCAACATCCATCGTCGCGAGGAGTTCCGCCAGCACTCCTACGTCTCCAAGGCGGCTGTCGGCGTGATCTGCGGTCTGGGCGTGCGCGGCTACGCGCTGGCCCTGACAGCGATGGCCGATATCCTGCTCGAGGGCGCCGCATGACCCGCATTCCGTTCGACCCCGATGCGATCCGCGCGCTGGCCGCGGTGCTGAACGAGACCGGCCTGACCGAGATCGAGATCGCCGAGAAGGACAGCCGCATCCGGGTGGTCCGCGCCGCCGCCGCACCCTCGGTTGCCGCCGCTCCCGCGCCGCCGATCGTCGCGCCTGTCGTCCCGCCCGGTCCGTCCCCGCAGGAGAGCACGCCCGCGGGCGCGGTGCTGAGCCCGATGGTCGGCGTCGCCTATCTGTCGCCGGAACCTGGCGCGCCCCCCTTCGTCACCGTCGGGCAGAGTGTCGCCGCCGGCCAGACGCTGCTGCTGATCGAGGCGATGAAGACCTTCAACCAGATCAAGGCGCCCAAGGCCGGCACCGTCGCGCGCATCCTGGTCGCCAACAGCACGCCGGTCGAATACGGCGAAGTCCTGCTGATCCTGGAATGATGGGTTGTTCCAGAAGATCCTCATCGCCAATCGCGGCGAGATAGCGCTTCGCATCCAGCGGGCCTGTCGCGAGCTCGGCATTCCCTCGGTCGCGGTGCACTCCACTGCGGACGCCGATGCGATGCATGTGCGGCTGGCGGACGAGAGCGTGTGCATCGGCCCGCCCCCGGCAAAGGACAGCTACCTCAACATCCCGGCGATCCTCTCCGCCGCACTGGTGACCGGCGCCGAGGCGATCCATCCCGGCTACGGCTTCCTCGCCGAGAACGCGAAATTCGCCGAGATGGTGGAGGCGCATGGCCTGACCTTCATCGGCCCCTCGCCGGCGCATATCCGCATGATGGGGGACAAGATCGCCGCCAAGGAGGCGATGGCCAAGCTGGGCGTGCCGCTGGTGCCGGGATCGAACGGCGCGGTGACGGACGTGGCGAAGGCGCGCGACGTGGCGGGCCAGCTCGGTTACCCGGTGCTGATCAAGGCCTCCGCTGGCGGCGGCGGGCGCGGCATGAAGGTGGCGGCCGGCGCCGCGTCGCTGGAGGAAGCGTTCCGCATCGCCCGCGCCGAGGCCCGCGCGGCGTTCGGCAACGACGCCGTGTATATGGAAAAGTATCTCGACCATCCGCGCCATGTCGAGCTGCAGGTGCTGGCCGACGACCACGGCAACGTGGTGCATTTCGGCGAGCGCGACTGCAGCCTTCAGCGTCGTCACCAGAAGCTGCTGGAGGAGGCAGGCTCGCCGGCATTGAGTGCCGCCGCGCGCGACCGCCTTGGCGCCACCGCCACCGCGGCGCTGGCGAAACTCGGCTATCGCAACGCCGGCACGCTCGAGTTCCTGTATCAGGACGGACAGTTCGCCTTCATCGAGATGAACACCCGCCTTCAGGTCGAGCACCCGGTCACCGAGATGGTATGCGGCATCGACCTCGTGCGCGAGCAGATCCGCATCGCCGCCGGCGCCGCGCTGGACTACACGCAGCAGCAGATACGCTTCGCCGGCCATGCGATCGAGTGCCGCATCACCGCCGAGGACCCCACGACCTTCACCCCGACCCCCGGCCGCGTGACG
>DATBKQ010000751.1:0-3913 GCA_036555825.1 Acetobacteraceae bacterium | reverse complement strand
TCGGTGGTCATCGCCACCCAGCCGGTCCACGCCTGCTGCCACTGCACCGCCCCGAGCTGCGGGAACAGCCGCCGCATGCGCGCATCCACCCGCCGCCAGTCGGCACGCGGTTCGGCCCCGAAGCTCGGTCCGTGCGCGCTGCCGTGCAGCCTGCCGTCCGGCAGCATGCGCACGCCGGAATAGAGCTGCCGCGTATCGGTCAGCGACTGCCGTTCCGGCAGGATCGCGTGGCGCACATTGTCCGACAGCGGTTCGGTCACGAAGCCATGGCCGCGCATCGGGATGATGCTCTCGCGCAGGCCCGGCCAGAGCTCGCCGGTATAGGCGTTGGTGGCGATCACCACGTTGTCGGCGCTCAGAGTGCCATTGATCAGCCAACCCCCGTTGCGCCGCGCCAGCGACTGCACCGGCGTCCGCGTGTGCAGCACCGCCCCGGTCTTGACCGCCGCATGTGCCAGCCCCCGCGCGTAGGCGAACGGGTTCAGATTGCCGCCGCGGCGATCCAGCGATGCCGCCTGATACAGCGACGACCCGATCGCCTCGGCGCAGCGCGCGCCCTCCAGCATTGCAACCGGTGCACCGCGTTGCTGCCAGTACCGTGTGCGCCGCTCCAGCTCGCGCCGCCCGCGCGCTGAATGCGCGGCGAAGATCAGTCCCGAGCGGATCGCCCAGCACTCGATCCGGTGGCGGAAGATCAGCTCGAACACCAGGTCGGGCCCCGCCGCCACCGCATCGATGATGCGCCGCCCACGGACATCGCCGTAGTGGCGCAGGATCGCCGGTTCGCCGAGCTTCAGATACGGCACCACCTGGCCGAACGCTCGCCCCGACGCGCCCCAGCCGATCTCCTTTGCTTCCAGCACCGCGACTTCCACGCCGGCTTCCGCCAGGTGCAGCGCCGTCGAGAGGCCCGTAAAGCCTCCGCCGACGATGGCGGCCGAGACGTGCCTCCGCCCTTCCAGCCGTTGCGCCGGCGGTGGTGGCGGCGCGCCGCGGATATAGACCTCGGGCGGCCCGCGTTGATCGGACAATGGCTGATGCATCGCTAAACGATGCGGCCGGTTCCCCGCGTCCTGCAACCAGCCATCCGGCCGGCGCTGGATTTCGACCCGGGAAGACAACGGTCACTGATGCGCGACCATGAGATATACGACTTGGATAGCCAGACCACATGTACAATGATGCTGTGTTGGAGCAACTGGCCGGCCTCCGCGGCGCGCCAGCGATTTTTGCTTTTTGCAAGATCGAAGGAGGCCGACTCAGAAAAACCACGTCCAGGGAGACTGAAGATGCAAACAAGAACACTGCTTGCTGTCGGATTCAGTGCCTTGCTTGCGTGCGGAGCCACGATGCCCGCCGGCCAGGCGGGCGAACAGCCGCGCCACGGCGGCACATTGACCTACATGATACCCGCCGATGCGCCGCCAAGCCTGGACGGCCATCGCGAAGCCACCTTCGCGATGGTCCACGCCGTGGCGCCATTCTACAGCGTGTTGATGCGCGTCGATCCGGAGAACCCCGCCGATACCACGAAGTTCGTCTGCGATCTCTGCACGGCCATTCCGGCGGCCACGGACGAGGGCAAGACCTACACCTTCAAGATCCGCACCGGGGTGAAGTTCCACGACGGGTCACCGCTCACCGCGGCCGATATCGCCGCAAGCTGGCACGAGATCATCTTTCCCAGACCAGGCGTGCTGAGCGCGCGGAAGAACTGGTACTCTGTGGTGGATTCCGTCTCCGCGCCGGACGACACCACTGTGGTGTTCCACCTGAAATACGCCACCACAACCTTCCTGCCCTCGCTGGCGGACCCCTATGCGTTCATCTACCCGAAGGCGATACTCGACAAGGACCCGCACTGGTTCGAGCAGCACGTGATGGGCTCCGGCCCGTTCAAATTCGTTGCGTACGACATCGGCCAGGACATCAAGGGCGAGCGCAATCCCGACTATTACCACAAGGGCCTGCCGTACCTGGATGGCTTCGTCGGCCTTTTCGCCCCGAAGCAGGCGGTGCGGGTGGACGCGATCCGCTCCGGTCGCGCCGCGATGGAGTTCCGCGGCCTGCCGCCGGCCGCGATCAACGAACTCAAGCGCGAGCTCGGCGACAAGATCAAGGTGCAGACCAGCGACTGGAACTGCGGCAGCCTGATCACGCCCAACGAGCGACGCAAGCCGTTCGATGACGTGCGCGTGCGCAAGGCGTTGCTGCTCGCGGTGGATCAGTGGCATGGCGCGCCGGCGCTGTCGAAGATCGCCAACGTACACACCGTCGGCGGCATCGTGTTTCCCGGCTCGCCGCTCGCCGCGACCAAGGAGGAGCTGCAGAAGCTGGCGGGCTTCTGGCCGGATATCGAGAAGTCCCGCGCCGAGGCCCGGCGCCTGCTGAAGGAGGCGGGGCAGGAGAACCTGCACTTCACCCTGCTCAACCGCAACGTCGATCAGCCATATAAGTACGTCGGCACATGGCTGGTCGACGAATGGAGCAAGATCGGCGTGACGGCAACCCAGAAGGTGGAGCCGACCGGCCCGTGGTTCCAGGAGATGCGCGGCGGCGACTTCGACGTGGTGGTCGAGGCCAACTGCAACAGCGTGGTCAATCCGGTGCTGGACACCCAGAAATACCTGCCGCACGACGTGTTCGTGGAGAACTATGGCGGCTACAGCGACCCCGAGGAGGTGGATATCTACAACCGCATGCTGCGAGAGACGGACTTCAGCAAGCAGCGTGCCCTGATGCGACAGTATGAGACCCGGATCATCGATACCGAGGCGCGCGAGTTCCCGATGATCTGGTGGTACCGCGAAATCCCCGAGCGGTCCTATGTGCACGGCTGGAAGATCGGTCCGAGCCACTACATCAACCAGGACCTGTCGGACATCTGGCTTGACGAGGCACCCAACGGGTAGGAGAGGCAACGCGGGGTGTTGTCATTGCGAGCGTAGCGAAGCAATCTCGGTCAGGACGCGTGACCGAGATTGCCGCGTCGGCTTCGCCTTCTCGCAATGACAGGGCAACAGAAGTAACGAGGAATGTACCGATACGTCGCGAAGCGCCTGTTGCTGGTGATCCCGACCCTGATCGGGGCGGCTGCGCTTGTCTTCATCATGATGCGCCTGATCCCGGGCGACATCTGCGTGGTCCGGCTGGGCTCCGGCGGCGGCAGTTTCGACCCGCATGCCGTCGATATCTGCCATGCCGAACTCGGCCTCAACCGGCCGCTGATCGTGCAGTTCCTGGACTTCCTCCGGGGGGTCTTCACCTTCGACTACGGTATCTCGATGTGGTCGGGCAAACCGGTCTCGACCGAGATCCTGACGCGCGTGCCGATCTCGCTGGAGATCGCCCTGCTGGCCACCGTGATCGCCATCCTGATCGCGGTGCCACTCGGCACCATCTCGGCGTTGAAGCAGAACACCTGGATCGACGTCGTGGTGCGCACGCTCGCCATCGGCGGGATCGCCACGCCGTCCTTCTGGCTGGGCATCATCTCCATCCTGTTCGTGCTCGACCTCAGCAATGCGATTACCGGCCGGCCGTGGATGCCGCCGATCGACTACGTGCCGATCTGGCGGGACCCGGTCCGTAACCTGTCGATGGCGTTCCTGCCGGCAGTCACCGTGGGTTACCGCTATGCCGCGGTCAGCATGCGCATGACGCGCTCGGCGATGCTGGAGGTGCTGCGCGAGGACTACATCCGCACCGCGCGCGCCAAGGGCCTGATCGAGAAGCTGGTGATCAACCGGCACGCACTGAAGAACGCGCTCTTGCCGGTGGTCACCGTGATCGGCATCGAGTTCGCCTTCCTGATCGGCGGCCTGGTGGTCACCGAGCAGGTGTTCAACCTGAACGGCATCGGCCGGCTGTTCGTGCAGGCGGTGCAGAACCAGGACTACACGCTGACCCAGGC
>DATBKQ010000750.1:0-6982 GCA_036555825.1 Acetobacteraceae bacterium | reverse complement strand
TGCCGATCGCGACAACGGCGCGCGTGATGGAGGTGCTGGAGCGCCAGTGGGGGCGGTCGCTGATCCGAAGCTGGACGGATCACGGCTGGATCGATCTGCAGTTCCGCATCGGCGAGAAGATCGCGCGGCTGATCGGCGCTGCGCCGTCGCCCGGGCCGGCCGGTGATCCTGACCGAGGCCGGCAACTTCCCCACCGACCTCTACATCGCACAGGGTCTTGCCGCGCATCTGCGGCTCGGGCACGTGGTGCGGCAGGCGACCGATATGCTTGCGGCATTGGACGAAACGGTTGCCGTGCTGATGCTGACGCACGTGGACTACCGCAGCGGCGCAATGCACGACATGGGGTCGCTGACCCGGGCTGCGCATGCGGCGGGCGCGCTGGTGCTCTGGGATCTGTCGCATTCTGCCGGCGCGATCCCGTTGCAGCTCGAGGTGGACGGTGTCGATCTGGCGGTGGGCTGCGGTTACAAGTACCTGAACGGCGGCCCCGGCGCCCCGGCGTTCCTGTATATCGCAGGACATATGCAGGATGAGCTGCACTTGCCACTGACCGGCTGGCTCGGCCATGCGGCGCCGTTCGCGTTCGAAAGCGAGTATCGCCCAGCCGAGGGTGTCGGGCGCGCGGTGGTGGGAACGCCGCCGATCCTGTCGCTGGCGGCCATGGAAGTCGGCATCGACATCGCAGCGGACGCACCGATGGCGGCGGTCCGCGCGAAGTCATTGGCGCTTGCCGAATTGTTCATGACGCTGATGGCGGGTGAAAGCGAATTCGGTCTGCTGACCCCGCGCGAGGCGTCGCGCCGCGGCAGCCAGGTGGCGTTCACGCATCCGCAGGGCTACGCCATCATGCAGGCGCTGATCGAGCGTGGGGTGATCGGCGACTTCCGGGCACCCGATGTGCTGCGCTTCGGCCTGGCGCCGCTTTATGTGCGGTTCGCCGATATCTGGGACGCGGTTGCGACGCTGCGCGACGTCCTGGGCAGCGGCGCCTGGAAGGAAGCCCGGTTCCAGCAACGCCGCAAGGTGACCTGAGCGGGGCGCGCCCGGCGCCCCGCGCGGTTACCCGCTCTTCGCCTTGTTCTCCAGCGCCTCGGTCAGCCGCTGCGGATCGACCTCGATCCTTACCCCCGCACGCTCCAATTGGCACAGCATCATCGAACGGGAATCACGATCGCCCCAACCACGGTTCAGCGCCTCCTCCAGGTCGGCCAGCGCGAGATTCGCCAATCGCATGGGCACCTTCACCTCGCGACCGAGGGCGGTCGCCAGCGACACGTCCTTGTGCGCAAGCCGCAGCGCGAAGGCCGGCGGCTCGTACTTGTTCGGCAGGAACTGATCGGTCAGCGAGTCGAACGCGCCGCGCCGGCCGATGGCGCCCTTGCGCACCGCCTCCCAGATCGCCAGCGGCTCGATGCCGGCCTTCACGCCCATGCTGAACACCTCCGCCGCGGCGGCGGTGGCGATGTAGCCGAAGCAGTTGTGCACCAGTTTCGCCACCGACCCGGCGCCGATCGGCCCGATGTACTGCGCGGCGTCGCCGATCATGTCGAGCACCGGCTTCCACTTGTCGAACACATCCTGATCGCCGCCGCACCAGATCGCCAGCTTGCCGCTCGCCGCGCCGCGCGGTCCGCCGCTGACCGGTGCATCGAACAGGTATGCGCCCTTGGCGGTGAACGCCTCGTGCGCCTTGCGCACCACGGTGGGGGAATTGGTGGTCAGGTCGAAATACGCCGTGCCTTTGCGGATGCCGGCCAGCAGCCCGGCGGCCACTGATTCGAACTCGGGCGGGCCGGGTAGCGAGGTGAAGATCACCTCGCTCTGCTCCGCCACCGCCTGCGGCGTATCCGCCCAGATCGCGCCATCGCGCACGTGGCGCGACGCGGCCTCACGGCGGATGTCGTGCACCACCAGGGTGTCGCCGCGCGCTTTGAGTCCCTTCTGCAAGTTCGCGGCCATGCTGGCGCCCATGGTGCCGAGGCCAATGAATCCCGCCTGCATGATGCTGGCTCCCTGTTACGGATTGGCCTCGAACACCTCGCGCGCGATGTTCGCCGCGGTCATCGCCGCGGGCCAGCCGGCGTAGAAGGCCAGATGCGTGATCACCTCCGACAGTTCTTCCTTGGTGACGCCGTTGTGCAGCGCGCGCTGCAGATGGCCGCGCAACTGCTCGGGGCGATAGGTGGCGATCAGGGTGGCGCAGACGATCAGGCTGCGGTCGCGCTTGGAAAGCTGCGGCCGCTCCCACACGTCGCCGAACAGCACCTTCTCCGACAGGTCTATGAGCTTGGGAACCGTGCCTCGGACGCGTTCGCGCGATTCGGTCGAGGGTGCCTGAGCCATGGTTTCCTCCTTGCGATTGGCGATGTCACGGCTATTGCACACCAAGCTGGTACGCGAGTCGAATCGCCTCCACGTGTCATTGCGAGGAGGCGCAGCCGACGAAGCAATCTCGGTCGAACCACGCGCGCCGGCTGACCGACATTGCTTCCTCGGCCTTCGCCGAATCGCAATGACAGGACTACGCCACCCTCGGCCAGATCGCGGATGCAACGGCGATCTCCTGTGGGTAGATCGCGACCGGCTTGCCGTTCTGCCACTGGATCATCGCCAGCATCGCATCGACGCGGCGACCCTTGTCATCGAACTTCAGGTGATGACCGGGGAAGAACAGCGCCGGGCCGTCGCGCATGTCGAGGTCTCGGATCGCCTGCGCCACCTTGCGCCGATCGGCGACGCCGGCGCGTTCCAGCGCCTCCTTGAAGATCAGCACGTGCACGTAGGCGAACAGCGAATCATGCCCGAACCACGGCTCCTTGGTGCGCGCGACGAAGCGCTGAGCGAGCTGGTCCTGGTCGTGCCCTGGCCAATTAGCGAGTCCCGCCATCAGTCCTTGCAGAATATCGGCACCGGTCACGTTGAGCAGCTCTGGTGCGCCGATGTGGCCGCCGCCACCGATCAGCGGCAGCTTGCCGCCAGCCAGGCCGAACTCGGCGAACTTGTCGAGCAGCAGCTTGTCGTCGGGAACATTGGACGACAACATGATACAGAAATCCGGACGTGCACCGCGGATCGGCTGTACCAGCGTCGTGGCATCGGCGATCGGCGGTGTATACATCTGGTCATATGCAGCGGTGAGGCCCAGGTCCTTCAGCGTGTGCTCGCGGACCTCCCTCAGGAAGCTGATGTTCGCGGCCGTATTGTCGGCCAGGATGGCAATCTTGATCGGCCGTTTGCCTGTCGTCTTCTGCGCCAGATCGACGATCGCCGGCAGCAATTGCTTGGCTTGCGCATCGGCGGTCGGCGCGGTCTGGAACACGTACTTGTAACCGCGGCCGGTGATCAGATCGGAATACGACAGCGTCAGCCAGGGCAGTTCGGCGCGCTCGGTCACTTCGGTGACCGCGAGCGTGAAACTCGAAAGCCAGCAGCCGAAGCCGCCGACCAGGTCCGGTTCCTGCGACAACATGCGCTGGGCGGCGTCCTTGGATTTCTCCGCCGTGTCCTGCGTGTCGAACTGCATCAGCCGCAACTTCGCGCCGCCCATCGACTTGATTCCGCCGGCGGCATTGACATCGTTGATCGCCATCTCGGCGCCGAGTTTCTCCAAAATACCGGATCGCGCCCACGGGCCCGACAAGGGTACCAGCATGGCGATCTTCACATCCTGCGGCGTCTGCGCACGCGCGCGTCGCGCGATACCTGACGCCACCGCCATGCCAAGCGCGGTCCTGCGCCCGATGGCTGTGCTGTGGGTCATTGTTGTTTCCTCCCAGGGTTAACGACGAGGCGCCGTCGGCGGGAAGCCTAACGAGGATCGGTGTCCAACCGCGCGACGATACCCTTCAATTCGGGCGAGACCGCTGGATAGCGCTGCAGGACCAGCGGATCGTGGCCGGGGATGATTGCGTTCGGCGCGCTCGCCAGCTTCCGCATCGTCTCATAGCCCGCCAGCGTATCCTCGTGGCTGTGCATGATCGGGAAAGCGCGGCCTTCTTCCATGTTGGCATAGAAGTGACTGGCATCCGATGCCAATACCATCCAGCCGCGTCGCGTCCACACCCGTACCACCTGTAGGCCCTTCGAGTGCCCGCCCACGTGGTGCACGGTCAGCCCAGGCGCCAACTCGTCCACGCCGTCGTGGAACACCGCGCGGCCGGCGAACAGCTTGCGCACCATCGCCACCACGTCCTCCTCCTCGAACGGGCCGCGCAAGCCCGCATGACACATGCACCGCCCGGTGCAATAGGCCATCTCCTTGTCCTGCACGTGGTAGCGCGCGTGCGGGAACAGGTCGTAGTTGCCGCAATGGTCGTAATGCATGTGCGACAGGATCACGTCCTGCACGTCGCGCGGCTCTATGCCGACCGCCTTCAGCCCCACGGATGGCGAGCGCACGAATTGACGTTGCCGCTTCTCCCCCATCGGCGCGTCGAAGCCGGTATCGAAGACGAAACTTCGCTCCGGACCCTTGATCGCCCAGACGAAGTAGTCGAGCGGCATCGGCCCGTCATGCGGATCGCCGCCGATGAAGTTGTTCGCCCGCCGCGCATTCGGATTGTGCGCGTAGTGGACGGCATAGACCTCATACGGCTCCGCCATCACGACACCTTGGGCCAGGCCACCTTGGCGGCGGCGATCGCGTCTGGATGCACCGGCACCGGACGGCCGCCTTGCCACTGCACGATGCACAGCTTGGCGCCGACGCGGCGGCCCCTTTCGTCGTACTTCAACGTGCCGTCGGGGAAGAACAGCGCGGGTCCTTCGTTCCTCATGTCGAGCTGACGGATCGCCTGCATCACCTTGTGCCGCTCGGCCGCACCTGCACGTTCCACCGCTTCCTTCAGGATCAGCGTGTGCACATAGGCGAACACCGAGTCATGGCCGAACCACGGTTCCTTGGTCCGCTCCACGAACCGCTTCGATACGTCCTCGACCGACTTGCCCGGCCAGTTCGCCAACCCGACCAGCACGCCTTCCAGGTTCTCGGCGCCCGCCACCTTCAGCAGTTCCGGCACCGCCCAGTGGCCGCCGTTGCCGACCTTCGGCAAGCGGTCGCTCTTCAGGTTCATCTCGGCGAATTTGTCCACCAGCAACTTGTCGTCCGGCACGTTGGTGGACTGGAAAATAACGAAATCAGGACGACCCGAGCGCACATGTTGCACGATCGTCGTCGCATCGGTCAGCGGCGGCGTATAGACCTCGTCTGCCACCAACGCGAGATTCAGATTCTTCAGCACGTGGTCGCGGATCGGCTTCATGAAGCTGACCGCGGCCGCCGTGTTGTCGCCGATCACCGCCACCTTGGCGGGTCGCTTGCCGGTGGCCTTCTCGGCCATGTCCACCACCATCGGCACTTCGTCTTCCGCCTGCGAATCGGCGGTCGGCGCGGACTGGAATACATATTTGTATCCACGTCCGGTGATCAGGTCGGAATAGGACAGCGTCAGCCACGGCAGTTCGGCGCGCTCGGTCACCTCGGTGGCAGCGAGGGTGAACGTGGAAAGCCAGCAGCCGAAGCCGCCGACCAGATCGGGCTCCTGCGCAACCATGCGCTGCGCGGCGTCCTTCGCCTTCTCCGCGCTGTCGCCGGTGTCGTACTCGATCAGCCGCAACTTCGCGCCGCCCAGCGACTTGACGCCCCCGGCGTTGTTGATGTCGTCGACCGCCATTCGCGCGCCCATCTGCTCCAGGATGCCCTGGCGCGCCCACGGACCGGACAGCGGCACCAGCATCGCGATCTTCACTTCCTTTTCCTGCGCACGCAGGCGACGCGGCGCGAACGCCGCCGCGCCGGTGGCGAGGCCAATTCCCAGAGCGCCACGGCGTCCAATCGAAGCTCCGTTCGTCATGCGGCATTCTCCCATGCGGTCGAGGTCAGGCTTCACTTCGCATTATCGCGTGATTCAGACCTCTGGCGATTCCACCCCCGGTCATCACGCTCCCAGCCCGAGATAGGAACGGCGGACCCTGTCGTCCGCCAGCAAGGTATCGTGCGTTCCGTCGAGCACCATGTGCCCGGTTTCCAGCACATAGCCATGGTCGCAAAGCTCCAGCGCCTCGGCCACGCGCTGTTCCACCAACAGGATGGTAACACGATCCTCTCGATGGATCTGCGAAATGCGCTCGAAGATCGTGTCGGCGACCGCTGGCGCAAGGCCCATCGACGGTTCGTCAAGCATCAGCAGCTTCGGCGCCGAGGCAAGGCCGCGGCCGATCGCCAGCATCTGCTGCTCGCCGCCCGACAAGGTGCCCGCGAGCTGCGATGCACGCTCGGCCAGGATCGGAAACAGCGTATGGATGCGCTCCAGCGTGTGCAGCCACTGTGCACGCCCGGCCTTGGTGTAGGCACCCATCTCCAGATTCTCGCGCACGGTCAGCGTCTTGAACACCTGCCGGCCCTCCGGGACGTGCGCGATGCCGAGATGCGCGCGGGCGGCAGCCGGCATGGCGAACAGATCGCGGCCGAGAAAGCCGATGTCGCCCTGCACCGGCGGCACGATGCCGCAGATCGTCTTGAACAAGGTCGATTTGCCTGCGCCGTTCGGACCAAGCACCGTCACGAACTGACCTTCGGCAACCGACAGCGATACATCGGTGAGTGCGCGCAGGCCGCCGTAGGCGACGGAGAGGTTGCGCACTTCAAGCATTCTGCCGCGCCAGGAACTTCTTGCCGAGATACGCCTCGATCACCGCGCGATTCTCAACCACGTCGCGCGGCAGTCCCGATGCCAGCACCGCGCCGTGGTCAAGCACCACGAAGCGTTCGGCCAGCCGCATCATCGCGTGCATGGTGTGTTCGATGATGGCGATCGTCATGCCCTCGTCACGCAGCTTCGCCAGCACGTCCAGCACCTCGTCGCATTCATCGCGGCCCAGGCCGGCCAGCGTCTCGTCGAGCAGCAGCAGGCGCGGCTGGCCGGCGAGCGCACGTGCCAGCTCCACCAGCCGCAACTGCTTGTTGGTCAACTGGCCGGCC
>DATBKQ010000749.1:0-2650 GCA_036555825.1 Acetobacteraceae bacterium | reverse complement strand
GCTTCCATCTGCGCTCATCCCTCTCTGAGCGCGCGCCGAGATCAGCGGGCGTCCGGCACCCGGCGCGGACGCCCGTTGTCATCCACCGCGACCAGCACGAATTCGGCGGCGGTGACACGCTCGCGCTCGCCCTGTCCGCGGCGCAACACCCAGGCCTCGACGCCCAGCGTGATCGAGCTGCGGCCGACCCGGACGATGTCGGTATACACGCAGACGACGTCGCCGACCTTGACCGGTTGCAGGAAGCTCAGGTTGGACACAGCCGCCGTTGCAACACGTCCCTTGGCGCGCGTTCCGGCGGAGACGCCGGCAGCGAGGTCCATCAGCGACATGATCCAGCCGCCGAAGATGTCGCCGGCTGGATTGGTGTCGGCCGGCATCGCCACGGTCCGCAGCGACAGCTCGCCCCTGGGCTGGGTGGCGACATTTGTCATCACTGCAACCCCCTGGTGTGGACTTCCAGCTCGCAGGAAGTAGGCCGGCAGCCGGAGATCGATCCGGCGCTGTGCCGTGCAGAGCGCTGCTGATCGGCCGCGCTCATCCGCCATTGGCGGGATTGGCAGCAAGGTGAGCGGAGCGCCGGGTCACCGAGGCTCATCGGGGAACCAGTCGCCAATGACCTGGTCCTCGGTGCATGTCAGCGCGTCCAGTGACATGCGCGGTTCTTCGCGATACCGGGAGAGTTCAACGGCGGCCACACGGCGCGATGCGGGCTGTTCCTGACCGATCATGTCGCCGATCAAGGGTCTGATACTGGGGCTCTCCTTGAGCAGGCGTTCGACTTCACCTCGCGCCCGGATGATTGTGGCCTGCGAGCCAGGCCTGGGGTCGATGGCCGGCGATGCTTGCAGCTTGAAAAGATGTTCAATAATCGTCGCGATGCGGCTTGCCACTGCACTGCGCTCTGAGCGCCCCACCGTCTCGATCTCCTCGGCGATATTTGGCCAATCGAGATCCGCGTCGTTCACACGATCTCCCGCCGCCAGACGGCGCAGCAATGCACCCTGCCGCTGGCTCCATGCGTAGATGTCGACATCGTAGTCACTCATACAACTGATGCTATCATCACTCCGCATCGGCCTCAACGCGCTCGCCTGCCGTGGCCGCGATGCCGCTGTTGCGCAGGCCGGCAGGATGGAAGCGCGACGCCGACCATCCGGCCATCTCTTCATACGACCGGTACTTCTCCTCCAGCGCCGCCTGCGCCGCAGTCATCAGAGCCTCGGCCACTTCCGGCCGGTTCTGCAGCAGCGCCTTGTAGCGGGTTTCGTTATAGGCGTAGTCGCGGAACTTCAGCGTCGGGCGCGGGCTGTCGAGCTGGAACGGGTTCCTGTCCACATCGCGCAGCGCTGGGTTATAGCGGAACAACGGCCAGTAGCCGCAGGCCACCGCCAGGTCCTGCTGCTTCATGCCGTGCTGCATGTCGATGCCGTGCGCGATGCAGTGGCTGTAGGCCAGGATCAGCGCAGGGCCTGGATACGCCTCGGCCTCGCGGAACGCCTGCAATGTCTGCTGCGGATTGGCGCCCATCGCCACCTGCGCGACATAGACGTTGCCATAGGCGATGGCCTGCAACGCAAGGTCCTTGCGCGCCACGCGCTTGCCGGCCGAGGCGAACTTGGCGATCGCACCGAGCGGTGTGGCTTTCGACGCCTGGCCGCCAGTGTTGGAATAGACCTCGGTATCCAGCACCAGCACGTTCACGTCGCGCGCGCTGGCCAGCACGTGGTCCAGGCCGCCATAGCCGATGTCGTAGGCCCAGCCGTCGCCGCCGACGATCCAGATGCTGCGGCGCACCAGGTGCTCGACCACGGACAGCAGCTCCGGTGCACGGGGATCGCGCGAGTCGCGCAGCTTCCGCATCAGCGCGGCAACCCGGTCGCGCTGCGCGCGGATTTCCGATTCACGTACCTGCGGCGCCGTCAGCGCCGCCTCCACCAGCTCCTGTCCCAGCTCCGGCGCCATCTCGCCCGCCAGCCGTTGTGCCAGCTCCAGATGTTTGTCGGCGGCCAGGCGGTAGCCCAGGCCGAACTCGGCATTGTCCTCGAACAGCGAGTTGGACCACGCCGGCCCGCGGCCCTCGCGGTTGGTGGACCACGGGGTGACCGGCAGATTGCCGCCGTAGATCGACGAGCAGCCGGTGGCATTGGCGATCTGCAGCCGGTCGCCGAACAACTGCGACAGCAACTTCAAGTACGGCGTCTCGCCGCAACCGGCGCAGGCGCCGGAATAGACGAACAGCGGTTCCAGGAACTGCACGCCGCGCACATTGGCGAAGTCCACCCGCGCGCGGTCGTTCACCGGCAGCGACGCGAAGAATGCGTTGCCGGCACGCGCGGGGGCTAATAGCGGTTCCTTGTCGTGCATCGCGAGCGACTTGATCGGCACGACCGGACAGGCCTCGACACATAGTCCGCACCCCGTGCAGTCCTCCAGCGAGAAATCCAACGTGAAGCGGACATCTGGGAAGCCGCGCACATTGATCGGCGCCGACCGGAAGCCTGTCGGCGCATCGGTCAGCCGTGCACGATCGAAATACTTCGCTTTGATCACGCCGTGCGGGCAGACAAAGCTGCACTGGCCGCATTGGATGCAGGTGGCGGCATCCCACACCGGCACCGTGTCGGCGATATTGCGCTTCTCCCACACG
>DATBKQ010000748.1:0-4865 GCA_036555825.1 Acetobacteraceae bacterium | reverse complement strand
TCGGGATCGCGCACCGCCACGCGCACCACGAACCCCTTCTTCGCCAGACGCTTCACGATGTAGCGGCCGATGAAGCCGGAACCGCCGAACACCGTCGCCACGCTGCGCGTCGCCATCACGCGATCTCCTGTTGCACGCGCTTGATAGGCGGCAGCGCAACGAGGCTCAAGCAGGTGCTGCGGGCGGCGGCTCTTCCGGGACTGGCTCGGCGGGCGGCGGCGGCGGGCGCCAGCCGAGCCAGCCAGCCATTCGCTCGGCGCGCTGCAAGGCCGCATCCAGGGCCGCCATGGTGGCCGACAGGTCGGCGCTTTCGTCGCTCCGCCAGGTCCGGATGGTCCATAGCCAGACTGCCAGCAATCCCTTCACGCGGAGCTCACCGTCGATGCCGGCGGTGGGCACCCCGGCAGCGGACAGCATCCACCGCATGCTGCGCCGGTTGCCCAGTACCAGCAGCAGCGTTGTCGCCGGGTGCGCGGGCAGGTGGCGCAGTAAGGTCAGCATGCCGGACCGATGCGCCTGCAACACGTCGATCCGGCGCATCAGCAGGTAGAACAGCTTGTCGCGTGCGGTCCCGGCTGCCGGAGTATCCGCCAGCGCCGCCTGGTCTGCCAGCCGGCCGAAGCGCAGTAGCATCATGGCTCGGCTGGGGAAACGCTCGCGTGCGCGCGCCAGTGACAAGCCCGCCGCGCGCGCCGCGTCGGCAACCGAGCACCGGGCCCACCCACGCTCCGCGATCATCTGGAAGGCCGCGGCAAGCAGTGCGTTGTCGAAGGCTGCGTCGTCCATCCAGTAAACATGGCGAAGCGAACGCGGCTTGTCAGCCCAGGGCGGTTTGCTCATCAGCACCGCCGAGCCTACAAGCCCGGGCATTCGCATCAATTCTAGCGGGGAAACGCCATGCCAGCGGAAGCCGCCAGTCACGCGCATCTTATCACCGGTGGGTATCCGCCTGGATCAGCCGCCGGGCACGACCACGACTATGCGCGCCTGCGACTGCTGACGTTGTTGGCGGAAGCCGGCATTGCCGCTTCCGTGGGCAACGATTTTGCCGATGTCGCCAAATGGCTGACGGTCAGCCGGTTGCTGATCACCTATGTGGCCGGGCCCTACCCCGACGCCCCGCAATGCCGGGCGATCCGCGAATGGCTGGAAAGCGGAGGCCATTGGCTGGCGTTGCACGGTACCAGCGGAGGCCGTGCCGAACGGGTGGAAGGCATGCGCCAACGTCGCACCGTCAGGATGGAGCACCACGCGCTTCTGGGCAGTTATTTTCTGACCCATCCGCCGATCCGCAAATTCCGCGTGGACGTGCGTGACGCCGATCACCCGCTCATGCGTGGCGTCGGAACGTCCTTCGAGGTGGAAGATGAGCCGTATTTCATCGAACTGCAGGATCCAGCCGCATCGAAGATCCTGCTGACGGCCGACTATGGGGCGGATGCGGTATCGCCCAGCATCGGCACGATCTATCCACGCGATACCTCCGTGCTGGCCGACGGCAAGACACGTGTTCTCGGTTACGCACGGAAGGTCGGCAAGGGTGGCGTGACATACTTCGCGCTGGGACATTGCCATAACCCGGCGATCCGCGGAGCGCGAGGTAGCGATCCCGCCGACACGACGCCCGCCTTGTTCCACGGAGCCTGGGAAAGCGGACAGTTCATCACGTTGCTTCGCAATGCATGCAAGTCGCGCGCTGATTCTATTATCGGTTGAATAAGAGAACATGTTTTGCGCCTACCGCGCGATAACATGCCATCTTTTGTGTGCAGGCTGCTAACGGTTTCGTGCTTCACAGCATGGTGACTCGCGACCAGTCGGTTGTCCCGAGATGATGGTTCTGCGACTAAAAGCTCCAACTGGCGTGCGCTCCTCCCCGGGCGCGCGCCATTTTTTCACTGCCAACTACTGGCACTGGTGCGCCTTATCGGCGTGACCGCTTCGTACGAGGTGCTGTCTTATCCGGCCAGCTCGCGAGAACGCGCTGTTGCCGCGGCGATTGCCTTGCGGAGCGCCGCGGGCCAGGCGTCGGGTGCCATCAATAACGCGAGTGCGCGCTCGGTTGTGCCGCCCGGGCTGGTGACCGCTACCCGCAGGTCGGCGGCATCTTCCTTGCTTGCCGCGAGCAGCGCGCCGGACCCGGCCACCGTCTGCCGCGCCAGGAGTCGGGCGAGACCGGCGGGTATTCCCTGTTCCCGTGCCGCTTGCTCCATCAACTCGGCCAGCAGGAACACGTAGGCCGGGCCGCTGCCGGACACCGCGGTGACCGGATCGAGCAGCGCTTCGTCTTCCACCCAGGCAACTTCGCCGATCGCCTGCAGCAGGCGCCCGCAGAGTACGCGCTGTGGCATGCTCACGCCCGCGCCGGGGCAAGCCACGGTAACCCCCTGTCGCACTGCCGCCGGTGTGTTGGGCATGGCGCGTACCACCGCCGCCGCGTCGCCCAGCAGCGATTGCATGCCGCCGATTGTCCGGCCGGCCATGATCGACAGGAAAACCGCCTTGCCGGCGAATTGCCGGTAAAGCGGCAGCGTGTCGGCGGCGTTCTGCGGTTTCACCGCGAACACTACAGCGGCCGGTGCGAAGTCCCGGGATATGCCACTGGCGTCCGGCACGATGGTCAGGTCGTCGCCGGCCCTCGCCGCCACGGCAGGCGCGGGATCGACCGCGACCGAGGCGGACAATCCCTGCTCCCGCCAGCCCGCCAGCATGGCGCCGCCCATGCGGCCGCAGCCGACCAGCAGAATGGGGGGAATGCTCATGGATCGGTCGTCATGCCTCGCCGGCGCATTCCAGCATCGCCGCCGCCAGCGCGTCCTGCGGCGTCTTGCCGCCCCACAGCACGAACTGGAAGGCGGGAAAGAACCTCTCGCACTCGGTGATGGCGATATCGACCATGTCCTCGAGGCTCTCGGCCGAGACGCCCGGGGCGCCGCGCAACAACACGGCGTGGCGGAACGCCGGCATTCCGTCGTCGGCCTCCATGCCGAAATGGCCGATCCACAGCCGCTCGTTGGCCAGCGCCAGCAATTCATAGAGCGCAGGGCGCCGCTTCTCCGGCACCTTCAGGTCGAACGCGCAGGTGAAGTGCATGGCGCTGATCTCGTGCGACCAGCAGAAATACAGGCCATAGTCGCACCAGCGTCCTGGCGCTTCGGCCGCCATCTCGGAATCGCTGCGCCGGTCGAACGTCCAGTCGTTGGCAGTGATGATCTGCTCCATGATGTCGAGGGGATTGGTGGCATCCTGGCTGAGAGCCGTCATGGACATGATTGGTCTCCCATTCGTGCAGGGAAGGCCGGGGCGGTTTCTTAGGTCACCGCATCTGGGGCTTACGGCACCAAGCGACCACGAAGCCTAGCCTACCTACCCGATGTGCCGCGCCGCAAGCCTCACCCGCCGGCTTTCTGCGTCTCCAGCGCGGCAACCCGCACCTCGAGCGCGGAAAGTCGCTGGACAAGGTCCTGCAACTGCGCCTCGGCCGCCTCCTGGCCAGCCCGCGCGTTGGCGGCGAGGTCCGCCATCGCGTCGAACTCCTCCCGCCTGACCAGTTCCAGCCGGCGGATCGCCTCGTCGATCCGTGCCCGCGCCAGCGCCTCCATCTCCTCGCGGAGGCCGGCCAGTGCCGACAGAGCGCCTCCGGCAACGCCTGCGAGGTCGTCGAAGAACCGCGGACGGTCGCTCATGATCGCGTCCTTTCGGCGCTTTTGTGGAATCGTCAGCCCCCGTATAACGCGCCGCATGATCCTGGTCACGGGCGGTGCCGGCTTCATCGGCTCGAACCTGCACGCAGCGCTGGCCGCCCGCGGCGAGGAGACAGTCATTGTCGATCGCCTCGGCTGTGGCGGCAAATGGCGCAACCTGGCGAAGCATCCGCCCGCACGGCTGATCGCGCCGGACGACATCGACATATTCCTGGACAGCCGCCCGCCAGTGGAAGCGATCTATCATTTCGGTGCCGTCAGCGACACCACCGCCGCCGATGGCGACGCCGTCTGGGCCACCAATGTCGAGCTGTCGCGGCGGATCTGGCACTGGTGCGCGAACCATGGCGTCCGGCTGGTCTATGCCTCGTCCGCCGCCACCTATGGCGACGGTTCCGCCGGTTTCGACGACGATGCATCGCCGGCCGCCCTTGAGAAGCTGCGCCCGCTCAATCTGTACGGCTGGACCAAGCATGCTTTCGACCTTCGCGTCGCGCGCGCCATCGCCCAGCGCCGGCCACATCCCCCGCAGTGGGTGGGCCTGAAGTTCTTCAACGTCTATGGACCCAACGAGTACCACAAGGGCCGGATGATTTCGGTGGTCAAGGTCAAGCACGACGAGGTGGCGGCCGGTGGCCCGGCTCGGCTGTTTCGCTCGACCGAGCCTGGCCTGGCGGATGGGGCGCAGCGGCGCGACTTCATCTGGGTGGGCGACGTGGTCGATGTCCTGCTCTGGCTGCTCGACTCACCGGGCGTGTGCGGGCTGTTCAACGTCGGCACCGGCCTTGCGCGCAGCTATCACGACCTGGCCGGCGCCGTATGCGATGCCGCCGGTGTGCCACGGCGGATCGAGTTCATCGACATGCCAGAGGTACTGCGCGGGCAGTACCAATCGTTCACCGAGGCCTCGATCGTGCGTCTGCGCAACGCCGGATTCGCCGGGCAGTTCACGCCGCTTGAGGAAGGGGTACGCCGCTACGTACAGGACTATCTGACGCGGCCCGACCCGTTCGTATGATGCCGGTCCTGCTGTTTCCGCAATTCAACCCGGTCATCGTCCAGGTCGGGCCGTTCGGCATCCGCTGGTACGCGCTCGCCTATATCGCCGGACTGGTGCTTGGCTGGCGGCTGCTGCGGTACCTGGTGCGGCAAACGCCCGCG
>DATBKQ010000747.1:0-3178 GCA_036555825.1 Acetobacteraceae bacterium | reverse complement strand
CCAGTCCACTTCGGCGAACCGGCCATTGATGCGGCCGGCTTCCGCCTCCAGCGCGCGGCGGATCTCGCGATAGGTCTCGATGTCGGCACGCGACGGCGGGGCGATCTGCATGAACACCACATGCCCCTGGTGCCGCGGGAAGCGCTCCAGGAAGCGCTCGAACGCCATGAACCGCGGCCGTAGCCCCTTTGAGTAATCCAGCCGATCGACGCTCAGAATGAGCGGCCGCCCCAACAGGCTTTTCCGCAGCCGTGCCGCATAGCGGTGATTGGCCGACGCCGCTGCCTTGCCGCGGACCTCATCGACATGTACACCAATCGGATAGACACCCGTCTTCACGCTCCGCCCGAACGCGGACAGCACGCCGTCCCCCGCAACGGTCGCATCGGCCTGCCGCAGCATGTAGTCGCAGAACGCGGTGCGGTCGTCCTCGGTCTGGAAGCCCAGGAGGTCGAACCGGCACATCGCGCGGATCAGTTCCGCATGCGCCGGGACCGTCATGAGTACCGCGGGCCCGGGAAACGGCGTGTGCAGGAACAGCCCCATGCGATTGTTCAGCCCGAGCTCCCGCAGGGCGTCGCCCAGGCACAGCAAATGGTAGTCGTGCGCCCAGATCAGATCGCCCGGCTGCGCCAGCCGCGCCAGCGCCTGGGCGAACCGTTCATTCACTCGGCGATAGGCGGCAAAATCCTCCCAGTCGAAATGCGCATGGCCGACCTGATAGTGCAGCGTGGGCCACAGCGTGCCGTTGGCAAATCCGCGGTAGAACCCGTCGTAGTCGCGCCGCGACAGATCGACCGTGCAAAGGGAGATCGGCCCCAGGGTTCGTTCCACGTGCGCCGGGGCGACGGCATCATCGGTGATCTCGCCGCTCCAGCCGAACCAGATGCCACCCTGCTGTTTCAGCGCGTCGAGCACGCCCGCGGCAAGCCCGCCGGCGGTCGGCTCTCCCTCGGTGATCGGCGCCACCCGGTTGGAGACGACGATCAGGCGAGACAAGTCAGGCGGCTTCCGGCAGCGGTTCCACCAGTTGCTGCTTGCGCAGCAGGTCGCGATACGGGCCGGGGCGCATCGCCAGCACACCCGGGGGGCCATCGTCGACGATCCGGCCGCGATCCATAACGATGATGCGGTCGAAGCTCTGCAGCGTCGCCAGCCGGTGCGCGATGGCGATCACGGTGCGCCCTTGCATCAGCCGGTCCAGCGCATCCTGGATCGCCCGTTCGCTTTCGCTGTCCAGCGCGCTGGTGGCCTCGTCCAGCAGCAGGATCGGCGCATCCTTCAGCAAGGCCCGCGCGATCGCCAGCCGCTGCCGCTGCCCGCCCGACAGCTTCACGCCGCGATCGCCCACCATGGTGGCGAAGCCGTCGGGCAGCGCCTCGATGAACTCGCGGCAGTTGGCCATCTCGGCGGCGGCCATGACCTCGTCCTCGTGGGCATCGGGGTTGGCGTAGCGGATGTTCTCCAGCACGGTGCGGTGGAACAGGCTGATGTCCTGCGGCACGATCGCCATGCTGGCGCGCAAGGTCTCCTGGGTCACGTCGCGGATATCGTGGCCGTCGATCAGGATCCGTCCGCCGCCCACGTCATAGAACCGCTGCAGCAGCGCCAGCACCGTGGACTTGCCGGCACCGGAGTAACCGACCAATCCGACCCGCTGGCCGGGTTCGATCGTCAGGTCGAATTCCCGCAGCACGGGAGCGCGCGCGGGATAGGCGAAGCTCACGCGATCGAACGTCACCTGTCCCACGCCTTGCCGCAGCGGACGGGCGCCGGGCCGATCCGGTAGTTCGTGCGGGATCAGCAGCGAACCGATCGCTTCCTCCAGCCGGGCGACGTGCTGGGTCAGATCGACCAGCGCCACCGCCAGGTCGCGCGTGCAGTGCAGGATGCCGAAGGACAGCGATGTGATCAGCACCAGGTCGCCGACCGTGGCCGCGCCGCCCTGCCACAACAGGATGCCCCATGCCACCACGCCGGCAATCAGCAGCGTGGTGATCACGGCGTGGATCAGCCTCAGCCGCTCGAGGTAGATCAGGCTGCTCCGTCGCGCCCCCATCTCGATGCCGATGGTGGAGGCAATGCGGCGCTGCTCGCGGAACATGGCGCCGAACGCGCGCACCACGCCCATGTTGCCGATCACGTCCACCAGTTCGCCATCCACCGCGGCCGCCTTCGCTGCGAAGCTCCGGTGCAGCGGCGTACCGCGGCGGGCGAGGTGAAAGATCAGCGCCCCCAGCGCAAGCGACGCGGCAACCAGCGTCGCGGCCATCGTGACGTTCACCGAGCCGATGAACGCGATCGAGCAGACCACCGCCACACATGGCGGCAGCACGTTCCACGAGCCGGTGTTTTCCAGCGTGAAGGTCGCATTCGATGTCGCCGTGATCCGGCTGGCCAGCGCACCAGGAAGCCGTTCGGCGAAGTAGCTGGGTGAATGGCCGGACAAATGGCGGAACAGGTCGCGCCTGATATCACCGGTGACCGCCACGAAGGTGTGCGCCGCCGCCCAGCCGGCGACGCGCCACAGCAGATTGTCGGCGGCGACCAGTCCACACAGAACGGCAAATGCCCACCAGATGCGGCCACCGGCGGCACCGGCTCCCGCGGCGACGATATCCACCAGGCTCTTCATGCCGTACTGCACGGACACCGCGCAGACCACCGCGACCAGAACCGACAGGAACACCGTCGCGTGCCCCCATGGGTGGCGGCTGACATAGCGCCACAGGAACCCGAGCGGGCGTGCACCCAGAGCCGGCATGTCGTGAGTTGGCGTGTCGTGAGTTGGCGTGCCGTGGCTCGGCATGTCGTGTCGTGGCCTGTTGTTTCCCGGCCTGTCGTTTCTCGGCATGTGTTTGTGCCTCATTTCAGCCGTAATTGTCGCCATTTCGCGCCACATTCGCATTCTATAACAAAATGGTGATTAAGCTCGGTTCCTGAACAAGTCAAGCACCAGTAAAGCCGCGCGGATCACAGTTGAACGGAAGAAAATTCGGGGCCCATACTCCATGCGTATTGCGCAGATCTCTCCGCTTTTCGAAGCGGTGCCACCGAAGTTGTACGGAGGTACTGAACGTGTAGTCTACTCCCTCACCGAGGAGCTGGTGGCGATGGGTCATGACGTGACCTTGTTCGCCAGCGGTGACTCCATCACCTCCGCCCCGCTCGTGCCGAT
>DATBKQ010000746.1:0-5238 GCA_036555825.1 Acetobacteraceae bacterium | reverse complement strand
CGCCCGGTCTTCACGTTCAGTGGGAACGGCTGGTCGTCGTGATAGAGATCGGCAGTGTAGTCGTAGCCGCATTCCGCGGCCAGCTCGAACGTGTGGAGCGTGTTGGTGATCGCCGGGCTGAACCAGCCGCGCAGCCGGCGTCCGGTCAGGCGCTGGTGGATGTCCTTGCTCTCCTCCATCGCCGCGCGTTCTTCGTCGGGGGAAAAATTCCAGTGGTAGCGGGTGTTGTAGATACCGTGCGACATGTATTCCCACCCGCGCTGTTCCATCGCGCCGAGGATTTCCGGGAAGTGCTCCAGCACAGCCATATTGAGGCTGACGGTGCAGCGGATGCCAAGCGCGTCGGTCAGCTCGAACAGCCGCCACAGGCCGACGCGGTTGCCGTAGTCGCGCTGGCTGTAGCCGAGGATGTCGGGATGCGGCGAGCGTGGCCACGGGTCGCGCGTGCGCACGAACTTCGGCAGGTATTCGTAGTGCTCGATGTTCGGCACCACCCAGAGCGCCACGCGCGCGCCGTTCGGCCAGCGCAGCGGCGGGCGATGCAGAATGGGCGAATAGCTGACCAGGTTGGGTTCCATCGCGGTGCCTTTGTCCAGGCGGCGTCCGAGCGCATTGTACGCGCAGGCGGTGGCGTTGGACAGCGGCCGAGATGGCTCGGCTGTGCATCTCCGATGGAGAGACCTCGGCATGATCGGAAGAATGCTGGCGATCGGGATGGTTCTGGCAGTAGTCGCTGCCGCGCCATCGTACGCGCAGGCGATCGTTCCCAGCAGCGTCTACACGCGGCCGCAGCGGCTGGTTCCGATCGATGGCGAGCGCCGGCTCAACCTGTATTGCATTGGAGCGGGCAGCCCGACCGTGCTGCTGGAGGCGGGCGCCGGCAACAGCATGATGACGTGGCGTCTGGTCCAGGCGGAGATCGGACATTTCACGCGGGTCTGTGCCTACGATCGCGCCGGCCTCGGCTTCAGCGATGCCGCCACCCGTCCATCGAACGACGCCAACATGGCCGATGACCTGCATCGGCTGCTGAAGGCCGCACATATCGCGACACCGATCGTGTTCGTCGGACATTCTCTCGGTGGCCAGGTCGGACTGTCTTTCGCGGCACGCTATCCGGCGGAGATCGCGGGCGCGGTGCTGGTCGATCCTGGCTTTCCCGGAATGTTGCGCGTGCTGCAGGCGGCGTTGCCGCCCGGCGACCGGACGGCGCTGCTGGACGGCTTCCGAAAGATGCTCGACGCCAACCGCGCGTGCCTCGCACTCGCACAGCAGAGGGCGTTGCTTCACCCCGTGACGAACGCCGCGAAGGACTGCGTGGATCCGGACAAGAGCCCCGGCAGGCTGGACGACACACTCCGCAAGGAGACCACGCGGGAGCTGGCTATGCCGCACGTCTGGCGTGCGATGATCTCGGAAGCCGAAAGCTTCGTGCCGCAGGGCAGCCAGGCTTCACCCGGTGTCGCGAAGCTCGATACCGCGAACCTGTCGTTCGGGAATAAGCCGCTCATCGTGCTGACCCGCGGGAACCAGGAGGGAGCCCCCGGCGTGCCACCGAATGCGGCGGCGGCGATGGAGGCGGCGTGGAAAGCGGCTCACGACCGCCTCGCGGCCCTGTCCGAGCGGGGGGTAAGCGTGGTGGTGCCGCATACCGGCCACTACATCCAGATCGACCAGCCGGAGGCGGTGATCGACGCGATACGGCGAGTTGTCGCCGACCTGCGCAACGGGTAGCGCCGTTCAGCGGTGGTATTCGTTCCGCTGCAGGACACCGACACCGAACCAGCCCCAATAGACACAATGGTGCTGGATAAGCCCTGCGTCGTTCAGCTCCATGGCCTCGACGAAGTCCATCTGCTCGCCCTGGCCGGCATCGCGCGGGTATTCCCAGATCAGGCGCTTGCCGTCGGTGAGGTAACCAGTTCGATAGTACTGCCGCACCGGCGGTTTGCGTTCCGCGAGTATAGCGAACAGCCGGCGCAACTCGTCGTGCCCCCGCAGCACGCCGCTCCGCGTCCCCAGCAGGTGCGGCACCAGCGGACTTTCGAAGTGCGCGTCGGGCGCGTAGAGCGCCAGCAACCCATCGGCATCGTTGCGTGAAAGCGCGTCGTTCCAGGCAAAATACATCCGCTCGACCGGTGAACCGACAGTCGATGAGCCGGGCAATGTCGTATCCATCATGCGTCTCGCCTATCCTGTCCTGCTGGCGCGACAACGTCGGTGCGACTCGCACGTTCTGCGCGAATCATTCACGGCTCTGTGCGGTTGGCGGATGGTGGCGCATACTGCGGCCCGCACAACCGACCGAAACGGGACCAGGATGGACACCAGAACCGACGAAATCGCCGATGGCAACTACCGCGTCTCGCTGTACAGTCCGCACGTCGCGTCCCCAGCCGGGCTGACCTACAACGTGTTCCTGATTTCCGGCGATGAACCGCTGCTGTTCCACACCGGAAAGCGCTCGATGTTTCCCGACGTCGCCGCGGCAGTGGCGCGCGTGCTGCCGCTGAAACGGTTGCGCTGGATCGCGTTCGGCCACTACGAGGCCGACGAGTGCGGTGCAATGAACGAGTTCCTTGCCGCGGCGCCGCGGGCGGAGATCGCGCACGGCAACACCGCCTGCCGCGTGTCGCTGAACGACATGGCGCATCGCCCGCCGCGGGCGCTCGCAGATGGCGAAACAATCGAACTCGGCCGCGGTCTGCGCGTCCGCTACGTCGATACGCCGCATATTCCGCATGGCTGGGAGGCAGGCGTGCTGTACGAGGAACAGTCAGGCACGCTGCTGTGCGGCGATTTGTTCACGCAGACCGGCAACGCGCCTGCGATGACCGGCGAAGACATCGTCGGCCCGGCGATCGCGGCCGAGGACCTGTTCCGGTTCTCCAGTCTGCACCCAAGCACCGGGCGCACCATGCGGAAGCTGGCCACGCTGGCGCCGCGCATGCTCGCGCTGATGCATGGTCCGGCGTTTTCCGGCGACTGCACGGCGGCACTGCACGCGCTGGCCGGCGATTACGACCGCCGCATCCGCGCGCTGCTCGACGGGTGATCGCCGGACGGACGCGCGATGTTATGCTGATCCGCGCTCTATGGGGAGAAAGCTCATGGTGAACACGCAGCCAATTGCCGATCTGCTCAAAGCGGCAACCGATGCGGGCGACGTGCCCGGGGTGGTGGCCGCGGCGGCGACCGCAGAGGGACCGATCTTCGAGGCCGGTTTCGGCCTCCGCGACACCGCATCCGGCGCGCCGATGACGGCGGATACCGTGGTGTGGATCGCCTCGATGTCCAAGGCGGTCACCGGTGCCTGCGCGATGCAGTTGGTCGAACAGGGAAAGCTCTCGCTCGATGCGCCGATCGCCAAGGTGCTGCCCGAGCTCGACAAGATGCAGGTACTCGAAGGCTTTGCAGCGGACGGCTCGCCCAGGCTGCGCCCCGCCAGGCGAGCGATCACGCTCCGCCAGCTGCTCACCCACAGCGCCGGGTTCGTCTACCATATCTGGAACCCGGAGATCGCCCGCTACCTGGAGCAGACCGGCACGCCGAGCATCACCACCTGCGAGAATGCCGCCCTGGCGCTGCCGCTGCTGTTCGATCCCGGCGAGCGGTGGGACTACGGCATCGGCATCGACTGGGCCGGCAAGGCGGTCGAGGCGGTCAGCGGACAAAGGCTCGGCGACTACATGCAGCAGCACCTGCTGCGGCCCCTCGGCATGAGGAATACCGGCTTCAAGATCGGCGCGGCGCAGCGGCAGCGACTGGCCAAGGTGCACAACCGCACGACGGAGGGCTTCGACGCGACCGACCTCGAGCTGCCGCAGGAGCCGGAATTCGAGATGGGCGGCGGGGGCCTGTACTCGACCGTGGGCGACTATCTGCGCTTCACCCGGATGATCATGCACGGCGGATCGCTCGACGGCACACGCGTGCTGGCGCGCGAGACGGTGACGACGATGTCGGCCAACGCCATGGGCGATCTGGTGTGCCGGCCGCTGAAAACCGCGGCGCCGGAAGCGTCCAACGATGTGGACTTCATCGACGGCATGCAGTGGGGACTGAGCTTTCTGATCAATCCGCAGCCGTTGCCGACGGGCCGGTCGGCCGGATCGCTCGCCTGGGCAGGACTGGCGAACTCTTACTTCTGGATCGACCCGGCGAGGCAGGTCACCGGTGTCTACGCCACGCAGCTTCTGCCGTTCTTCGACGACAAGGCGGTGCGGCTGTTCCAGGAGTTCGAGGCGGCGGTATATCGCCTGAGGTAAGGTTCAAACGGCAAGCCCGAGCAGCGCCACGCCCCAGAGAAGCAGACCGGCTCCGGCAGCCTTGGCGAGCCAGTTGCCCATGGGAACGGTTTTCTCGAGCAGGACGAACGCGGCCAGGCCGGCCACCCAGTAAAGGTTCATGATACCGCCCACGAACAGCAGGGCCATCAGGAACCAGCAGCACCCGAGACACCAGGCGCCGTGCTCCAGGCCCATCCGGAAGGCACCCAACCGTCCGGCCCGCCAACCGCTCACCAGGAAACTCAGCGGCGAGCGGCAGTGGCGCAGGCAGACATGCTTGATGGGCGTGAGCTGCCAGACACCGGCCGCGATCAGGATGGCGCCGCCCAGCACGACACTCGTGGTCACCATTGTGGGCGACATCAGGCCAAGGCGTTGTAATCCCCACTGCGCGGCGGCGGCGATGACACTGAAGCCGCCCCACACGGCCAGATAGCCCGCCGCAAACATCGCCGCCGGCACATAGGGACGGCCGCCTGCCTTCTCCTGGCGGTTGACGCGCGCGAACAACAGCAGCATCGGCGTGGCACTCGGCAGCATCATGGCGATCATCATGATCCACCACATGGAGACCATCAGCGCGACATAACCGGCGGTCCAGACCGCGGGCGCCATCACCATTGCCATGCCGCCCATATCGGCCGGCATGCTGTTCGTGTCGGCGGGGCGCATCGTCGTGCCCGCGCCGAGCAGCAGCCAGGTCCACGCGGACGCGATCACCACGATCAGGCCGGCGACCACGATCATGCGGTCCCGTCGGAGCAGCGCCTCGAGTGGTGTCGGGTGCGCGCGATTGTCCAGTGCTCGAGCGTTTCCGGTCATTGCGACAAGCAGGATCGGCCACGCCGAACCTCGCTGCAAGATCACTGCATAATGCTTGCCGCAGTCACGATCCCTGAACGCCGAAGCTCTGCACCAGACTGCCCGACACCAGGCGCCAGCCATCCAC
>DATBKQ010000745.1:0-3732 GCA_036555825.1 Acetobacteraceae bacterium | reverse complement strand
TGGCCAAGCTCGTGGAAGAACACCAGCACGCCCAGTACGACGAGGAATGCCAGGGCGCTTTGGAAGAAGTCGGGCATCGTGTGCTGCTCTTTCGGTCCGGCGGTTCAGGCGGCCCGCGCGGCCGTCAGGCGTTGCGCGGTATGACGGGCGGCCGCATCCAGCGCGACGACATCGTCCAGCGTCTCGGCGGCTTGATGGCCCATCGTGTCCATGACATCGGCAACCGTGCCGACGATGTCCAGGAACCCTATTCTACGTTGCATAAAGGCTTCAACCGCGATTTCGTTCGCGGCATTCAGCACGGCCGGCGCCCCGCCGCCCGCCCGCAGCGCCTCGCGTGCCAGCGGCAGCGCCGGGAAGCGCTCGGTGTCGGGCGCCATGAAGTCCAGCCGCGCCAGGCTCGCCAGATCGAGCCGCGGCGACACGGTCGCCATCCGCTCCGGCCAGGCCAGCGTGTGCGCGATCGGGATGCGCATGTCGGGGGAGCCGAGTTGCGCCAGCACGCTGCCGTCGCGGTAGCACACCATGCCGTGGATCACCGACTGCGGGTGCACCAGCACGTCGATCTGCGGCTCGGACAGTGCGAACAGCCGGGCCGCCTCGATCAGCTCGAGGCCCTTGTTCATCAAGGTCGCGGAATCGATGCTGATCTTGGCGCCCATCGCCCATACCGGATGCTTGCGCGCGGCGTCCGGCGTGGCGTGCGCCATCTCGTCGAGTGTCGCGGTGCGGAACGGGCCGCCCGACGCGGTCAGCACGATCTTCTCCACCGCGCCGCGGTTGCCGTTCTCCAGTGCCTGGAAGATCGCGTTGTGCTCGGAATCGACCGGCAACAGCGTGGCACCGGCGTCGCGCACGGCGCGCAGCATGACCTCGCCGGCGCAGACCAATGCCTCCTTGTTGGCCAGGGCGACGCACTTGCCGCGGCGGATCGCCGCCAGGGTGGCGGCCAGCCCGGCCGCTCCGGTGATCGCCGCCATGGTCCAGTCGGCCGGCAGGGATGCGGCCTCCACCACCGCCTCGGGCCCCGCGGCCGCATCGATGCCGGTGCCGGCCAGCGCCTGGCGGAGCGCGCCGTAGCGGTTCGCGTCGGCGATCACCGCCCGGTCCGCCCGCAGCATGATCGCCTGTTCGGCCAGCAGGCCGACGTTGCGGCCACCGACCAGGGCGCGTACCGCGAATCGCTCAGGCTCTGCGCCGAGCAGTTCGATGGTCTGGGTGCCGACGCTGCCGGTGCTGCCAAGAACCGTCACGCTGCGTGATGCGGTCACTGCCACAGGACTACTCCCCGTCCCAAGATGAGCGCCAGGAGGGCGGCCACCGGCGTGGCGGCCAGAAGGGCATCGAGACGGTCGAACAGGCCGCCATGGCCGGGGATGAGATGGCCCGAATCCTTCACCTCCAGGCGTCGCTTGACGAAGCTTTCCAACAGATCGCCGCCCTGTGCAACGACCCCCAGGACGGCTGCAACCGGTATGGCGCCCCACGGGGGCGTATCCGACAGCACATGGGCAGCGAGCAACCCAACCGCAACCGCGGCGACCAGGCCTCCGGCCGCGCCGGACCAGGTCTTTCCCGGCGAGATTCGCGGCGCCAGCCGCGGACCCCCGATCCAGCGACCGAGCAGATAGGCAGAGATGTCGTTCGACCAGACCACGCATAGCAGGAACAGGACGTCGGAACGGCCGGCTACCGGATCGCTTCGCAGCCACAACAGGGCCGCCGCGGCCAACAGCACATATCCGAAACCGGCCACCCTCAGAGCATGATGACCGAAGGCGGAATCGCCGGAGGTCTGAATCACGCGAGACAACGGTGAACTGGAGCGGGGTGAGTGCATGCTGCCGCGCTCATCCCGCTCCAGTGCCGCACCGGCTTCGGCACGGCGCCGGTTTGCCTGGAGCAGACGCAGCCACTCCACCGCGAGCCCAACGGCGGTTGCGACGACAATGACGGCAAAGGCGATGCCGCCCAGCCAGACACAGGCAAGCGCGATGGGTGCCAGAACCAGGGCGGATACTGCGCGGATGCCGAGATCGGCCCAGCGGATCGAGCGTTCAGCCAGGTCTGGCACCGTAGCGCCGCTCGCGCCTGGCGTATTCAGCCAGCGCCGCGGCGAAGTGCTCGCCCGCGAAATCCGGCCATAGGACGTCGAGGAACACCAGTTCGGCGTAGGCTGCCTGCCACAGCAGGAAATTCGACAGCCGCTGCTCGCCGGAGGTGCGGACCACCAGGTCCGGATCGGGAATTCCTGCCGTCGCCAGGGCGCCGGCAAACCGCGCTTCGTCGATCTGCGACGGATTCAGGCTGCCGTCACGCACCGCCGTGGCCAGCTTTCGCGCCGCGCCGACGATCTCATCGCGCGCGCCATACGAAAGCGCCACCGTCAGATTCAGCCGGGTGTTCGCGGCAGTCTCGGCCTCGGCGGCGGCCAGGTCGCGCTGAATGTCGGCGTCGAAACGCGAGCGCTCGCCGATCACGCGCAATCGCACCCCCTCATCCTTCAACTCGGCGAGTTCGCTCTTGAGGTAGTGTCGCAGCAGGCCGGTCAGGTCGAGCACCTCGCCCACCGGCCGGCGCCAATTCTCGCTGCTGAAGGCATAGATGGTCAGCCAGGCCACGCCGCTCTCGATCGCCGCCTGCACCGCGCGGCGGACGGCACGCCCACCCTCGCGATGCCCGGCGATCCTGGGCAGCCGCCGCGAGGCCGCCCAGCGGCCATTGCCGTCCATGATGATGGCAACATGCACGGGACACGCTCCTGGCTTCACCCCGGCGTGGCCTGCCGCGATCGCGGTGGACATGGGCGGCGTTCAGACCTGACGAATGTCCTTCTCCTTGTCCGCCAGCGCATCGTCGACGCGCTTGATGTACTGATCGGTCAGCTTCTGCACCTCGACGCTCCAGTCCTTGGCGACATCCTCGCCGATGTCGTGCTTCTTCTCGTGTGTCTTGATCTGCTCCATGCCGTCGCGGCGCACCGCGCGGACCGCCACCTTCGCACCCTCGGCGTACTTGTGCGCCGCCTTCACCAGTTCCGCCCGGCGCTCGGTGGTGAGCTGCGGAATCGGCACCCGCACAAGCTGCCCGTCGGAGGCCGGGTTCAGCCCAAGTCCGGCGTCGCGGATCGCCTTCTCGACCGCGCCTACCAGGCTGCGGTCCCACACCTGCACCGTCAGCATGCGCGGTTCCGGTGTCCCGACCGTGCCGCACTGGGTCAGCGGCATTTCCGACCCATAGGCCTGCACCCGAACTGGCTCCAGCAGACCGGGATGCGCCCGTCCGGTGCGCAGTCCATTGAACTCGCGCCTCAGGGTGTCCAGCGCCCCATCCATCCGGCGCGACAGGTCCTGCTTCAGTTGATTGACATTGGCTTGTGCCATGGCGGTCTCCCGAGCGTGTCCCCTGATGTTCTATTGCTGTTCGATGATCCTGGTGAAGCGCCCTTCGCCACGGACCACCGCAGCAAACGCGCCCGGCGCATGGATGTTGAACACCACGATGGGCAGCGCATTCTCCCGTGCCAGGCTGATCGCCGCGGCATCCATGACCGCGAGCTCGTTCGACAGCACCTCGAGATACGTGAGCTGCTCGTAGCGCAGGGCGCTGGCGACCTTGCGCGGGTCGGCGGAATAGACCCCATCCACCTGGGTGCCCTTGAACAGCGCGTCGCAGTGCATCTCCGCCGCGCGCAGCGCCGCCGCGGTATCGGTGGTGAAGAACGGGTTGCCG
>DATBKQ010000744.1:0-6537 GCA_036555825.1 Acetobacteraceae bacterium | reverse complement strand
TGGTGCCGGCGCGTTCCGCGACGGTCCACGGATAACACCAGCCGTTGCAATGGAACATCGGCAAGGTCCACAGGTACACCGCGTGCGTCGGCATATCCCAGTCCAGCACATTGCTGATCGCGTTCAGATACGCGCCGCGATGATGATAGACGACGCCCTTCGGGTCGCCGGTGGTGCCCGACGTATAGTTCAGCGAGATCGCATCCCATTCGTCGGCCGGCGCTTGCCACGCGTACTCCGGGTCGCCCTCGGCGAGCAGCGCCTCGTAGCCGATCTCGCCCACGGTCTTGCCCTCGTCGAAACCGGGATCGTCGATGTCGATCACCAGCGGCCGGTGTTCCAGCAGCCCGAGCGCCTGCTCGATGGTGCCGGAGAATTCGCGGTCGGTGATCAGCACGCGCGCACCGCCGTGGCGCAGCATGAAGGCGATCGTCTCGGCGTCCAGCCGCGTATTCAGCGTGTTCAACACCGCGCCGCACATCGGCACGCCGAAATGCGCCTCGTACATCGCTGGAATGTTCGGCGCCATCACGGCCACTGTGTCGTTCTTGCCGATGCCGCGCCGCGCCAGCGCCGAGGCCAGGCGGCGGCAGCGCGCATAGGTCTCGCGCCAGGTGAAGCGCTGTGCGCCATGGATCACCGACGGGTGGTCCGGATGGACATACGCCGCGCGTTCCAGGAAGGTGATCGGCGTCAGCGGCGTGTAGTTGGCCTGGTTGCGATCGAGGCCGGTCATATAGGCGCTGTTGCCGCTCATGTATTTTCTCCAGCCAGCAAGTCGCGCACCGCCCGCACCACGGCGTCCGGCGTTTCGCGCGACAGGAAGTGGCCCGCGACCGGCACCACGCGCCGTTCGTAGCGCCCGGTGAAGTGGCGGGCATGGCGTTCCGACAGTTCGGGCGGCCCCACGCCGTCGCAGGCACCGTGCAGCACGATGGTTGGCACCGTGATCGGCGGCTGTTCGGCAAGCCGCCGCTCCAGCGGCTCCAACGCCGGATCGCCCGGCGCATTCCCATAGCGATGGCGATACGATTGGATCGTCACATCGACGAAATCCGGATTGTCGAAACTCTCCCCCGTCGCCTCGAACGTCGTATCATCGAATTGCCAGTTCGGCGACCACAGCCGCCACAGCAAGCGCGCGATGTCGCCCCGGTTCTGCTGCAGCCCAGCCCGGCCGCGCTCGGTGTGGAAGTACCATTGATACCAATGACGGTGCTCCTGCGCGGCCGACGCCGGCCGCCCGGCCATGGGTATGTTCTGCAGATTATAGCCGTTGATGGACACCAGCCCGCGCACGCGCTCGGGCCACAATGCCGCGCAGACACAGGCACCGCGCCCGCCCCAATCATAGCCCGCCAGCAGCGCCCGCCTGACACCGAGTGCATCCATGAAGTCGCGCACGTCGGCGCCCAGCGCCGCCTGTTGCCCGGACCGTGGTGTCGATCGTTCCAGGAAGCGCGTCGGCCCATAGCCGCGCAGCCACGGCACAAGAACCCGACAACCGCCGGCGGCGAGAGGCGGCGCGACGCCGTCCCAGTCGTGCGGATCAGACGGCCAGCCGTGCAGCAGAATGACCGGCGGACCGTCCGCGGGACCGCTCTCCAGATAGGCGATCTCGAGCGTCGGCGTACGGATCCTCGCGACCATGCGCCTCATTCCTTCGGCGCGCCGGCGAGCCGGGTGCCCTGGTCGGCAATCGCGAACGTCTCGAAATAGCTGATGCGTGGCTCGCAGCCATAGCGTTTGCGGATGCCGTCGAGCCACGGGCCATTGTAGAAGTCCCTGGCTGACGCCAGGTCCTTCCAGATATACGAGCCGCCCGCCGCGCCCCCGTTGACATCGTAGATGAACTGCTTGCGCACGAAGCCTGGCACATCCAGGAAGTCCGGCGCGATCTTCAGGAAGTGCTGTCGGCAGGCCTCGCGGTCGATGTGCGCCGGCAGATCGTACAGCACGATGGCGGTGATCATCGCGAAGCTCCGCTGGAAAACAGATTGTTGGTCGCTGCGCCGCCGGTTGCGGTGCGGCCGCCATCCACCACGTACTGCGCCCCGGTGATGTTGCCGGCCAGGTCGGAGCACAGGAACAGCACCAGGTTCGCCACTTCCTCCGGCGTCCCATAGCGGCCGATCGGGATGTTGGACTGATAGCGATCACCGACGCTGCCCGGGTCGGTCGGGTTCAGCATGGATTCCAGCGAATGGATCATGCGGGTGTCGATCGGGCCGGGACACACGGCGTTGACCCGCACGCCGGAACGCGCCACCTCGCCGGCCGCGGTCTTGGTCAGCCCGATCACTGCGTGCTTGGAAGCGACATAGGCCGGCATCCCCGGCGAGGCCACCAGACCGGCGACCGAGGCAGTGTTGACGATCGCGCCGCGCTGCTGCTTCAGCATCACCGGCAGCACGTAACGCAGACCGAGGAACACGCCCTTGACGTTCACCGCCATCACCGCATCGAACATCGTCTCGTCGTATTCGGCGGTGGGCGCGACATTGCCTTCGATGCCCGCGTTGTTGTGGAAGCAGTCGATGCTGCCGTAGGCATCCAGCGCCGCCTTCACGTAGCCCTGTACATCGGTAGCCTTGGTCACATCGGCGGCCACGAAGGTTGCCTCGCCGCCCTGCTGGCGAATGATGCCGGCAGTGCCTTCTCCGGCCGCGGTATCGCGATCGACCGCGACCACCTTGGCTCCGTCACGGGCAAACCCGAGCGCCGTGGCACGGCCGATGCCATTGCCGGCGCCGGTGATCAGCGCGACCTTGCCCTTGAAGTCCATGGTTTCCTCCGCGATTTCTGTCGATCCAGACTGTCACAGCCGGCCGGATCAGTCGAGAAACTCGCGCCGTGCCTCCTCGAGGCACGCCCAGACATATGGGGCGAATGACCGCGCCACCTCGATGCGGAATTCGTCGGCACCGGTCCGCCACAGCACGATTTCCGCTTTGCCGAGCACCGTGCGGGTGCACATCCCGACCGGAAAGGCCGAAGGGTGCAGATCGAGTGCGCAGAACGCATTGATCACCCAGGCGGCGCGGCGGCCGGATACGCCCAGTGCTGTGTCACGATGCGACACGTCGATCGTCGCGGCCGGATTGCATGGCGGCGGCGTTGTTCCCTCCGGCGCGATCAACAGGAACTCTTCGGGACCCAGCCACAACAGGTGATTGTCACCTGTCTGGATCGCGCGACACGGCTTCGGATGCGCCATGCCGATGGCATCGCCACGGACCAGCAGTCGCACTGACGGAGGCAGCGCCGTAAGCTCAACCACCTCGCATCGCGTGGCGGCCGCAGCCAGCCCGGCAAGTGGATGCGCCCGTTCAACCATGTAGTCGCACCCCCTGCCTGTCGTAGAACACGGGCTCGGTGACGCGAACCGCGACCGTGCGATCCAACAATGGCACGTGCAATATCGCGCCAATACGCGACCGTCCTGCATCGATCAGCGCCAACGCGATCGGCGACTGCAGGGTCTCGCTCCAATACGCCGAGGTGACGTGGCCGACGGCAGTGCCGCCGGCGACAATTTGCGTCCCTTCTTCCAGCAACTCCGGCGACACAAGGCCAACCAGTTGCTTGCGGTCCGACCGAAGCATGTCGGGCCGTGTCAGCGAACGCTTGCCGACGAAGTCCGGCTTCGCCCGCCCGATCGTCCAGTCGAGGCCAAGGTCGACTGGAATGACCGTTCCGTCGGTTTCCTGCCCGATGACGATGTAGCCTTTCTCCGCGCGCAGCACGTGCATGGCCTCGGTTCCGTACGGAGTGACGGTGCCGCCGTGCAGGGCCTGCCAGACCGATGCGCCATAGTCGGCGGGGACGTTGATCTCGTAGCCGAGTTCGCCGGTGAAGCTGACGCGGAACAGGCGCGCGGGAACGCCGCAGACGCGCCCCTCCCGCACGCTCATATGCGGCATCGCCTCGGGCGAAAGATCGATGCCGCCGACATGCGGCGCAATCGCCTGGCGCGCCAGCGGACCTTGCACGGCGATGACCGCCCATTGCTCGGTGATCGAGGTGAGCCAGACACGCAGTTCGGGAAACTCGGTCTGTCGGTAGTCCTCCATGTGATGCAGCACGCCGGCGGCCCCGCCCGTCGTCGTGGTGACGTGGAAGCGATCCGGCGCCAGGCGCGCCACCACTCCATCGTCCAGCACGTAGCCGGCCTCGGTCAGCAGCAGCCCGTAGCGGCAGCGACCAGGTGCGAGCCGGCTGAAATTGCCGGTGTAGATACGGTCGAGGAATTCCGCCGCGTCCGGCCCGGCGACCTCGATCTTGCCGAGTGTCGTCGCATCGAACATGCCCACGCTGCTGCGCACCGCGCGACATTCGCGCGCGACCGCGCGATGCATGTCCTCGCCGTCTCTGGGGAAATAACGCGCGCGCTGCCATGCGCCGACATTCTCGAACACCGCGGCCAGCGCCGCCGCCTGGTCGTGCATCGGCGTTCGCCGCACCGGTTCGAACAGCTCGCCCCGCCCGGCGCCGGCCAACGCGCCGAACGTCACCGGCGTGTACGGCATCCGGAAGGTGGTGTGGCCGACCTGTGGGATCGGCCGGTCGAGCAGCCCGGCGACAATCGCCAGCGTGTTCAGATTGGCCAGCTTGCCCTGGTCGGTGGCCATGCCGGCTGTGGTGTAGCGCTTGACATGCTCGATCGAGCGGAATCCCTCTTGTGTCGCGGTCCGCAGGTCCTTGACGGTCACGTCGTTCTGGAAATCGACGAACGCCATGCCGCCGGCTGGCGCGAGCAGCGCTGTCGCGCACGCAGAAGTGCCGGTGCGGCTCCGGCTGGGCCGGCGTCCGCCGGTTCCAGCCGCGTAACCTTCCTCCAGGCAGGCGTCGAGGCCATCTGTGCCGTTGCAGGCGCCGGCGCACCGTACGGTTTCCGTCCACTCGACTGGCAGGAACGCCTGCGACGCCGGATCGAAGCGCAGCTTCTCCCGCGATTGCGCGAACAGGTGCAGCGCGGGGATCCAACCGCCGGACATCAGCAAGGCATCGCACGCGACCCTTTCGCCGTTCGAGAGCATCGCGCGGTCGATGCGGTGCGTACCGCCCGTCGCCGATACTGCCGCGCCGATGCGGATCGGCAGGCCGGAGGCGCGGGCAATGTCGCTCGCCTCTCGCCGCGAGTCGACCATCGCCACCACAGTGATGCCCGCCTGCTGCAACTCGGCCGCCGCCGCATATCCTGTATCGTCAGCGGCAGCGACGACGATCCGCGAACCGACCTTCACCCCATAGCGCAGCAGATATGTTCGGGCGGCATCGGCA
This sequence comes from Acetobacteraceae bacterium, assembly GCA_036555825.1. GTDB lineage: Bacteria > Pseudomonadota > Alphaproteobacteria > Acetobacterales > Acetobacteraceae > JAMXLO01. Next base: position 1,254 of record DATBKQ010000744.1, on the reverse strand, counting down.
AGCATCACGCCGGGGCGGTCATTGCCCGGAAACACCAGCGGCCGCTGCACCGCCCCGGCCGCCACGACCACTTCCCTGGCGCGGATATGCCACAGCCGCTCTCGCGGCAGACGCGCCTCTCGATCGGGCAGATGCTCGGTCACGCGTTCCACTGCACCGATCATGTTGTTTGGAAACCAGCCGAACACGGTGGTGCGCGGCAGCAGCGTCACCTCTGCCTCCCGCAGCGTCCGCAACGTCGCTGCCAGCCAGTCGAGCGCCGGTAAGCCCTCGATGCTGCCGCGCGGTTCGGCCAGCAGCGAACCGCCCATTTCCGCCTGCTCGTCGCACACCACGATACGCGCCTGGCGCGCGGATGCGGCCAGCGCGGCGGCAAGCCCGGCCACGCCGGCGCCGATCACCAGCACGTCGCAGTGCACGTACTGATGCAGGTAGCGATCAGGGTCCGGTGCTTCTGGAGCGCGGCCGAGACCCGCAGCCGCGCGGATCGCCGGCTCATAGAGATGCCGCCAGAACCAGCGCGGCCACATGAATGTTTTGTAGTAGAAGCCGGCCGAGAGCAGCGGTGCGATCGCACCATTGACCGCTCCCAGATCGAACGACAAGGACGGGAACCGGTTCTGGCTGCGCGCACGCATGCCCTCGTGAAGCTCGAGCTGCGTCGCCCGCAGGTTCGGCGTGACGCGACCGCCGCCACGGTCGGTGGTGACCAGCGCGTTCGGCTCCTCCGCCCCGGCCGAAACAATGCCGCGCGGGCGGTGATACTTGAACGACCGGCCTACCAGATGCACACCATTGGCCAACAGCGCGGAGGCGAGCGTGTCGCCATGGCAGCCGGTCAACCGCCTGCCATCGAAGGTGAATGCAAGCGGTCGCTCCCGATCGATGCGACCGCCGTCGCGCGTTCGAAACGGCTGCGTCATCGCGGCGCCGGCTCTCCCGGCCGGTAGGTCGCTTCGATGCGATCGCTCGCCGTATCGCGCACGCAGTTGAAAAAGCAGCCGCAGCCGTGGATATGGCGCCAGCGCTCCGCATGCCGGCCCTTTGGGTTCCTGCGCATGTACAGAAAGTCGGCCCATGCCGCGTCGTCCAGCGATGTTGCATCGTGCGGCCGGCTGATGTGCGCCTCACCCGCGTAGCGGAACTCGTTCTCCGGACGCACGCCGCACCAGGGACAATCGATCAGCAGCATCAGTGCGCGACTGCCGCCGCAGTGGCTTCGTCGATCAGCCGGCCGGTCACGAAGCGGTCGAG
>DATBKQ010000743.1:0-3661 GCA_036555825.1 Acetobacteraceae bacterium | reverse complement strand
GATTTGCCGCTGATAGGATTTCGACCTGTCCAGAACCGACAGCGACCGTGCTCGCTCCCGCGCCTCGGCGCCAGCGCCGAAATGGCCGCGCGCGAGCATGCTGTCCAGGACCTGATCCTCACCCCGGCCAGGCGTCAGCAGTCCCGGTGGATGGTCCAACAGCTCCTCGGCAATGGCGTTGCTGGCAAGCAGCCGCCGGTCGGCCCCCCACAGCACCACGCCGTGACGAATGCAGGACAGCATCACCGACATCTCCTCCGCGCGACGCGAGATCTGTTCCTCGGCCGCCGTCAGCGGCGTGATGTCGGTGACCACGCTGATATAGCCGCCGCCCGGCAATGGCGTGGTCCGCACGTCCAGTGTGCTGCCGTTCGGCCGCCGCCGCTTGCGCATTTGCGACCGGGTGATGTCGAAGGCGGTCTGCTGGCTGATGATCTCCTCGACGGATCCGGGGCCATATTCTCCCGCAGCGGCGCGCTTGCGGATGATGTCGTCGAGGTGCTCGCCGATGCTCAACGGTGCGCCCGCCATCACCTGCGTGTAGGCGTGATTGAACATGGCGACCCGGTGGTCGGCGCCATAGACGCAGACGCCATGCGGGAATGCTTCGAGGATCGAATGCAACAGACCGGCGCGGCGCCGCGCCTCATCCTCGGCACGCGCCAGCGCACTGATGTCGGACACAGTGATCGCCCATCCGCCATCCGGCAGCGGATCGGAAGCGATGTCGAGGACCTGACCGCTGGCGCGGATCCGGCGCATATTCGAGGGCCGCGAGCGGTCCAGCCGTCGCTGCGAGGCGATGAAGGCCTCGCCATCCATGCCGGCGTATTCCTCGCGTCCGGCCAGCGTGTCCAGCAAGGCGGGGAATGGCATGCCGGGCGCTGACTGATCGGGCGTGAGGCCGAGCAGTTCGGCGAAGCCCGGATTGGCAAACAGCAGCACACCGCCGGCGCCGAAGGCGGCGATTCCCGTGCGCAGCGTTGCCAAGGCGGCCGCGACGCGACCCAGCCCTTTCTCGGCCTCGGCCTGCGCCGCGACCAGCGCGGTGGTCTCGACCGCGCAGACGACGTAGCCACCGTCCGGCAGCGGGGCCTGCAGCACGTCGAAGCTGCGGCCGTCATACGCGCGGCGGCGCAGCCGCCCCGGCCGCCTCCGGTCGGTGCTCAGGAATGCCGCGACCTGCGCCTCGGGGTCTCCGGGGCCATAGACGCCGCGATACGCCGAGATGCGCAACGCCTCGGCCACCGGCATGCCACGCCGGAAGCTGTTTGGCGGCAGACCAAGGGAAGCGTGATAGGCCGCGTTGAACAGCACCAGTCGCTGATCGCTGTCAACCACGGCGACACCGACCGGCATGGCTTCGAGCACGGCTTCGGTCAGCATCGCGGTGCCGGCCGGGCGGTCGGTCACGGCGTCGATCGGATCGGCGCCGCTCGGGTCGTGTGCAGCAACACCATTCCCCCGGTGAGGAGCAATGTGGCGACCGCCTGATGCAAGGCCGCAAGTGCGACCGGCACGACCAGCACAAGCGTCGCCACACCCAGCGTGTACTGCAGCACCGCGGCGATTCCCAGCGCGATCAAGGCAATCCGCGTTGGTCGGGGCGGTCGGGAGAAGAGACCCAGTCCAAGGGTGCCTGCGACCACCAGCACGGTGAAGGTCGCCAACAGCCGGTGATCGAACTGCACGGCGGGGATGTTCTCGGTCAGATTGCGTACGAATGGCCGCAGCGCGGCGAAGCCCCGGGGCACCCACTGCCCGTCCATCAGCGGAAAAGTGTTGTAATCAAATCCCGCATGGGTTCCCGCCACGAAGCCCCCGGCGAGCATGGTGAGCGCAGTGGCGCCGCAAGCAAGCCAGGCCAGGCGATGCAGACGCCGATGGGAAGCGGCCGGCTGGGGTACCGGCCACAGCACGCTCAATCCGATCCAGACGAGGGCGCAGTAAAGGATCAGGGCGAGCGCGAGATGGACCACCAGGCGATACGGTGAGACCGCGGTGGACTCAGGAAAGAAGCCTGATGCCACCATGAACCAGCCGACCGCCCCTTGGAGCCCGCCGAGTACGAACAGTAGCGCGAGCCTCGGGCGCAGCGGGCGCTCGATCCTGCCGGTGGCCCATAGCCAGATCAGCGGGACGAGGAAGGCGAAGCCGATCAGCCTGCCCCACAGGCGATGGATCCATTCAAGCCAGAAGATTTGCTTGAAGCCGGCCAAGCCGAAGCCGTGGTTAACCAGCGCATATTGCGGGATCTGCTGATAGAGCTGAAACAGCCGCTGCCACTCGGCTTTGCTGAACGGCGGCAGGGTCCCGGCAAATGGTGCCCATTCCATGATCGACAGCCCGGAACCGGTAAGCCGGGTCACACCGCCCAGCACGATCATCACCAGCACCATGAAGGCGACCGCGAACAGCCATGCGGCGACGAGGTGACGATCACGGCGGCCAGCCGCGCGATCTCCCGGCGGCGCGCCAGGAAAGTCCCGAACATCGAAGGGCATGGCGCAATATATGAGGCAGGTGTCGCTGACGCCATGCCCGGGAGGACGGTTTCAGTGCAGGTAGAGGCTGATCCCCGGGCTGCGGAATGAGGGCGGCCGGATCAGGCCGGCGGAGGTCACCCGGACCGAGTGGACGCGGCCGTCGAGCTCACGGTGCCAGAAGTCGAGGAACCTGTGCAGCACAGGGAACTTCGGTGCGAGGTCGAGGTCCTGCCAGATGTAGCTTTGCAGAATCCCTGGATGATCGGGCATATGGTACAAAATCTCCGCCGTCGTGAGGCGGTAATCCTTCAATTGCAACCCGAGGCTCATCCGCTGGTCTCCGTGGCACCGGCGCTTCTGTCCGGCAACAGCATGACATCAACACGGGTTGCTTGCGCAAGGATGAATCGCAATGTTTTCAATGATATAGCACTCATGCGCCGAGATTGCTGCCGGTGGCTTGACTCCACACGGGCGCGCGACTAGATCGCTGGCACTCTCCGACGGGGAGTGCTAGCAGACCGGCCACGGTGCCCGAAGGGGCCGCGGTCCGGATGCTGGTCGATCCGAGCAACCTATCACGAGATCACTCAAGGAGCGATCCGAATGAACTTCCGTCCCCTGCACGACCGGGTCGTGGTCCGGCGGCTTGAAGCCGAGGAAAAGACCGCGGGCGGCATCATCATTCCCGACACGGCGAAGGAAAAGCCGATGGAGGGCGAAGTCGTCGCGGTCGGTCCCGGCGCGCGCGACGAGACCGGCAAACTGGTGCCGCTCGACGTCAAGTCCGGCGACCGCATTTTGTTCGGCAAGTGGTCCGGCACCGAGGTGAAGCTCGATGGCGAGGAGCTCCTGATCATGAAGGAGTCCGACATCATGGGCATCGTCGAGGGTACCCCGGCCGCGAAGCGCAAGGCCGCCTGATCCAGGCTGAAACCACGAAGGAAATCTGACACATGGCTGCCAAGGACGTAAGATTCGGCGGGGAAGCCCGTTCGCGCATGCTGCGCGGCGTGGACATCCTGGCCGATGCGGTGAAGGTCACGCTGGGCCCCAAGGGCCGCAACGTGGTGCTCGACAAGAGCTTCGGCGCCCCTCGCATCACCAAGGACGGCGTCACCGTCGCCAAGGAGATCGAACTCGGCGACAAGTTCGAGAACATGGGCGCGCAGATG
>DATBKQ010000742.1:0-2520 GCA_036555825.1 Acetobacteraceae bacterium | reverse complement strand
CGCATCGCCGCGGCGCAGGCGAACAGGAACTCTTCGTCGGTCTTGTAGTATCGATTGGCAATGCGCGAGGCACTGCCGGGTGCGATCGCGGTCATAAACCCTTCCGTGATGCCGGACGCTGCAAGTCCGGCCTTGAAATTGGCAATATCGCGGGCGATCGCGTCGTGGCCGATATAGCTGATCGGGCCGACACAGACCGGCCAGTTCCTGGCGCGCGGACCGGTGGTGATGCCGGATTCCGGGTCGGCATAGGCTGCCGCGAAGCGCTGCCGGTCGCGCCGGTCGGCGAAGCTGGTGAGCACCACCTGCCCAGCCTGTGACCGATGCGCCGGCATGTCGTAGAGGCCCGGGCCATTCGGATCGAGCCCACCCAGGCGGCTGAATGAATAGTGCCACCAGGCACCGTAGTTGACGCGGTGCCCCATCGTCTTGCCGTATTCCCCGTCACCTGGAACATCGACCCCGGCCTGCTGCTGGCGCCGCACGACATCCACCACCGCCGCTTGCAGTTGCGTCTGGAACTGCGCCTCATCGATCCCGCCGGACTGGCGCGCCTGGTTCGCCGCGATCAGCGAGTCCGGCCGTGGCAGGCTGCCGGCGTGGCTGGTCAAAATGCGGTCGCGGCTGCTCTGCATGACGTCCTCCTGTCCGTTCGCGTGGCCGTGACGGCCGAAACCGGCCGGGCTATACTCCCGTCATCATCGAATGCGAAGGGAACGTTCGCCATGCCTAACTCCCCTGCAACACCTGTCGGCCTGAATCACCTCGTCATCAACGTGCGCAACATGGAGGAGTCGCACCGGTTCTGGACCGAAATCCTCGGCTTCAAGCAGGTAGGCGAAATCCACGCCACGCCCAAGCGGCCGAACCCGCCGAAGATGCGCTTCTACAGCGGCGATCACGGCGGCGGTGCGATGAGCCATCATGACCTGGCGATGATCGAGAATCCGAACCTGCCGCCGCCGCCCGCAGAATGGTCGATGCACGGCATGCAGTGCGCGATCAGCCATATCGCCATCGCCTACCCGAGCCGCGAGGCCTGGCTGAAGCAGCTCGCCTATCTGCAGGAGAAGGGCGTCAAGTTCGATCGCCGCACCGAGCACGGCATGACGCACAGCCTGTATATCCACGATCCCAACGGTTACGGCGTTGAACTGCTGTATGAGCTGCCGCGCGCGGTGTGGGAAGGCGACATCGACGCCGCGCTGAACTACGCGGAGCAGTTGCCGACCGAAGGATCGGAGGCGCTGCAGGATCGCACCGAGAACGTGCCGGTGTTCAAGCAACCTGTCACCGCCTGAGGTCCGTCATGGCGAAGCGTCAGAGCATCAACGGGTCGCGTGCGCGGCACGAGAACCCGATCCCGAATGCGAGCCGGGTCGGCAACATGGTCATGTCAAGCGTGATCGGCGGATCGAATCCAGGCACGCGCGAATTGCCGCCCACCCTGGAGCAACAGGTCGCCAACGTGTTCGGCTACATCCGCCACGACATCGAGGCGGCTGGCGGTACCGTGGACGACATCATCAAGGTGACGTTCTGGGTGAAGGACCCGGCCAAGCAGCGCGCCGCGCTGAATGACGAGTGGGTGAAGATGTTCCCCGATCCGAACGCACGGCCGGCGCGGCACACGCAGCCGTTGCCGCCGGATAGCCGCGCGCTGGTGCAGGCCGACTTCATCGCCGTGCTCTCCTGACATGCTGGATGCGCGCACGATCGAGCAGATCGCCCGCGGCTATCACACGGCCGAAAAGCAGCGGGAGCGCATGCGGCCGCCCAGCGTGGTCTATCCCGGCTTCACCACCGAGGATGCCTACGCGGTGCAGCGCAAGTGGGTCGAGCTCAAGCTGGCCGAGGGCAACCGGCTGAAGGGCCATAAGATCGGGCTGACCTCGCGGGCGATGCAGCGCCAGGCCAACATCACCGAGCCGGACTACGGCGCGCTGCTGGAGGACATGTTCTATCAGGACGGCGCGCAGCTCCCGATGAGCCGGTTCATCCAGCCTCGGCTGGAGTGCGAACTGGGCTTCATCATCGGCCGGCGGTTGAAAGGGCCGGACTGCACGATCTTCGACGCGCTGAACGCCACCGACTACGTGGTGCCGGCCGCGGAGATCGTCGATGGGCGGACGCATCGCGTCGATCCGGAGACCAACCAGCCGCGCTGCGTGCTGGACAGCATCGCCGACAATGCTGGCAACGCGGCGGTGGTTGTCGGCGGCCGGCCGATCAGGCCGATGGAGGTGGACCTGCGGTGGGTCGCGGTACTCTGCTATCGCAACGGCATCATCGAGGAGTCGGGCGTTGCCGCGGCGGTGCTGAACCACCCGGCGAACGGGATCGCCTGGCTCGCCAACAGGCTGGCACCGTTCGATGTCGCACTGGAGCCTGGCCAGTTCGTGCTCAGCGGCTCGTTCACCGGCGTGGTGGAGGCGCGCTCTGGCGATCAGTTCCACATCGATTACGGGCCGCTGGGCTCGATTTCGTGCCGGTTCGAATAACGTATCACCTCGCCCGCTC
>DATBKQ010000741.1:0-5875 GCA_036555825.1 Acetobacteraceae bacterium | reverse complement strand
CAACCAAACCCTGGCAGACCGAACGCTCCCGAACTCTCCGCTACCGCAGAACGCACCTCCCGCGTCAGCGGGTTAGTTCAATCCCTCCAATGCGATTCCAGCCAAGCTGAGACCGCTCTAAGGTGATTGCTTTCCGCAACCGGCTCGTTCACGGCTACTGGAGCATCGACCTGCAACTGGTGTGGGACGTAATCGAGCGCGATCTGCCTTTGCTGAAGGGCGAGGTAACCCGACTGCTCGCAGAACCTGGGTCAGTCCCGTAGCCCCGCCAACCTGACACTCACCCCCACGGATTGACCGCCCGACGCGGCGGGGCGCCTGTACCCGCCGATGGCGGTCTGGCTACGTGCACCATCATGATCTCGCCGATGTTCTCCGCCGTGACGTAACCGGCGAAGCGCCCATCCGCTGCCGTGACGCCCACGGCCGGCGCGTTATGCTCCTGCAGCAGGCGCAGCACCTCCTCGAGGCTTTGGCGGGACGGCACCACCGGGATGTCCCGCGTCATGGCGTCGAGCACCGGCGCGTCCCGCCCCTGCTGCTGCAAGGCGCGGATCATGGCATCACGCGTGAGAACGCCGCGCAACCGGCCGCCGCCATCGACCACAGGAAACTCGTGCTGGGTGGTGCGGATCAGCGCCTGCACCGCGTCATTGATGCTGCTGGTCGGCGACAGGGTTTCGAAACCGGTGATCATCGCATCGGCCGCGAGCATTCCGCGCGCCACCTGGCGCATCTGCACGGCGTGCGCCTCCGCGGTGGCACCCAGATACACGAACAGGCCGATGAACAGCAGCAGCGGGTTGCCGAACAGACCGAGCAGGCCGAACACGAAAGCCAGCCCCTGTCCCACCGATGCCGCGATCTGCGTCGCACGGGCAAATCCCATGCGATACGCCAGCAAGGCGCGCAGGACGCGGCCACCGTCCATCGGGAATGCCGGGATTGCGTTGAACAGCACCAGGAAGACGTTCACGGCGGCAAGCCGCGTCAGCATGTCGATGCCTGGATTCTGCACCTCGGTGCCGGCGAGCGGCGGAATCCGGCCGAGTATCAGGTAAAGCACGGCAGCGATGACCAGGTTGACCAGCGGGCCGGCCACCGCGATGGCCAGTTCCTGCGAGGGATGTTCCGGGATTCGCATCAGACGAGCGACGCCCCCGATCGGCAACAGGGTGATGTCCGGCGTATGCACCCCGTAGCGTTTGGCCGCGAATACGTGGCCGAACTCGTGCAACACGACGCAGACGAATATCAGGATGACGAACAGCACGCCTTGCAGCGCTGCGTGGACTCCGCCCTGCACGTAATGCGCAACGAAGATCCAGAGCAGCAGAAGAAGGAAAGTCAGATGGATGCGGATTGTCGTGCCGCCGATCGTACCGACCGGGATGGACCAGCCCATGGCTCCCCTTTCCGAAACGCAGCCGCTGCCGTCATAGCGGCAAGGCCTGTCGGCGTCAGCATGGCCGGGCATCGAACAAGACCTGTCAGGTGCCCGGTCCACTGGGGTCTGGCGTCCCGTTTCCGAAGTCCTTTGCACTTCAGAATCGGGACGCCGTTCCTTGTTTTCAGTGGCCTGCTCATCCCCTCCGTTCGTCGCGGAATGCAGCGAGCTTCGGGGGCAGGACGCTGCTGCCTCTCGCATTCACAACGCAACGTTGCACTCGGTATGGCGGCGCAGCTCGGCCGGCGACGCCGTGTAGCACCACTCGGGCCGGACCTTCTCCGCCGTGACCGGCGCGGCCACTGGCGCGGCCAGGACGGGCGCCGTCGCGGCCGCATGCGCTGCCGGCTGTTGCACCTGATCGGCGGCGCATGGTTCGCCCGCGACGCGCAGCGCGGCGCGGACGTTGTCGTCCTGGCACATCAGTTCGGTTGCCGCGCGTGGCTTGCCGATACTGTACAGCAGCGCCGCCTGCTGACGGCGTTCGCACTGTTTGTCGGCCCAGGTGGCGCCGCCGGCGATGCCGAAGCCGGAAACGGCCAGGCCACCCGAGGCACCGACGGCACACGGGTTGCCGCCAACCACGTTGGGTGGAATCACCTCCGGCACGTTATGGATGCTGTAGCCGCCGCTGTAGTCGATGCTGTAGGCCGGATCGCCCGCCGGGGTCGTCGCGCCATTGCCGGACGCGCCGCCGGCGCTCGCGCGCGCACCGCTGCTGCTGTTACCGGAGCCATCGACGCCAGCATAGGTGTTGACGACGATGTTGCTGCGGTTACCCACCGCTGACGACTGCGACCGCGATTGGGTGTTGGCGGTGGCTCGCGCCGCCGAACTGCTCGACGAGGCACCGTTGCCGATCGGATTGCCAATCACGTTCACACGCGGATTCGACATCGACGAGGAGGTCGAAGCCGACGCGTTGGTGGCCGACGACTGGCTGTGCGACCCGGACGAAGAAGTCTGAGCATAGGCCGCGCTGCTGAGCATCACCAATGCCGTCGCGGCCAGGAGCATATGTCTCATTGGATTTCTCCTACGGACCACGCGGGGCGGGTTTTCCGCCCTCACGCTGTAAGCCTGATCAGTGGCCGCGGCCTGGCTTGCCGTGCTCTGGCGCTGGCTGGATGGCGACGAAGCCACCCATGTTCAGGTTGCTGGCCTTCGCGGTGCTGCCTCCCATGTCGGCGCTGGTCTGGAAGCCACCCGCACTGCCAAAGGCACCATCGCCCCGGGTGCGGAAGTCGTTACCGCGATGCTCGTCCAGCGGCTTGTTGGCAGCCAACCCGCCCGCGACCGTGTCCCCGATGTTCGTCTGTGCCGCGGTGGTGTTGGTGTACGAACCTTTCGGTCCGGCCCCCGCCGCCGCTCCGGTATTGATACGCGTGTAGTTGCCGGACACCGCACCAATCAGCACGGCACCATTGCCGGCGGCCTTCGTCTGCACGCCGGTACCCTGGACGCTGGACACGCCGGCAGTCGAACCCGCCTGTGTCGAGGCAATGTTGGCGTCGCCTGCCGCGATGAACCCGCCCCGATCCTGACCAGCGAACGCGATGAACGGGACCAGTGCGAACACACTGGCGAGAAGCATCTTGCGCATTGCTGCACTCCTTGCTCATGCCCAGGGTCGGAGACGGTCGGCTCCTGCGATGGCCGTGAATTCCCTGCGTATGAGAAAAGAGAAGAAGCCAGAAAACCGTGAGGGGTAATTTCTATGCGCCAAACCCCCGTCCGGGGACGCTGCACTTATACAACGATCGGTCGAGAAGTCAACGAAAAATTAACAAATCCACTAAAATTGTGAACTGCCCTCGATTGTCTGAAATGTGGCAAGTAAACTGTCGGTTTGATCTGGATCAACCCAAGGCGAGGCCGCCATCATTTCAAAAAGCTGCGCAACAGCCAACGCAGCAGCCGCCGCCGCAATATCGGTTCCGCGGACATGACCGCCAGAAGGATCGCGGCGGCCAGAGCGGCCTGGACCAACCAGCGGTGGATATCCTCGATTGTCTGTTCGGCGGCCAGCAAGGAAACGGCAGCGGCCAAACCTCGCGTTGCCATTGCAAAGGCGGCGAGCGGTCGTGTCGCCGAAGCAAGGCGGGCACGCATCGCCTGCTGCAGATCGCCAACCCGCGTGCGCAGCGCGGGATCGAGCAGGCACCGATGTTCGCATGTCATTATGACATCGCCATCCGGTTGAACCAGAATCCGTGCAGCCGGCGCACCGGCCGTGTCGCGCATGACTAGAGAGACGCCGCCCCGGTGCAGCAGGTCGGCAAGCAGTCTTGCGTCGCCGGCGATCGAGGCACCGCTGGTGCGGCGCAGCAGCGATAGTGTTGCCCGGATCTGGCTCAAGGCTCGGCTAGGCGCTGCGCGGGACAGAATCCGGGCTTGGCGGAGATTCGCGAAAAAACGGCTGAAATACCGATCCCAGCAATTCCGCCGCGATACGGAACAGGTTCGTCCATTGCGTGACGCAGGTCTCGACCGCCTGCCGGTGCAGCGTATGCAATGCCTGATCGGCATCGGATTGCCAGCCGGCCTGGACACGGGTGAATACGTCACCATCAATCAGCACAACTGTCTGCATCGCTATCATCTCGGTGCCGACTTCCCATATCTTGCGCAACAGCACGACCTCGCTCTGGCTGAGCCTTGCACCCGGGTCGAGCGCATGATCGAGGGATGCGCCGATATCAATCGCCGTGACGCCGGACGTGACATCCTGCTCCCCTAGGTTGCGATAGATGGCCTTGATCTGCTCGGCGTTTACGGAAATCCGGTCGAAGATGACCTGGCGTTGCTCCCAGCCGTGCGGAGGGTTGCGATGCAACGCGGCCACGCAGCATTGCGCAGCAGCACGCAATGCCTCGAACACCGCGAGGTTCGCCGAGCGCGGCTGCCATGCCTCGAAATCGACGGTCGCTCCGTTGGCGGCGAGCGGGGGAAGACCTGGCCGTACATCGATGCCCTCCTGCCGCAAGTCGCCGATGCGGTTGAGCAGGAAACGATGGTACCGCTGGGCGACGTCCAGCAGCGCATGAGCCGCGTCCGGCATCTTTTCCGCCGATATGCCGTCACACAGAATGGTATTGACCTCGAGGTTGAGCAGGTTACGCGCAATGGCGTCGAGGCCTTGCATCAAGCGCAGGACCCTACTGGCGCCCGGTTGGAATCAGCGAGGCGGCCAGCTTCCGCAGTTCGGTCAGGTTGCCCAGCACAATGGCTTGGCTGCGTTCGATCTGGTTCGCGTGGAAGTCGCGAAAGCTCGCCAGAGGCCCGGTCGCCAGCGAACCGGAGATCACGTTGTTGACCTTGCCGGTGAGCAGATTGATCTCCGTCATCATGCCATCGCCTTCGTCCGCGTTGCGCAGCCTGACCGTGGTGTCGGTGCCTTCACCGTCGATGCGCACGGGGCCGATGACAGTGGTGATCTTCAGCAGGAAAAGATCGTTGAGTGCCTGTTCAACCATCTGCAGAAAGCTTGCCGCCGCTGCCCCTGGCCGCTGACCCGGGCCGTCCTGCGCTGGCGGAGCGCCACCCGTCGGCCTGATCGTCGCGGGCGCAGTGGTCGTGCTCATGGTTTCCCCCTTGCTGCCGCAGTGGCCCGCTCGCTCGGCCAAGCCGGCCTGCATTACCACAGCGGCCAGGGCATTTGCATTTGCATATGTCAATGGTCCGGCTGCACGCATAGGGGCGAGGCGGGTGCCGTCTCGGTTCTTTGCCGAATGTTCCTGCCTGCTAGCACTCCTGGACAAAGAGTGCTAATCAAGCCGCCGGCGCCGCAGGTTGGGCGGCGCGAAGGTTGGCAAACACGCCAATATCCACACAGGAGGGATCCCTATGAAGTTCCGTCCTCTGCACGACCGGGTCGTGGTCCGCCGGCTTGAAGCCGAGGAAAAGACCGCGGGCGGGATCATCATTCCCGATACCGCCAAGGAGAAGCCGATGGAAGGCCAGGTTGTCGCTGTCGGTCCCGGCGCCCGCGACGAGGCCGGCAAACTGGTGCCGCTCGACGTCAAGGCGGGTGACCGCATCCTGTTCGGAAAGTGGTCCGGCACCGAGGTCAGGCTCGATGGCGAGGAACTGCTGATCATGAAGGAATCGGACATCATGGGCATCATCGAAGGGCAGCCCGCCGCCAGGCGAAAGGCAGCCTGAGGATGGTTGCGGCACCAGCAGATTGCGCAATGGGAGGGATATGATATGGCAGCAAAGGATGTGCGGTTCGGCGGCGATGCGCGTCAGCGCATGCTTCGCGGAGTGGACATACTGGCGGACGCCGTGAAGGTCACGCTGGGCCCCAAGGGCCGCAACGTGGTGCTCGACAAGAGCTTCGGCGCCCCTCGCATCACCAAGGACGGCGTCACCGTCGCCAAGGAGATCGAACTCGGCGACAAGTTCGAGAACATGGGCGCGCAGATG
>DATBKQ010000740.1:0-5578 GCA_036555825.1 Acetobacteraceae bacterium | reverse complement strand
CGATCGCCCTCGCCGTCGTTCTCTGCGATCACACCAAGGTAGAGGTCAGTTTCTGGCGGCAGGCTGAAATCGCGCATCGGCGAAAAATAGGCATCGTCGCTGCGGGCCTGCGGTACTGGCAGATGCAGGAAATTCAGCGGTCGGGTCAGTCCATCCACAATCGCCTGCGTGATTTCCCGTAGCACTGCCATGTCCTTCGGCATCACCACGTGCTCGTCGCGAGGTGATCCGTAGCACAGGTGATAACCGCACTCGACGTCTGTGGGTATCGCATTGCCCAGTCGCGCCAATTCCTCGAAGACCTGTTGTTTGTAGTTCGCCGGGCGATCTGCGAAGTAACCCTCGAACAAAACGACCTCCTGGCAGACATCCCACTGGATCGATAGATCGCCTCCGGGGATCGCCTGGATCATGTCACTTACGGCTGCCAGCAGTGCGCGCTCGTAGACTGCGAGGAAATCAGCGCGTGAGTGATGGCCTATGTCCATGTAACCGGTTGCCATCGGTGTGGGCAGACATACCTGGAACCGCAGCCTGGGTGGAATCAGTCCGTCGCTGCGCAGCCTGCGAAAAGTTGCGTACGAGTCGATCGCCGCTTCGGCATAACCCGTGTGGAACCTGACGCTGTCCAGGTCCGTGCCCGGCCGGAAGCGCAGCATTTCCATCGTGCGGAACAGCCGGCCATCCCAGAGACGAAATTCCTGGGGCGGAATGGTAGGATCGACCTCCATGGCGGGATGTTGGTTCAGCATCTCTCGCTGCCAACGTATCCAGTTGGTCCGCGCCCCGGTTTCGCCATCGGGAACCCGCTTCAGCCATGGACCAAGCTCAGTACTTACCGCCCTGAACACCGCTTCCGCGTCACTCAGGGGCACGCTTCCGACGAGATGCACGTCATTGGGCATTGAAACCTCCATTTGCGGCAGGCGGGCGGTGTCAGCGTCCCTTGAACCGCGGCTTGCGCCGTTCGCGCCAGGCCTGATGGGCTTCCTGCTTGTCCTCGGTCAGTTCCAGCATCGCGAAGCGATACAGGTCGCCGAGCGCGGCATCCGCCAGCGGCAGGTCGATGCCACGGTTGAGCGACTCCTTGGTGAGCCGAGTGGCCAGCGGGGGCAGCGAGGCAATGTGTTCGGCGACTTCCATGGCCTGCCCCATCAGGCGGTCATGCGGCACCAGCCATTGCGCCAGACCAATGCGATACGCCTCCTCGGCGTTCAGCGGGAAGCCAAGGGCAAGCCGCATCGCGAGACCCTTGCCCACCCAGCGCGCAAGGCGGGTCGCGCCGCCCTGTGCGGGAATGATGCCCAACCCGCTCTGCGGCAGCCGCCACTCGGCGCGTTCCGAGGCGACGATGAGATCGCAGCAATAGGTGACAATGCAGCCGATGCCGACGGCATAGCCGTTCACCGCGGCAATGATCGGCTTGGCGAAGTCGGTCAGCATCGGGATCGGATGCGCGCGGCGGCGGTTCGGCAGGTCCTGCAGGAACGCCGCGACCGAGTCCATGGTGTGGGTCCGCGGGTTCTTCAGGTCGGCGCCGGCGCTGAACGCGCCGCCCCTGTCGTCGCCGGTAAGGATCACGCAGCTTATGTCAGGATCGGCCTCCAGCTCCGGCAGGCGCTGGCGCAGGCCGGTCTGGAATTCCTCGCACCAGGCGTTGCGCGCCTCCGGGCGGCTGAGCGTCAGGACGGCGATGGGACCGGTGCGTTCGTAGAGCAAAGGCATGGCTGAATCCTCCTCACGCCCCGATGCTGCCGGAACTCAGGCGGCACGCTCAGATCCACACGTCGTTCGGCGCGGTGCGTTCGCCGCTTTGCTCACCGGTGTTCGGCACTCCGCGAGGCTCGATCAGCAGCAGCTTCACCTCGTTCTCCGCATATGGCTTGTGTTCGACGCCCTTTGGTACGACGAACATTTCGCCCGGCGCAATCCGCACCGCCCCGTCGCGGAAATCGATCCGCAGGTCGCCTTCGAGGACGATGAATGTTTCGTCGGTGTCCTTGTGGTCATGCCAGACGAAGTCGCCCTGCAATTTCACGATCTTGAACTGATAATCGTTCATCTCGGCGACAACCTTCGGCTGCCATTGTTCGTCGAACAGGGAAAACTTCTGTCGGAAGTTGATCGGCGCGTAGCGCATGCAGGCACTCCACTGGTTCCTGGATCAGGTGCAATCCGAGCGCAGGAGTTCGCGCATGACAAGCACTTCGCCGGCCGGGGTCAGGCGGATCAGGTTGACTGTCTTCGCCAGATCGGGCGACCCGGAGTAGTAGGCCGGTACGCTTCCGTCGCCGACACGCTCGTGGCGGTCCCAATGGCCGAGTGCGAGGTAGTCCGCCGCGGTGGCGGCGATCGCAGCGTCGCTGAACAGCCAGGAGGGCCGCAGCGGCGTCGCCAGGTTGTGCGGCGGCTCGTAGTGACCGTGTGCCATGGCGATCTGCCAGCGTGTGGTGCGCGGCCGGGGACCTCGCAGCGGCGCCATGTCCTCGTAGTCGCGATGCGCGTGGCCCCAGATTTCCAGGTCGTGGCACGGCAGTCCGACCGCCTCCTCATGGGTGATGCCGAGAATGCTGACATTGGGGACCGCGGCAAGGCCGCCGCGAACGAACACGCTGTCGGGCAGCGCGGGATCGTGATTGCCAGGCAGGATCACGATGGGACGGCCGGCATCGGCCAGCAGGTCCGCGACGCGGGCGAGAACCGGCGATGGCACCCGGTTGTTGTCGAACGTATCGCCGGCGAGCAGCACGATGTCGGCGCAGGCCGCGTGGGCGGCGGCGAGCACGGCGGTAAGGCCCGCGATACCTTCGCCGTGCTTGCTGGCCGAGGTCGCGTCATCGACGTGCAGGTCGGAGGAGTGGACGAGGACGATGTCCACCTGGGACGGCTTGGATGTGGGCATGGGGCTGATGGTAGGGTGTGAGCCCGGCAGCGGCAACGGTCAGCGAATGTCCCGACATGAAGCCCCGACAATCGCGTTGGCTCTGCAAGGCGGCGGCTCGCACGGGGCGTTTACCTGGGGCGTGCTGGACCGCCTGCTTCAGGAGGTCAGCGCCGGACGCATTCATATCGCTGCCGTCAGTGGCAGCAGTGCGGGCGCGTTCAATGCCGCGCTGACGGTCAGCGGCCTGGTCTCGGGCGGGCCGGAACTGGCGCGGCGGAAGCTTGGCGACTTCTGGCAGACTGTCTCGCGGCGAGGTCTGCGTGCCGGCAACCCGCTGTTCTTTGGCGAGCCGGGCCCGTTCGGCGGGTTCAATCTTGACTGGTCGCCGATGTCCATCGCCCTGGAAGCGCTGGGCCTTGTCGTCTCGCCTTACACCAATCCGTTCTATCGCGATGCCCTGGTGCCGATCGTGGCGCAAGCCTTCCCGGCGGCGGAGCTTGCGACGCTGAACGCCGCCATGTCACCGCGCCTGTTCGTCGGCACCACTGACGTGACAAACAACGCCCGGGTCGTCTTCACCCAGCCGGACATATCCACCGCTGCGCTGCGGGCGTCTGCCTGTCTGCCCACCGAGTTCAAGGCCGTCAGCATCGACGGCGTGCCGCTCTGGGACGGCGGCTATCTCGGCAATCCGCCGCTGGCGGCGTTATTGGACCACGCCCAGGATCTCGTGTTGGTGCTGGTGAATGCATTCCACCGCGACGCGATGCCGCCGCACTCGGCACCGGCGATCCTGGACCGGCTGAACGAGGTCACCTTCAACGCGTCGGTGGTGCTGGAGGTCAACGCGATCGAGGCGGTCAACAGCCTGCTCGCGGACTTGCAGGCGCAGGGAGTGCCGTATTCCGGGCGCTACAAGCCGGTCCGGCTGCACAGCATCGGCGATGACGCATTCATGGCGCAGCTCGGATTCATGTCGAAAAGCAGCACGTCGTGGGAGCTGCTGTCGCGACTGCATGACGCCGGCTACCAGACCGCCGAGATGTGGGTGAACGCCAACCTCGGAGCGGTGGGCAAGCGGTCGTCGTTCGATGTGAAGCGGGGATTGACTCACAAAGTGCTGAAGCCACTCAAGCGGGAGGATACCAATCCTCGATGACGAGAACCCGTTTCGTCATGGCCCGCGCATGGTCGGGTCAAGCCCAACCACATGGGCGGGCCATCCACGTCTTCCTTTGTGTCACAGTCGAAGATGTGGATGGCCTGACTAGGCCATGATGATACGAGTCATGCTCATCGAGGCCTGGTATCAATGGCATGAGCATGCATCTAGGCTGTCACCTCGTCGCCTTTCTCCTCGCAAAGAGCAGCAGGGTGAAGGCTTTGTCAAAAGAAGGCATGCAATGAGGATCGTGCATTTCACTGGGCTCGTCGCCGCAGCACTTGCCTTGTCGTTTGCCCATGGGGGTCTCGCCTTCGCGCAAGCCGGCGATATCCAGCAGGCAACGCTGATGGAGCCTGGTGCCAAGACCGGGGGAGGTAAGCACCGAAGAACTGCGCCGCATTCTGGCAGACGGAACCGCCATCGTCATCGATGCGCGGCCGCGCGCGGAGTTCGACGCTGGTCACATCCCCGGTGCGCGCGTCGTCGATGAGCCATCTGATGATCAGATCGCCGCCGTGGAGCGACTCACGAAGGGCAACAAGGGCGCCGCACTTGTTGTCTATTGCAATGGCCCGTATTGCCAGGCGAGCCGCCGGCTGGCCGACCGATTGGTTGCGGCGGGCTTCACCAATGTGCGGCGCTATCAGCTCGGCATGCCGGTGTGGCGTGCACTCGGCGGTCCGACCGTGATCGAGTTGAATGGCATTGTCCGCATCTTCAAGGCAGATCGGGACCGCCGTGTTCATCGATGCGCGGCCTGCAGAGGACTTCGCGAGGGGAAGCTTGCCGGGCGCGCGCAATCTGACCACCGAATCCCTCGATGACACGCTCAAGCAGATGATGTCCGGCAAGCTGACGAACCCGCCGTTGCCG
The DNA here is from genome assembly GCA_036555825.1 of Acetobacteraceae bacterium. Classification (GTDB taxonomy): domain Bacteria; phylum Pseudomonadota; class Alphaproteobacteria; order Acetobacterales; family Acetobacteraceae; genus JAMXLO01. Next base: position 656 of record DATBKQ010000740.1, on the reverse strand, counting down.
CTCGACGATTTCAATCGGCGAATTGTGCTGTTCGGCCTCGACGGCTCGCAGGTCCTTGGGCTCGCCAAGGCCATGAGCAAGCGGCCCTGGTACAACGTCATGTACTTTCCGGGATCCTATGACGATCTGGCAGCCGGCTTGCAGCAGAAATAGCGAACAGTGAATGCAGGGGCGCAGATGGGTCGAAAAGTCGCGCCTCTCTGCGATCTTTGCGTTGGAGCGGATATCAGGCAGGCACGGCCACGCTCTCCTGCGCCCCAACCCGCCACTGCTTCAGCACCGGCAGCACCTCCTTCGCGAACAGCCGCATCGAGGCCTCGGCCTTGGTGAACGGAATGCCGCCGAAGCGGAAGGAGCTGTTCAGCTCGTAAGCGCCCAGCAGCTGCCGCCGCTCCTCATACGCGCGAAGGACCTGATCGGGCGTGCCGCGCACCGCCACCTGCAACAGCGCATTCACCAGGCCGTCGCGTCCCGCAGTGCGGGCGATCTCCGACTTCTTCGCATAGGCGTCGTAACCCTTCGCGGTCGCGAAGTGGGTACTCATCAGTTCGTAGTGCTCCAGGTTGCTGTCCACGAAGCAGGCCATGTGACGCTCGGCCAGCTCGTTCGCCTCGGCCGGCGTCTCGGCGCAGATGCACTGGTCGGCTGTGACCACC
>DATBKQ010000739.1:0-23250 GCA_036555825.1 Acetobacteraceae bacterium | reverse complement strand
CGGCGGTCCTGCCATCTCCAATGAGTGCGTAATCTTCGATGCGAGATCCCATGCGGCACCCCTTGCGGCCCGATTGGTGCAATGTTCCTAACGGTGGCCGCGCAACAACGTTCACAGATCGGTTCGAGGAGCGAGAATATTTGGCCCCGCAGCGGTCGGTTTGGCGCCACACACCTATTTGAGGAGCCTCTGAATGAACCAGCCGTCCGGCTGACCGTTGACGGCACCGCCGCATTCCGGCGCGCGAGGGGAGTCGTGGCGGTCTTCGGTCCGAGCGCTAATCTGACTGCAAAGGTGATACTGCTTGGCGCGTTTGCCGCCTTCGCTGGCACGCTGGGATGGTGGTGGCTTTGGCCGCGGATGGACTATCAGCGTAATGTCCGCTGGTTCGTCGATCAACCCGTCCCGTTCAGCCACCAGCATCATGTTGCAGGGCTCGGGATCGATTGCCGCATGTGCCATACGTCGGTCGAAGTGTCGGCAAACGCCGGACTGCCACCGACCTATACCTGCATGACCTGCCATTCGCAGATCTGGACGAATGCGGCGCTTCTCGCGCCAGTCCGCCGCAGTCTGGCCGATGGCCAGCCGATCGCCTGGCACCGTGTCACCAATCTGCCGGACTACGTTTATTTCAACCATTCGATTCACATCGCGAAGGGTGTCGGGTGTGATGAGTGCCACGGCCGAGTGGACACAATGCCGCTGATGTACAAGGCAAAGTCCCTTACCATGAAGTTCTGCCTGGATTGTCACAACAATCCTGGCCCACGGCTGCGTCCGGCGAGCCAGATATACAATACCGAGTGGCGCCGCACTCCGGATACACCACCGCCCTCGGCGCTGCTGGCCGAGTACCACATCCCCAGCCGTCCGTTGACCGAGTGCTCGATATGCCACCGCTGACCGGACGGCGTCTCTGGCGCAGCACCCAGGAACTCGCAGCCGACCCCGAGTTCCTCGCACGGGCCGCCGCGGAATTTCCTTCGCTGGCGCCAGGACTGGATGGCGCGTCGCGCCGCCGCGTGTTGCAACTGATGGGAGCCGTGTTCGCTCTGAGCGGCCTTTCCGCCTGCGATTCGGGGCCACCGGGCGGGCTGTTGATACCGGCGGTGCGAAATCCGCCCAATATCGTCCCTGGCCTGCCGAACGAATATGCGACGGCACACGTGCATGACGGGTACGCGTTGGGGACTGTCGTGACCCACAACATGGGGCGGCCATTCCGTGTGCAGGGCAATCCGCATCATCCGTCGAGCCTCGGGGCCGCCGATCCGTTTTCGATTGCTGAAGTGCTAGACTTCTACGACCCGGACCGTGAATTTGCCCTGAGCAGGGACGGCATGCCGGCGGACCACCAGTCGCTTGCGGCGGCGCTTATCGCAGAGCGTGCGCGCCTGGGCGAGGCACGCGGTGCGGGGCTGCGCATTCTGACCGGCACGCTTACCTCGCCGACGTTGGCGCGCCAGCTTGATGCGCTGCTCGTGCAGTATCCCGAGGCGCGCTGGCACCAGTGGCAACCGATCAGCCGGGACAACGTCGCCAGGGGCGCAAACCTCGCCTATGGCGCGCCGCTGGAACTGGTCGCGCATCTCGATCGGGCGGACGTCATCCTCGCGATCGATAGCGACCTGCTGTCCTCGGCACCCGGCTGGCTCCGGTATGCCCGCGACTATACGACCCGCCGCAACCCGACGCGCACGCAGAGGATGAGCCGGCTTTACGTGGTCGAGTCCAGCGCCACCAATATGGGCGCGATCGCCGATAACCATCTTGTCGCGGGTCCGACTGAAGCGCACAGGTTCATGCTCGCGCTTGCGGCCGGTGTGCTGAACCGGGGCGCCATGCCACCGGATGCGCCGAACTGGGCCAATTCGGTCATTGCCGATCTCATGACGAACCGCGGCCGGGCGTTCGTGCATGTCGGCCCGGACCAGCCACCCGAGACCCATGCGTTGGTGCATGCGATCAACGAGGCGCTGGGCGGCCGTAACGCAACCTACGAACTGGTCCAGCCGATCGCTCATGCAGTTCAGGACCAGGCGGCGTCGCTGGGGGAACTGGTCCACGACATGCATGCTGGCAGAGTCGGCACGCTGGTGATCATCGATCAGAACCCGCTGTTCGCCGCCCCCGCGGGATTGGGCTTCGCCGATGCGTTGAAGCGGGTTCCACTCAACATCGCGCTGTCCGTTCAACCAAACGAGACCACCAGCGTCGCGCAGTGGTCAATCCCGATGAAGCACCCATGGGAAACCTGGAGTGACGCACGCGGGCATGACGGCACGGCGACGATCATGCAGCCCCAGGCTATGCCGCTGTTCAGTGGCCACGGGCCAGGCGAGATGCTGATGCTTCTTGGCGGTCCGACGGCAGTCACCGACATCGAACTGGTTCAGGAGACCTGGAAGCCTGCGTTCAGCGGCAGCTTTCCCGATAACTGGCGCGAGGCTCTGGCCAAGGGTGTTGTACCCGGCACGGTGAGCGCACGCGCGGATACACCGTTGCGGCCTGATGCGGCACACAGCATTCCACCGGCGCCCCCGCAGCACGCGCTGAGTCTGGTGTTCCGACCCGATCCCGCGTTGTGGGACGGACGTCACGCAAACAACCCATGGCTGCAGGAATTGCCGCGCCCGATTACCAAGCTCACCTGGGATAATCCGCTGCATATCGCGCCGGCACTCGCCAGCAAGTTTGGCCTCGCCAACGGCGACAACGTACAGGTCAAGGTTGGCCGCGCGGCGGTCACAGCCCCGGTCTGGATTGTTCCCGGGCAGGCGCCTGATGTTGTTACGGCTCCGCTGGGCGGTGGCCGCACTCAGGTGGGCTCAGTGGGCCAGGGCGCGGGCGTCAACTACTACCCACTGACTGGCAGCAAGTTTGCGCCCACATTCGCCCGGGCCGAGGGGCACACCAGGCTTGCCAGCACGGTGCACCACAACGCCCTGCTGGAGGCCGACGACAAGATCCTGAAGCACGGCACGCTTGCCGATTTTCAGCACAAGCCGGATTTCGCGCACAACGAACATCAAGAGCCTCACCTGTATCGATGGGTCTCCCCCGGTCCGGTCGCCTGGGGGATGAGCGTCGATCTCAACAGGTGCATCGGCTGCAACGCGTGTGTCATTGCCTGTCAATCGGAGAACAACATTCCGACTGTTGGCAAGGAGCAGGTGTACCGTGAGCGAGAGATGTTCTGGTTACGGATAGATCTCTACCACGAAGGCGGGATCGACAATCCCGACAAGTTTTTCGAGCCGGTGCTCTGCATGCATTGCGAACAGGCACCCTGCGAAATCGTCTGTCCGGTGATGGCCACAAACCACGATTCGGAGGGGCTCAACCTGATGATTTACAACCGCTGCATCGGCACGCGGTTTTGCTCGAACAACTGCCCTTACAAAGTGCGTCGGTTCAACTTCTACGGCTACGGTAATCAACAGCCAAGGCCGCCTGCGTCGTGGAACCCGGAAGTGACGGTGCGTGGCCGCGGGGTAATGGAGAAGTGCACCTATTGCGTGCAGCGCATCGCCGCGGAGCGTATTGCAGCGGATCGCGAGAATCGTTCGGAGCGCAACATCAGGACCGCGTGCCAGCAGGCCTGCCCGGCGCAGGTCTTCACATTCGGCAATCTGCGCAATTTGGAAGACGAGGTGGTGAAGCGCAAGACAAGCCCGCTCGACTTCGCGATGCTCGAGGACCAGAATACGCACCCGCGGACGACGTACGAGGCAGTGGTACGCAACCCGAACCCGGACATCGGCGACGGGGCGGAGCGCACATGAGCGGCGTTTCGCTGGATCGTATGGGCTTCATCGGGCACTCGCTCGGTCGCCCGAAGCGAGGTCAGGTGAAGCCGCCGCGCCTCGACGATCCGGTAATTGACCCGAGCGTCACCATTGCATCGCTGACCGATCGGATCGCTGCCCTCGCCACCCGCGAACGCGGATTCATCTGGTGGTATCTTGCCCTGACCCCCTGCTCGCTGGCTGCACTGTGGCTGGTCGTGTCACTCGGCTATCTGTTCGTCAACGGCATCGGCGTCTGGGGCCTCAACTGGCCGGTGATGTGGGGCTTCGCAATCCTCAGCTACGTATGGTGGATAGCAATCGCCTCGGGCGGAACGATCATTTCCGCGTTGTTCTATCTGGTCCGCGTTGATTGGCGCACATCGATCAACCGCATCGCCGAGACGATGATGCTGTTCGGAGCCGCTGCGGCCGGCATTTACCCGATCATCCACCTTGGTCGACCTTGGTTCGCCTACTGGCTGTTCTTTTATCCGAGCACGATGGGAACCTGGGAACAGTTCCGCAGTCCACTGGTGTGGGACTTCTGGGCGCTCTATACGTATGTGCTTACGTCTATCATGTTCTGGTACACTGGGATTCTGCCTGACCTCGCCACCATGCGGGACCGCGCGACTACGCGTGTCAAGCAGGTCTTCTACGGCTTCTTCGCCATGGGATTCCGAGGTTCTTCGCGACAGTGGAAGCACCTTTATGCCATGTACAGCATTCTCGCGGCGATCATGGCACCGGTCGTTGTCTCGATCCACTCCTGCGTGGGCCTCGACTTCGCAGGAGCAGCCACCGTCGGCTGGCATTCGACGCAATTTCCGCCATTTTTTGTCTTCGGCGCCTTGCTCTCGGCCTTCGCCATCGTACTGCTGCTGATCATCCCGCTGCGCCGGCTGATGCGGCTTGAGAGTGTGATCACCGGACGGCACCTCGATGTGCTCTGCCGGCTGCTTCTCGCCAGTTCGCTGTGTCTCGCCTACTCCTACCTGATGGACGCGTTCACCACCTACTACGGCAACGACAAGGCCGAACACGTGATGTTCCGGGAGCGCGTGCTTGGCTATTACTCGTATGTCTATTGGGCCACGATCTGCTTCAATGTCTCTCTGCCACAACTCTTCTGGCTGCGGCGCCTGCGCATGATCCAGCCCATCGTGCTTGTCATCAGTCTTGGCGTCGTGATCGGCATGTGGTTCGAGCGCTACGAGATCGTCGTCACCAGCCTGCACCGCCCGCATATCCCGTCGGCCTGGGGCGTGTTTCATGGCACCTTCTGGGACTGGTCCACACTGATCGGCACCGTCGGCCTATTTCTCACCGGCATTCTGGTGGCGATCAGGTTCTTACCGGTCATCTCGCTGCACGAGATGCGCTCGCTTGTGCTGCGCGAGGCGGACAGGCGCGCAAGATGACCGGAATTCTGGCAGCCTTCGAGAGAGAGAGTGAACTGAGCGATGCAATCGCCGCTTTGCGATCTCACCAGTTCGAGTACGAGACATACACGCCGAAGCCACTGCACGAACATCCGACAGGATCGCCGTTGCCGCTGATCATGTTCATTGCCGGAATGGTGGGTTTTTGCGGCTTCTTTTTTCTAATGACCTGGGTGAATGTGTGGAACTGGCCTATCGACATCGGTGGCCGACCTTTGCTTTCCTGGCCTGTTTTTGTGCCGATCACGTTCGAGCTTGGTATCCTCAGCGCGGTTGTCGCCGGGTTTGTCGGTTACTTCGTCATCAACCGCATGCCGCGACTGTACGAACCGATCGACAATTGCCAATCGATGCGCCGGGCAATGCGGGACCTTTGGATCGTTACGGTTGAAAGTCAGAACACCGAGCACGTGACCCGAGCAGGGCATCTTCTTGCAAGATACCGACCGCTACGCATGGAAGAGATCCCCGCGGAATGAAGGTTTCCCATGTTATTCCGGTCTGTATTTCTTTATTGGCCGGCTGCGACTACATGATCGATCAGCCAAAGCAAAAGACCTATACACCCGAGGTCGCGCCGGCGTCACAGCCGCTCGACATTGTGGAGTTCAATCGTGCGCCGGCTGTGCCGCCACCACTGACGCTTGCTCTGCTTCGGCGTGGTCAGGAACGCTTTCACATCTACTGCACGCCATGTCATTCAGAGCTGGGTGACGGCCACGGCATGATCGTGCAGCGTGGCTTCCCACCACCGCCTGATTACACGATGTCGCGTCTTCTGAATACACCGGTGCGGCACTTCTACGATGTGATGACAGATGGATACGGCGCGATGTATTCGTTCGCCGATCGCGTCGAGCCGAAGGATCGTTGGGCCATCGCCGCGTATATCCGCGCGCTGCAGCTCGCGCGCCACGCCACGCTCGACGATGTGCCGGCTGAACAGCGGTCCTTGTTGCAATGATGTACCGCAGGGCCGAGATCATTGCCTGGATTGCCGGAGTGGCTGGCCTGGCGGGCAGCATCGCCGGTGCGCTTACCGATCTTGAGGCGTTCGCGTACGCATGGCTGGCGGCGGTGATCTTCGTGATCGGTTGGCCGCTCGGCAGCATCGCGCTGATTCACATTCATGCCCTGACGGGCGGCCGTTGGGGATGGGCCATTCGGCCGCAACTCGCATTTGGCACCACCGCGCTGGCGATTGTCTTGCCTGCGATCGTTCCGATCGCCTGGCTCGCTGGACTGCTTTACCCCTGGATGCATCCGGATGCAGCCAAGGCACTGCTGAACACCTGGTATTTGAATTCTGCCTTCTTCTATGCGCGCGGCATTGGGTATGCCGTCGTGTGGCTTGCGATCGGTATCGCTACTATAACGGCACTGCGCCGGGCTGACCCACAGCCACTGCTGTACAGGATCGCCGCACCTTGCCTGATCCTGCTGGAACTCAGCGTCACCTTCGCTGCGATCGACTCTACACTGTCTCTTGAGCCCGAATTCAAGTCGAGTGTCTACGGCATGCTGATGTCCGCCGAAGGCGTGCTGTTGGCCTTGTCGCTTGCAGTTCTTGCGGCACTGATCGCTGTCCCGCTGGAGCCGGCACCGCGCGAGGACCTGGGCAAATTGATACTGGCCTTGACAATCTTCTGGGCCTATCTGGATTTCATGCAGGTCCTGGTCGTCTGGAATTCGGACCTGCCGGGAGAGGCGGCGTGGTATGTGCACCGCGTTACGTCCGGCTGGGCCTGGGTGGCCGGACTGATCGCCTTGCTGCACTTCTTCGTTCCCTTTTTCCTGCTCTTGTGGCCACCGATGCAGCGATCTCGGCAAGCACTCGTGATAGTCGCAGCAATGCTGGTCGTTGCCGAGGTCCCGCGTGCCTGGTGGTTGGTCCTTCCGTCCTCGTCACGCGGCTTCAACTGGATCGACGTTGTGGCAATGCTTGCTGTCGGCGGCGTCGCCGCTGGTGTGAGCCTCGCCGTTCCGCGGCTTACGATAATGCCCCACTTGGGTCAGCATAATCATGCATAAACCCGAGCGAAGCGTCTCGCGGACGAACCGCGGGCATGCCCGCCGAGGCCTTTTTCGTCTCCTCTCCGGCAGTTTGGCTGTGCTGTTTGTGTCGGTTGCCGTCAGAACGCTTCGGTTGGCTCGTCCCGGTGCGGCCCGCAGCGGCCCGATGTTGTCTGTAGGATCTGTCAAACCCTCGCCCAACCGCGAACGGGTGTTGCCCCCGGCCGCTCACGAACCCGCGGATCTCGGCCGGGGTTTCATCGGTGGCGCATTCGGGTTGCTGCTCGCTTCATTGGCCGTGGTGATGCTCGGTGTGCTGTGGCTGTTTCCGTTACCAGGCACAGACCGTACGCTGGATACGCCTCTTCCACTCTATCCTGAGCCGCGACTGCAGCCGAGCCCACGTCAGGAGATGCAACGCTTCCTAGCGGCGGAGCAGCGGCAACTCACGACCTACGGTTGGATCGACAAGGCGAACGGGATCGTGCGAATCCCGATCGACGTGGCCATGGACAAGGTTGCCAGGAGCGGCATCGCGGGCTGGCCTGGCCCAGCAACTGCAGCGGCAGCCGCGCCGTCAGTGGCGACGGGCGCGAAGCAGTGATCGCGCGTGTACTCCTGGTCGGGTTTCTGTTGGTGCCCATTTCCGTCAGCGCAGGTGCGCCTGATCTTTCTGGCTATCGCTGGATTCAGCATTCGGGAGAGCAACTTCCGATGCAGTTGTTGTTCCGCGATGAAGATGCTCATCCGGTTCGTCTGGCCGACCTGACGCAGGGCCGGCCATTGATCCTGGCCTTCGGCTATTATCGTTGTCCCAATCTCTGCGGCCTCGTGCGCGGCACCTTGTTCAGTTCGATTGGCGCAACGTCGCTGGTAGCCGGCGAAGACTACAGCCTCGCGGCGATTTCGATCGATCCCGACGAGACCGCCGCCGACGCACAAGGTGCCAAGGCGGCCGATCTCGCCGCCTTCCCGTTGCCGGGGGCGGTCCGCGCCTGGCACTATCTGACCGGCGGCCGTAACTCGATCGCCGCCCTTACCGATGCCGCCGGTTACGAGGGCCGCTTCGACGCAGCCCTCAAGCAGTTTATTCATCCCACCGGCCTTGTCATCGTCACGCCCGGTGGAAGGATCTCGTCCTACCTGCTTGGCCTCGGTTACCATCCCGGTGACCTGCGCGTCGCTCTCGCCCAGGCCAGCCAGGGTACCATCCGGGCCACGGCGGTTCCGGTCCTTCTTCTGTGCTTCCACTACGATGCAACGACCGGGCGGTATACACTTTCCATTCTGAAGCTCCTTAGGCTCGCCGCGGCGCTCGCCGTGGTAACCGTTGCCGGTTTTGCGGTGCTGCTGTTTCGCCGGGAGTATCGGGCATGAGGCTCTGGTTGCCGGCCGCGGCCAGCAACGCGCCTGAAGCCGATCAACTGATGCTTGGCCTCTTATTGTTGTCCTGCGCCGTGCTGGCAATGGTGTTTGGCCTGATGGCGACGTTCATCTGGCGTTATCGACACAACAGCGGCATCGATCGCGGCCAGATCGCGGAGCGTACGTGGCGTGTGGAGACCGGCTGGACGGTGGCCACTCTGATCGTGTTCTTCGGCTTCTTCATCTGGGGCGCCCATTTGTTTGTCCGGCTGCAGCAACCGCCGGCCGATGCGATAAAGATCTACGCCATCGGCAAGCAGTGGATGTGGAAGGTCCAGTATCCGGGTGGCCAGCGGGAAATCAACTCGATGCACGTCCCGATCAACACACCGATCCAGGTCGTACTGACGTCCGAAGACGTCATCCACGACTTCTTCGTGCCGGCATTCCGCGTCAAGCACGACGTTCTGCCGGATCGCTATGATACGGTCTGGTTCAAACCTACCAAAGTCGGCACCTACCATCTGTTCTGCTCGCAATTCTGCGGCACGCTGCACTCGAGCATGATTGGCCAGATCGTGGTGATGTCAGCGCCCGACTACCGACGCTGGCTGGAACAGAACGGCGCGTCGCAGGATCTGGTGGCGCAGGGTCAGGTTCTGTTCATGCGCTTCGGTTGCAGCGGCTGCCATGGGTCCAACGGAGCGGGGGGACCGCAAGCAGGTAGTCTGGTGCGGGCGCCGCGACTGGCCGGCCTCTATGGCAGCCCGGTGACACTGAGCGACGGCCGGGTCGTCACGGCCGATGACCGCTATATCCGCGACTGCATCATGTTGCCGGAAACCGTGCGGGTCGCCAGTTACCCACCGGTCATGCCCTCGTTCGCCGGCCAGATCAGCGAGGAAGATCTGCTGAAGATCATTGCATACATCCAGTCACTCGGGCCGGAGCGCCAGTCATGAGCGGAGCCGCAACCCTCGTGGAAGCCGCGGAAATCGAGAAGAGCTATCTGACCGACAAGTTTGGCCTGGCGAGCTGGTTGCTGACCACGGACCATAAGCGCATTGCGGTGCTGTATCTGCTGTCCACGACAACGTTCTTTTTTGTCGGCGGCATCGCCGCGGGACTGATGCGACTGAATCTTGTCGTCCCGCAGGGTTTGCTGAACGATCCCGAGACCTACAACCGCCTGTTCACGATGCACGGCGTGATCATGGTCTGGTTCTTTCTGGTACCGGTGGTCCCGACCGTTATCGGCAATTTCATTCTGCCACTTATGATCGGGGCAAGGGATCTCGCGTTTCCGAAGATCAACCTGATGAGCTGGTATCTGTTCAACGTCGGTGGACTGTTCGCATTGTATGGCCTGTTCGTCGGCGGTGTGGACACTGGCTGGACATTCTATACGCCTCTGTCGACCAGCTTTGCCCGCGGCCATGTCGAACTGGTTCTCGCCGGCATCATCTTCGCCGGCTTCTCCTCCATTGCGACCGGGCTCAACTTTATCATCACCATCCACCGCTTGCGTGCACCAGGCATGAATTGGCACAAGATGCCGATATTCTGCTGGTCGCTCTACGCGACGAGTGTCCTCAATGTGCTTGCCACGCCGGTACTCGCGATCAACCTGTTGCTGCTGGGCGTGGAACGGTTTTTTGGAGTGGGCATCTTCGATCCGGCGATCCATGGCGATCCCGTGTTATTCCAGCACTTGTTCTGGTTCTACTCGCACCCCGCTGTCTATATCATGATTCTCCCAGGATTTGGTGTGGTCAGCGAGATTATCCCCTGCTTCTCCCGCAAACGCATCTTCGGATACGAATTCATTGCCTGGGCCAGTATCTCGATTGCGGCAATCAGCTTTTTCGTCTGGGGTCACCACATGTTCGTGGCCGGCGAGTCGGTCTATTCCGCCCTGGTGTTTTCGATCCTGAGCTTTGCGGTGGCGGTTCCCTCGGCGATCAAGGTGTTCAACTGGGTCGCTACATTGCACAAGGGCTTTATCTATTTTGAGGCCCCCATGCTCTATGCGCTCGGTTTCGTCGGTCTGTTCACCATTGGGGGGCTCTCAGGGCTGTGGGTCGCGGCACTCGGCGCCGATGTTCACTTGCACGATACGTATTTCGTCATCGCGCATTTCCATTATATCATGGTCGGCGGCATGGTAACCGCATTCTTTGGCGGGCTGCATTTCTGGTGGCCGAAGATCACTGGCCGCCTGTACCCGGAATCGTGGGGCCGACTTGCCGCAATCACGATCTTTCTCGGCTTCAACCTGACCTTCGCTCCGCAGTTCTACCTGGGCTGGCTGGGTATGCCGCGGCGCTATCACCACTATTCGCCCGAGTTCCAGGTGCTCAATGTGCTTTCATCGGCCGGCGCGGCAATTCTCGCCGCCGGCTACCTCCTGCCACTGCTATACTTAGGCTGGTCGCTGTTCCACGGGAAGCGGGCCGGCAGCAATCCCTGGGGCGCGACCGGCCTCGAATGGCGTACGCCGTCGCCGCCCCCGGCCAAGAACTTTGCTGTGACACCGACCGTGACCGAGCGCCCGTACTCCTACCCACCGCCCGATGCGGTGCAGGGTCATGTCTGAAGCCACGGTGCCCCACAGCTTCCAGTATTCGTCTGCTCGACATCAGTCCGGCACGTCGATGGCCGGCATGTGGCTGTTCGTCGCCTCGGAATCGTTGTTCTTCGGAGGTCTGTTTCTCGCCTGGGTGTTCTGTCGTCACTTCGCGCAGAAGGGGTTCGATGAAGGCGCCAAGGATACGGAGCTCTGGACCGGCACAATCAATACGATCATCCTGATTACCAGCAGCTTCGTCTATGCCACAGGACTCGCCTTCATCCGCGCAGGCAACACACGCCGTCTTCTACAGTGCTGCGCAGTGACCCTGGCGCTGGGACTTGCGTTTCTGTACCTGAAGTTTGGACTGGAGTGGATGGACGATATCCACAAGCACACGTTTTTCGCCGATCCGGCCTTCAAATATACCGGGCCCGACGCCGGCGGGGCGCGTCTGTTCTATGTCTTCTATTTCGTCAGCACGGCACTGCACGGGATTCACATGGTCGTTGGCGTCGGGCTCGTTTCGTTTGTCATGTGGTCCGCGTGGCGTGGTGCATTTTCGGCCCGAAACCACAGCGCGGTAGAGATTACCGGGATATACTGGAGTTTCGTCGATATGATCTGGATAGTGTTGTATCCCTTGATTTATCTGATCGGGCGGGTGTGATGCCTCCTGGATTCCGCCGCCTGCTTCTTGGCTGGATTGCGCTGGTCCTGCTCTGGGCGCTGGAGTTCGGTGCCAGTTTTATTCACATGCCAGCTTCGATGCGTCCGGTCCTGTTGGTCGTGGCTGCCGGAATGCTGTCTGTCGTCGGCTTTATCTTTATGCATGTGAGCTGCGGGCCGATTGTCGTCCGAGGGTTTGCTGTAATGGCGATCTTTTGGCTGATCGTCCTGATCGGGTTGGGCAGCATGGATCCGCTTACCCGCGCCCAATATTTCGTCACGATCGACCGGGCTCCGTAATCTGTTTCGGCTACCACTCCTGAGCTTGGGCAGCTCAGAGCGAGCGCCGCAATATGCTGGCAATTCCCTCGATTTACGTGTAGAGAATGGTATTCGACGTTTCTGGCAGGGTAATGTGCGGTATCACTCCGCGCTCCACTTTCAGGATTGCGACCGTCCCGGCCCTGTCGTGACCGAATTGCTGCCACATTTCGATCGTGCCGTTGCCCGTTGGGTTCCCTGGCCAGTTCTGCAGCGTGATCCGCCCTGAATGGGCGCGTGACCCGTAGTTGGTCAACAGGATGCCAAATCCCGACCCCCTCTTACATGCCAGCGTGTAGACGTTCACCGAGGCTCGCGGAGAAGTTCCAGGATTGCTGCACTGCACCGCAGTGCCAATTACATGCTGGCCGGCGCATGACAAAAGGTGCATCGGGGCATATGCGATGCCGTCTTGCGTGACTCCGGGGAAGCGTGCATCCGGCGATACCTGCCAGTAACCACCGATCGCCAGGTTCTGCGTCGCTGCTCCCACCATCAGTTGTACCGCGCACCAAACGGCGGCCTGCATACTTCCGTTCGGTCCGCCCCCGTTGACGTCTTGGTTGTATTCATTGATCAGACCCGGGCGCCTGTCTGTCGGGAAAGGCTGATTTCCGTAGAAAACCCCCTGGCCGGTGATTACGTTCCGCCAATCCGGAGCGGCGCCGTTGTAATGGTGGAAGCTGTTGTATGCCAGGGCCGGAAAGGCCTGATTGATCGCTGCGTTGTAGGCAGGGTTCCACCACGCCGTACACGGCCCCGTGAATATCCAATCGGGATTGATCTGCCTGAGTGCGGCGAAGACGGCGGATGAGACGGCGGCGACTACGGCAGCACTTACGGTCGTATCGCGGGTGTCGGCAAGTCCCTGGAGGTCGGGCTCATTGAATATCCCGTCCCAGTACGTCACCGTCACCCCTTGCGCAGTCAGGTAGTTGGCGAGTTGGGTCCACATCGAAACAGCCCAGTTTATGTCCTGCGCGCTCGCCGTTCGCCAATTGCCGTTGCGGCCATTCATGTAGTCGGGGAACCAGGCGCCGCCGACCTGCAACTGCGCATTCGGGAATACCGCACGCACGTACTTCACGAACGGCGCAATGGCGGCCCAGTTGGGTGATGCATTGTAAAAAGGAAAGATCGAGCCTAGCAGGCCTTCGAGGTGCTGACGGACAAACTGGAAGTTCAGTGCGCGCACTGCAGAACGCCACGCCGGGCTTTCGTAGTTTTCCTTCCAGCCCGTCCCCGCCATCGCTACACCCCAGAGTTGGGGTACCACCGTCACTCCCGTCGGGCTGGCAAAATCCACGACGATGAGGCTGCCACCCTCAGCAATCCCCTTCGCGCGACCGCAAGGGACCCCGTATAGCGGCGATGATTGACCGTCATGCCTCGTTGCGCGGACCGCCGGGATGGCGGCAAAGGCGGCTGTCGAACTCCCCGACAGAGCGCGGCGACGCGTGATCCGCGCCATTGCTGTGGCCCCTTGTTAAAGGACATCGGAACAGGCACCGTTATCGCGACGCCACCTGCGCCAACATTTCCGGTGTCTCGCTTACCAGTGCCCGGCAACGCTACTCCGCCGCCATCATCCGTAGTTCTTCCTCCGCTGACCGGATCGGCAGGCCTTCGATCGACCTGGACGGATTGCCGTCGACGCCGACCAGCTTCTCGCCCACAAGGGTGATCCGATAAAGCTGGCGATCGAAGTCCGACTGCAAAATGTCGCGCGGCGCCAGGTGAGCAGTGGAGCGATTGTCCCAGAAGGCAATGTCGCCCGGGTTCCACTTGAAACGAACCGTGTATTCAGGGCGCACCACGTGCTCCCACAGCAGTTCGAGAAGCTTGGTGCTTTCCCGCGGCGTCAGTCCGACCACGGACTTAAGGAAGGACGGGCTGACGAACAGCACACGCTCGCCCGTCTCGGCATGGATCGTAACCAGCGGGTGCTCGCTCTTGAGCGTACGGCGCTTGACACGCTCATTGTATTCGCCTCCACCGCGCGGTTCGAACGCGTGAATGCCGCGCAGCCCGTCAACGAAGGCGCGCATCGGTTCTGAAAGTCCAGCATAGGCCGCGACGAGATTGGTCCAGAATGTATCCCCGCCATAGGGCGGGATCGTCACGCCGCGCAGAATGGAGGCGCAAGGCGGATTCACCGCGGCGGTAACGTCCGTGTGCCAGCCGAACCACGGTGTCACCATCATCGCTTCATACTTCTCGTTCGCGGTGCGGTGCTTGGCGACCGAGTAAATTTCGGGATGGCCCTCGACATGCCCGAACACCGCATGACCGATCGTCGGTTCGCCGAACTGCCGCGCCATGGCCACGTGCTGGGGGTGGTCGAGGTTCTGACCGCGGAAGAAGATGACCTTCCACTGCAGAAAGGCGTCCCTTACCGCTTTCAGTTGCTCTGGCGGCAGCGGCTTGGCGAGATCGATGCCTCTGATTTCTGCGCCGATGTGGAGGGTCAGCGGTACGACCTCAACGGGCTTCGATGCCATTCGCTTTCTCCTCGATCATCTGATCGGTCCGACCGTGAGCCGCCGGTCCCGAGCTGTCAATTTGGCCGGTGGGGTTTGCCGCGCGAGGCATGGCTTCGTAAGCTTTTGCCCAAGGAATAGCAGTGGAGATGGAGCGGGATGAACCGTCTCGATGGCAAGGTTGCCCTGATCTCCGGTGCCGCGCGTGGCATCGGTGGAGAGACCGCGCACCTGATGGCCGAGGCCGGCGCCAGGCTGGTGGTCGGCGACGTACTCGACGATCGCGGGCGCCAAACCGCTGCAGACATCCTCGCTGCCGGGGCGCAGGCTGAGTATGTGCACCTTGACGTGACAAAGGAGGAGAACTGGGCCGCGGCCATCGACCGCGCCGTCAGCCGGTTTGGCAGGCTCGACATCCTAATCAACAACGCCGGCGTCTTCATCGGCAAGGGTATCGAGGAGATCAGCCTGGACGAATGGAACAAGCTGGTCGCGGTGAATATGACCGGCGTGTTTCTCGGCACCAGGCTGGCGGCTCCTGCGTTGCGTGAAGCAGCGAAGTCCAGCGAGCATGGCAGCGCGATTGTCAACCTCGCTTCGATCGCCGGCATCGTCGGCTCGCAGCTTGATCCGCTGTATTCGATGACCAAGGGCGGTGTTACGCTGTTCACCAAGTCGGCCGCATTGGAATTCGCACGCAAGGGCTACCGGATTCGTGTCAATTCGATTCACCCAGGTGTCATCCAGACAGATATGGGCGAGCAGACCTTCGTGGCACGTGCGCAGAGGTTTGGGGCCAATGACGCCGCGAAGGTCCGGCAGACGGTGACCGATACGGTTCCCTGGGGGCGGTTGGGCGTGCCGATGGATATTGCCAAAGGCGTCGTATTCCTCGCCTCCGATGATGCCGGCTATATGAACGGTGCCGGCCTCGTCGTGGACGGCGGCGTGACAGCGATCTGAAGCGCGAGCCGTACCGTGGCGCGTCAGATCGAGGAGCTCGCCGCATTCGTCGCAGCAACGCAGTGGGACGATGTTCCTGTGTCGGTGCGGCAGCACACGAAGCTCGTGCTGCTCGATACCCTTGGGGTGATTCTGGCAGGCTCGGAGCGACCTGAGGTTCGCCAACTCCGCGAGGGACTTGGCACGGGCTATGGTGCCACCGTCTATGCAATTGGCTTTCCCTCGCATGACCCACGCTCTGCTGCGTTGCTGAACGGCATCGCCGGCCGGTCGATCGAATTGTGCGAGGGACTGAGGCTTGTTTCGGGTCAGGCCGCCATGCAGGTGTTACCTGGCGTGCTGGCGGTCGGCGAACAGATGCGCAGCTCCGGCCGCGATATGTTAACCGCTCTGCTGCTCGGCTACGATGTCGCGGCTCGGCTGGCCAGTGGGTTCACGGCGCGGCCGCTGGCGCATCAGAACGGGCAGGTGTCGCTATTGGCCGCGGCGGCCGCAGGAGCCCGACTGCGCGGCCTCGATGCAAGCGGGATCGGGCGCGCGATGCGCGTTGCCACGACGCTGTTGCTGACTCCTAGTTACACCAACGCGGTAGCCGGGGCGACCGCACTGAACGTCGCCGGGGGTATGAGCGGCTTTGCCGCCGCACTCGTGCCCGAGCTGGCGCTGGCCGGCTTCGAGGCGCAAGACGACGCGGTCGAGCAGTCGCTGGGCGAGCTGGTCGGCAGCAGTTTCGCCGCCGAGGGTCTGTCGGACGACCTCGGCTCGACCTGGCACATCGCACGCAACTACTTTCGGCTTTATGCGTGTTGCAATCCAATCCATCCAGCCCTCGATTGTCTGCAACAGATTCTGGCCGAGTTGCAGCCGCACGCCGATCAGGTCGCACACATCGATATCGCCACCTACCGGTTCGCCGCCGTTATGCGCAATCCCGACCCGCCGAACTTTTTCGCCTCGAAGTATTCGCTGCCGCATGCGGCCGCCACCATGGTGGTTCGGGGACACGCGGGACATACCGCGCTCGACGATGCGGCGGTACATGAGCCGGCGATCGTGGCGTTGCGACACCGCGTCACGGTTACCGAGGATCCGGCGATGAGCGCAATGGCACCGCGGCTTCGGCCAGCGCGCGTGACCGTGGTTCTCGCCGACGGTCGCAGCGCGACGCACGCCTGCGACAGCCACAGGGGCGATTTTCACCAACCGTTTGCCGAGACGGAACTGCGCGACAAGTTCCGTGAGCTCGCCGGCAGCGTGCTGACCCGGGAAGGCGCAGGGTTGGTCGAACAGGCGGTCGATTACTGCGAGAACTGGCCTAATGTCGATGCACTCACGACGCTGTGCCGCGATCACGGGCGCTTCTGAAGTAACCGAAAGGACGCTGCAACCCTTCCCGGCGAAAATGCGAGGCGATGCAGGGCCGGCGCGCGGAAACCTGGCGTGATGCCACGAAAACCGGGACCCGCCCTGGCGGAACCCGGTTGATCGCGCATTACCTGACCGACCTGGCAGTCTCGGTCGGCGTGGTGGTGCTGTTGGGATGGTGCCTCCGGGCTCCGGCAGGCGACCAACACTTCCGCGACGCATTGATCAGCCAGAACGACATCTACATCGCGGTCAGCCGCTTCACCCCGGGCAACCTCATCACCAGCTACAAGGCATCCATCCAGCATGTGACGCAGTACCTGTTCCTGGGATACGATCCGACGGACCGATACAGGGCAAGCAACGGACAGGCATTCACCTCGGTGCTGCTGCTGGCCGTGGAACTCGCCTGGGCAGTGCCTCGCACGCTTTACCGATTGTACAGTGAGACCGACGGCATCGCGTCGTGGTTTGTCATGGCAGGCTTTGGCGCGGCGATTGCCACCATGCTTGTCTGGCTGTTCGCTGCCAGAACCTCATGGTGGCGGTTGTTTGTGGCTCTGGCATTGAGTCCGATCGCCATCTCGGTGCTGTTCACCATGTTGCAGGCGTTCATGGTGCTGATGCTTGGTGGATGCTTCTGGTTGGCCGCGCTGGCGCCGTACGCGATAGCATGTCCAGTCCTCTGTGCGACCTATTGGATCATCTTCCCCAATGTCGATTACGGGGCGACAAGCATGGTGCTGCGCGCCATCGGCAGGGTCTCTCGTCACCGACACTGATTGCGCTGCCCAATCGATCCGGTTGGCTGCCTTCGCGTCCTGGGTCAGCGCATGCCAGTCATCTTGTCCCACTCGCGCACGAACTGCGTATGTGTCTTCAGGAATGCGTCCCAGTCGGTCGGGGCGAGCACCTTGAACTCGGAGATGGGAATGCCGCCGGGCGGCGGCGGCACATCGCCGCGCGGTGAGTAGAGCGCGGTCGCGGCAGCCAACGCCTTCTGCCCGGGTACGCCAAGCACCCAATCGATGAACAGCCGTGCCGTCTGCGGATGCGGCGGGTTTTCCAGGATGCCATAGACACCAGGAGTGGCGGTCAGCCCCTCAGGAGCATTGACAAAGGCGATCGGTGCTCCCTTCGCCTTGAATTGCAGATAGCCGGAGTACTGGGCGGTAGAGATCACCTTGTCCTGACCATTCACAGTTCGATCGAACTGCTGCACATAGGAATCGAACGCACGCGGATTCAGTTCGGCGAACTTCTTCCAGTACTCGTCGCCATAGATCTGCCGAAGCATGTACCAGGTGACATGCTGGAGTCCTGAGTTGGAGACTTTAACGTCGATCGCGTCTTTCCATTTCGGATCGAGCAGATCTTTCCAGCTCTTCGGCGCCTGGTCGGCGGGCACAAGGTTCGGATTGTAGGCAATGCCGGCGACGACGATGACACCCCAGGTCCACAGCCCTTCCGGGCTACTCTTGTATTCCGACTTGTACGCGGCAAGTTCCGGCGAGGCATACGGCACGTAGCCTTTGCGCTTCTGGAAATCGAGCACGAAGCTCATGTCGGTGATCTGCATCACGTCGGCCAGATACTGTTTCGCCTGGCGTTCGGCGTTCACCTTGGCATAGAGCGCACCGGCCTGGAGCCGCACGTAGTTCGTGGCGATCCTGGGGAACATCTTATGGAACTCCCCGAGATACTGCGCCATGTTGGTTTCAGGGTCGGTGCTGTAGAGGATGAACTGACCTTCCTGTTCCGCTGCGCCCACGTCGGCACAGGTCTTGAAGCCTTCCATCTGCCGTGGATTATCGCACGCAGCAGCCCAGGCAGTGGACGCAAACAGCAGCGCAGAAATCGCCGCGGTGACCGGACGCAACCAGTTCATTCGTATCCTCCCAGCTTTGTGCGGAGTTGCTAACCGTTCAGGATAGCCACCGCGCGCGTCCAACCGGCAGACGCGCGGTGCACCTTGACCGGGAAGCAGACCACGTCGAATCCGTCGGCGGGCAGGATCTCCAGGTTGTGCAGCTTCTCGAGATGCGAGTAGCCGATCTCGCGACCCGCGCGATGACCTTCCCAGACCAATCCCGCATCGCCGGTTTCGGCCACCTTGCGGCGCGTGTGCGAGAACGGTGCGTCCCAGCTCCAGCCGTCGGTGCCCACCAGGCGCACGCCTTGCTCCAGCAGCCACAGCGTCGCCGCCTTTCCCATGCCGCAACCGGAATCGACGTAGTCGTCCTGGCCGTATTTGGCGCCGGCTGCCGTGTTCACAACCACAATCTCCAGCGGCTTCAGCTTATGGCCAATCCGCTTCAGCTCAGCCTCGACGTCGTTGGGCGTGGCGACGTAGCCATCCGGCAGATGGCGGAAGTCGAGCTTCACGGCCGGCTGGAAGCACCACTCCAGTGGCACCTCGTCGATGCGCCACGACGGTTCGCCTCCCGGCTTGAGCCGGTGGTTCATGGTGGAGAAGTAGTGATATGGGGCATCGAGGTGGGTGCCGTTGTGCGTGCTGATCGCGACGCGCTCCACGGCCGCATACTCGCCGTTTGGAAACTGATCGACCCGCACCCCCATATACTCCGCCATAGCCGGCGCGGTTGCGTGATGGTCGAGATACTCGATCTGCGGCAGCATGTGCGGCGGGTCGCTCTTGATCCCCGCCATCAGCGGGGACGATATGTCGATCAGCCGGCGGGGCATTATTCGGCCGCCTTCATCAGCCTGGACGGATCGGCACCGACGCGACCTGTATCGCCGGCTTCGGCATGCGCCAAGCGGAAGTCGTAATGCACCGCCTTCAGCCCAGGAATGGGCGAGTCCGGATCGTCCATGGCGTTCACCACCAGCGAACCCGAGACGCCGAACACAGTATCGGAACCAATATGCTCGTCGTCGGCGAAATACAGTGCGGTGACCAGTTCGCGATAGCCATCGCCGCCAATCAGAAAGTGGATGTGCGACGGCCGGAAGCCGTGGCGGTTCTGTCGCCGCACCATCTCACCGACCGGGCCGTCCATCGGAATGGAGTACCCATGTGGCCGCACGGTGCGGAAGTGATAGCGACCGTCGGCGTCGGTGCGGAAGTTGGCCCGCAGGTCCATCACCTCGGCCGCGTTCTCGGCCTGCAGGTCGTAGAGGCCGTGCTCGCTGGTCTGCCACACCTGGACAAGCGCATTCGCGATCGGCGTTCCGTCATTGTCGGTGATCCGGCCATAGATCACGATCTCCGGCACCGATGGTGAGGCTGCGATGCTGGCGCCAGCTGGCAGCTCCGGTGCGCCTTCGCGATAGAACGGACCGAGCAGACTGCTCTGCGTGCCGAGTTCACGCGCCTTCTTGTCATGCATCGCATTGACCAGCGCGCTGACACCCAGCACGTCCGCCAGCAGGATGAACTCCTGACGGAACGGCGTGCATGCCTGGCCGACCGCCGTCAGGAACTGGATGCCGGTCAGCCATTCAGCCGGGGTCAGCCGCACCTCGCGGGCGAATGCATGCAGATGGCGCACCGCCGCGTCCATGATTTCCTTCAGGCGAGGGTCAGGCGTGTCCGCCATCTGCGCGAGGGCGGCTTCGGTGACGGTGAATTCGTCAAGGTCCTGCATGGGGCGCTCCTCTGGCTCGGCCGGCGCAGCATAGCGCATCCCCTCTGGTGCGCCACTGCGGCTCACCATAGGATGCGGCCAAGCAATCAACCGGAGGAAACTACTGATGCTGTCCAGGCGCCTTGCCCTCGCCGCGGCCGCGGCTCTCGCATGCATCATGCCTGCTTTTGCGCAGAACCCGATCACGATCGGTTTCGGCATGGCGCTCACCGGAGGGCTTGCGCCGAACGGTAAGGCCGCACTGCTGGCGATGCAGATCTGGGAATCCGACATCAACGCCAGAGGTGGGCTGCTGGGCCGGCCGGTGAAGCTGGTATATTATGACGATCAGTCCAATCCTTCGACCATTCCGGGTATCTATACGAAGCTGCTCGACGTGGACAAGGTGGACCTGATCATCAGCGGATACGGCACCAACATGATCGCACCGGCGATGCCGATCATCATTCAGCATAACCGGACGTTTCTTGGCCTGCTCGGTCTTGCGGTGAACAGCGAGTTCCATTACCCGAAGTATTTTTCCTTCACTCCCACCGGCGGGCCGGAACCGAAACAAAGCTTTGCGGAAGGCTTTTTCGCGAGCGCCCTGGCGCAGAACCCAAAACCGCAGACACTGGCCATTGTCGGCGCCGATGCGGAATTTCCGCACAACGCGATGGACGGCGCTCGGGTAATGGCGAAGAAGGCGGGGTTGAAGATCGTCTATGATCAGACTTACCCGCCATCGACCACCGACTACACGCCGATCGTTCGCGCCATCCAGGCGACCAGTCCCGACCTGGTGCTGGTATGTTCGTACCCGCCGGACACCGTCGGCATGATCCGGGCCGCGCACGAAGTGGGGCTGAAGACCAAGCTGTTCGGCGGCGGGATGGTCGGGCTGCAGAGTACCGCGATCAAGGTACAGCTTGGTCCACTGCTGAACGGCATTGTCGATTACGATTTCTGGCTGCCGTGGTCGGGCCTTGCGAACGACGAGGCCAAGGCACTCCTGAAGACGTATCAGGAGAAGGCGCCCGCCGCCGGTGTCGATCCACTCGGCTATTACCTGCCACCGTTCGCCTACGGCGACATGCAGGTCCTGCAGCAGGCGGTGGAGGGCACCAAAAGCCTCGATCAGGAGAAACTCGCGGACTATATGCGCACCCATACGTTCAAGACTGTCGTCGGCGATGTGAAGTTCGGTCCAGGTGGCGAGTGGGCGGAGGCGCGCGTGATGGAAGTGCAGTTCCAAAACGTAAAGGCGAACGACGTCGAGCAGTTCAAGGACCCGAAGACCGAGGTGATACTGTGGCCACCGTCGCTGAAGACCGGTGACCTGATGTATCCCTATACCGAGGTCAAATAGCCGCCCCTCGTCCTCTTCCGGTCCCGATATCACCGCAGCGGCGGGATGGCCAATCCCCCCGTTGCGCGCTGCATCGGATCGAACGGTGCGAGATCGATCGGCGGTTCGCCGCCGAGTGCCACTTCAGCCAGCACGCGCCCGGCGAACGGTCCGATCGTCAGTCCCGCCGCCCCCAACCCGTTGCCCACCAGCAATCCGTCGATGTCGGGAACTTTCCCGAGCAACGGTCGTATCCCAGCCCCAAGCGGGCGAAACCCGACGCGCGTTTCAATTATCGTCGCAGATGCGAGACCGGGTGCCACGTTCAGCGCTTCCGCCAGCACCTCTGCCTGCCCGGCCGCTGTGACGCGATAGTCGAAGCCCACGCCTGGCTCGCGTGTCGCACCGGCGACGATGCGCGAGTCATCGAATGCCAGCAGGTAGTGGCTGCCCTGCGGCAACACCACCGGCCAGCCGCGCGTGTCCACGCCTGGCAGGCGCAGATGCACGATCTGGCCGCGCTGCGGTTCGATAGGCAGTTCAATTCGCAACGGCTGCAACAAGGCCGCCGCCCAGGCGCCGGCGACGACGACGACACTGTCGGCCTCGATCACCTCGCTGCCTGCGCGGACCCGCCGCAGGCGTTTGCCATCGGTGATCAGTTCGGCATGCGCCTCGACCAACCGTGCCCCCAGTCGCTGCGCGGCACACAGCAAGCCCGACGCCATCAGCCGGCCATCGACACGGGCACCGTTCGCAACATGCAGGCCGGTGAAGTCATCGCGCAACGGCGGGAATAACAGGCTGGCATCATGCGGGGCCAGCACGGTCGTCTCACCCATCTCGGGTGTGCTTGCGCGACGCCGCTGCAGCAATCGCTCGAATGCCCGCAGCTCATCGGTATCGCTGGAAACGACCAACGCGCCAACGCGACGATAGCCGAGTTCGGTCTCGCCATGCTCGGCCAGCACCGGGACGAGTTCGGTGTAGTAGCGTGCGCCCTCGACGTAGAGCCGATAGAAGTGCGCGTCGCCGGCGCCGGACACCCACGGACAGATAATGCCCGCACCCGCGGCGGTCGCCCGGCCATCGTGCGCCTGATCGACGACGGTGACACGGGCGCCGGCGCGTGCGAGATGGAACGCCGTACTCGCGCCCAGGATACCCGCACCAACAACCACAACGTGCATGACATCTCCCTTCGCTGGCATGATCCAGAGCAGGTTCGCGGGTATGATCTCAGCCCTCGCTTGAGGACACCCCGGTGTTCCGCCAGCATTCCATGCCCTGGATCGATGTCAAGGGAGGCAACGCATGACACCGGCTGAACT
>DATBKQ010000738.1:0-4014 GCA_036555825.1 Acetobacteraceae bacterium | reverse complement strand
CGGACGCGCGGCATCGCCCTGCGGCTGAGCCTGGTTATCGGACATCGCTGTTCCCCCCTGTCTTGCCACGCGTCCAGTGCGAATTCGCCGATTGGAGGTGCGGTGGCGGGGCGGGAACCTGCCGTACTCGTTACACTCGTTACAACCGCAATCAGTTATGCTCTCAATTCTGTGAACTGGACGCGGGCTGGCCTGTTGCCGCACCCGGTCTGCGCGCATACTGCGCGGCCGGAGGATACCTGCCATGGCCGACACCATTCCCATTGTCGATGTCGCCGACTTCCTCGCCGGGCGGCCCGGCGCGCTGCGGGCGACCGCTCGGGCGCTGCATGACGCGCTGACGACGGTAGGGTTCCTGGTCATCAGCGGGCACGACGTGCCACCGGCGTTGATCGAGCGGACCTTCGCCGAAGCAAAGCGCCTGCACGATCTGCCGATGGCGAGCAAGCTCGCGCTGCGTCTCAACGAACACAACAACGGCTACATGGCGATGGGCCGCTATGCGGTGTGGACGTCGGATGTCAACAACAACGACAAGGGTGATCTGAACGAAGCCTTCTTCATCAAGCGCGAGCGCGCGCCGGACGACCCGCTGCGGCGCTCCGGCCGGCGCTTCGTCGGCGCCAACGTCTGGCCGGCCGAGGCCGAATTGCCCAGGTTCCGCCAGCACGCGCTGGAATACGCCGATGCGATGGACGCCTTTGCCCGCCGCATGTTGCCGGCGCTGGCCGTCGCCCTGGACCTGCCGCCAGACTGGTTCGCCGAGGCGTTCCGGCAAAGCCAGTTCACCTTGCGCCTGTCGCACTATCCGCCAGTACCGGCGGCTGCCAACCAGTTCGGCATCGCCCCGCATACCGACAGCAACTTCATGACCTTCCTCGCCCAGACCGATGTGCCCGGCCTGCAGGTGCGGATGCCGTCGGGAGACTGGCTGGACGTGCCGTACATTCCCGGCTCGTTCGCGGTGAACTCTGGCGACATGATGCAGCGTTGGACCAACGGACGGTTCAAATCCACGCCGCACCGCGCATTGCCTCCGGTGGGACGGGACCGCTACGCCATCCCGTTCTTCCTCGGCCCGCAATTCGACTGGGTGATCGAGTGCCTGCCCACCTGCACCGGGCCGGGTAATCCGCCGCGCTGGGAACCGATCACCTATGCAGCCTGGCAGGAGTATTGGTACGACGCGAACTACGACCCGAAGGCGCAGCAGGACCTGGTGGCGTAGAGGAGACAGACATGAGACGCAGGAACCTATTGGCGAGCGGCGCCGCGCTTGCAACACTCGGCACGTCCAGCCTGGCGCGGCCTGCGATCGCGCAGGGTACATCGGCCAAGGTGCTGAAGTTCGTGCCGCAGGCCGACCTCGCCAATCCGGATCCGATCTGGACCACCGCGACAGTGGCCACCAACCACGGCTACATGGTGTGGGACACGCTGTACGGAATCAACGACTCGTTGATCGCGCAGCCGCAGATGGTGGCGGGCCACGAGGTGTCGCCGGACGAGCTGACCTGGACCTTCACCCTGCGCGATGGGCTGAAGTTCACCGACGGGGTGCCGGTGCGCGGCGTTGACTGCACCACCTCGATCGAGCGCTGGGCGGTGAAGAATCCGTTCGGTCAGCAACTCGTCGCACAGACCGACGAAATGAAACCGCTGGACGACAAGCGGTTCCAGATCAGGTTGAAGCGGCGGTTCCGGCAGATGACCTATGCACTCGGCGCGCAGGGCTGCTTCGTGATGCCCGAGCGCATGGCGAAAACGCCGGCGACCGAGCAGATCAAGGAATTCATCGGCTCCGGCCCCTTCATCTTCAAGAAGGACGAATGGCAGGCGGGCTCCAAGGCGGTGTACGTGAAGAACCAGGATTACGTGCCGCGCCAGGAGAAGCCCGAGTATTTCTCCGGCGGCAAGGTCGTGCATTTCGAGCGCGTGGAATGGTACACCCAGCCGGACCCGGCCACCGCAGCGGCGGCGCTGCAGACCGGCGAGGTGGACTGGCTGGAATTCCCGGTGCTCGACCTGCTGCCGATGCTGCGCAAGTCGCCGGGCTGCGAGGTGGTGCGGTTCGATCCGCTCGGCGCACTGGCGATCATCGCGTTCAATCATTTGTATCCGCCGTTCGACAATCCCAAGCTGCTGCGCGCGCTGCTGCCGGCGATCGACCAGCAGGAATACGTCACCGCCTGGGTGGGCGAACAGCAGGACCTCGGCACCTATCCTGTCGGTTTCTTCACCGCGCATTCGCCGATGGCGAACGACGCGGGGATGGAGGCGTTCACTTCCAAGCGCGATCTGGCCGGCGCGAAGAGGCTGGTGGCCGAAAGCGGGTACAACGGCGAGAAGATCGTGATGATGGCGCCATCGGATCAGCCATCCCTGGTCGCCCCGTCGCAGGTCTCACGTGAGTTGTTCACCAAGCTGGGGATGAACGTCGAGTACCAGGTGATGGACTGGGGCACGCTGGTGGCGCGTCGCGCGAAGATGGACCCGCCGTCGCAGGGCGGCTGGAACGTGTTCCACACCACCTGGGGCGGGCTTGCCACCTCTAACCCGGGCAGCTCCTTCCCGCTGCGCGGCAACGGCAAGAAGGGCTGGTTCGGCTGGCCGACCGACGCGAAGTTGGAGGAGCTGCGCGACCAGTGGTTCGATGCCCCGGATATCCCCGGGCAGAAGAAGATCTGCGAGCAGATGCAGTTGGAGGCGTTCCAGAGCATTCCGTTCATGCCGGTCGGGCAGTGGTACTATCCGTGGGCGGTGCGGAAGGACCTGACCGACTTCGTCAAGTGCGCGCAGGTGCTGTTCTGGGGGGTGCGGCGGGTTTGATTGAAACCACGGATAACACGGATGAACACGGATATCACAGGAAGAGGTCAGATCCGCAGCTCGTGCGCGCCAATGGACTTTCATAAACCTTCTCGATAAAGCCCGTCCGAGCGTGTTGGCACGGTGATGGCGCAGCCAATGATCCGTTCTGTCAATTGCCCCATCCGTGTTCATCCGTGTTGTCCGTGGTTCCATATGCTAATGTGTAGAAGATTAGGAGTCTGTTGATATGCAGAAACGCAGGCTGGGCCGGTCCGGCGTCGAACTCCCACCCATTATGTTCGGCGGTAACGTATTCGGCTGGACCGCCGATGAAGCCACGTCATTCAGACTGCTGGATGCCTGTGTGGCGGCCGGTATCAACGCGATCGACACCGCCGACGTGTACTCGGTCTGGGCGCGGGGCCATCGGGGCGGCGAGTCCGAGACGGTGATCGGCAACTGGCTGAAGCGCCGCGGCAGGCGGGACGACGTGCTCATTGCCAC
The DNA here is from genome assembly GCA_036555825.1 of Acetobacteraceae bacterium. Taxonomy (GTDB): domain Bacteria; phylum Pseudomonadota; class Alphaproteobacteria; order Acetobacterales; family Acetobacteraceae; genus JAMXLO01. The sequence continues at coordinate 699 of DATBKQ010000738.1, read as the reverse complement.
AAAGGTCGGCAGCCAGATGGGCTCCGGCGATAAGGGGTTGTCACGAGCTTGGATCATGCGCGAATGCGACGCTTCGCTGCGGCGGCTGCGGACCGATGTAATCGATCTGTATCAGGCGCATCGCGACGATCCGGACACACCGCAGGAAGAGACCGCGCAGGTCTTCGCCGACCTGATCAGGCAGGGCAAGGTCCGCGCGATCGGCGCCTCCAACTTCAGCGCGGCCCGGCTGAAGTCGGCGCTCGAGGTCAGCAAGACGCACAACCTGCCGCGCTACGAGTCACTGCAGCCGCTCTACAACCTGATGGAACGCGCGGCATTCGAAACCGAATTGGAACCATTGTGCCACGCGGAACAACTCGGCGTCATCAACTACTACGCGCTCGCCGCCGGATTCCTGACGGGCAAGTACCGATCCGAGGCGGACCTGAACAAGAGCCCGCGCGGCGGCGGGGTGAAGAAGTATCTTGACGCCCGCGGTCAGCGCGTGCTCAAGGCGCTGGATGCCGTCGCGGCGGCGCACAAGGCCACGCCGGCGCAGGTGGCGCTGGCCTGGCTGATTGCGCGGCCTTCCGTCACCGCGCCGATTGCCAGTGCGACCAGCCTGGAGCAGTTGCAGGACATCGTGCAGGCGGCCGAGCTGAAGCTCGGCACGCGGGATATCGAGACCCTGAACGCCGCGAGCGGGGCGTAACGATT
>DATBKQ010000737.1:0-4216 GCA_036555825.1 Acetobacteraceae bacterium | reverse complement strand
AGCTCCTTGCGCAGCCGCAGGATCGCCAGCTCGGGTCGAAGCTGGAACCCCAGCCTCTCCCATTTCGGTCCGCCGACCGAGCCGAACAGGATCGCATCCGCCTGCCTCGCCTTCTGCATCGTGTCGTCGGTGATCGGCGTGCCGCGCGCATCGATCGCGGCGCCGCCCACCAGGTCCTCGGCGAGATCGAACGACACCATGCGGCGCCGCGCCATCCAGTCGATGATGCGGCGCACCTCGCGCATCACCTCCGGCCCGATGCCGTCGCCGGGCAGCATCAGCAGCCTCTTGTTCGCCGCCATGGTCAGACCGTGCCCGGCAGCCATGCGCGCTGTTCACGCTGCAACGCCTCGTGCCGGCCGATGCTGCGTTCGTGCTGCAGGGTCTGCCCGATATCGTCCAACCCGTTCAGCAGCGAATGCTTGCGGAACGGCTCGACGTCGAAGTGGACCTCCTGGCCGTTCGGCCGAACCACCACCTGGCGCTCCAGGTCGATGGTGATCCGTGCGTTGCCGCCCAGCCTGGCGTCCTCGATCAGCGCATCGCAGATCGCGCGCGGCAGCCGGATCGGCAGCAGGCCGTTCTTGCAACTGTTGTTGTAGAAGATATCGCCGAACGACGGCGCGATGACGCAGCGGATGCCGAAGTCCATCAGCGCCCAGGGGGCATGTTCGCGCGAGGAACCGCAGCCGAAGTTCTCGTGCGCGATGATGATCTGCGCATCGCGGTAGCCGTCCTGGTTCAGGATGAAGTCCGGGCGTTCCTTGCCTTCGCTGTCGAAGCGCAGCGGATCGAACAGGTGCTTGCCGAGACCGGAGCGCTTGATGGTCTTGAGGAACCGGGCCGGGATCACCTTGTCGGTGTCGATGTTCTGCATCGGCAGCGGCGCGGCCACCGCGGTCAGTGTAGTGAATTTCTCCATATGTTTGCCTTTCGCGGCACCCCCTCCCTGACCCTCCCCCGCTTCGCGGGAGAGGGTACGCTTACGAAACCAACTGCCTCACGTCGGCCAGCCGGCCGGTCACCGCGGCGGCGGCGGCCATGGCCGGCGAGAGCAGGTGGGTGCGCCCGCCGGGCCCTTGCCGGCCCTCGAAGTTGCGGTTCGAGGTCGATGCGCAGCGCTGCCCCGGCTTCAGCCGGTCGGGGTTCATGCCCAGGCACATCGAGCAGCACGGATCGCGCCACTCGAACCCCGCCTCCAGCAGGATGCGGTCCAGCCCCTCGGCTTCCGCCTGCTGCTTCACCTGCCCCGATCCCGGCACCACCAGCGCCTGCACCCCGGCGGCCACGTGCCGGCCCTTGGCGACGGCGGCGGCGGCGCGGATGTCCTCGATGCGGCCGTTGGTGCAGGAGCCGATGAACACCACGTCGATCGGCACATCCGCGAGCTTCTGCCCCGGCATCAACGCCATGTACTCCAGCATGCGCTGCATCTGTGCCCGCTGGCCCTCGTCTGCCACCGACGCCGGGTCGGGCACCGCGCCGGTCACCGGCGCGACCGCCCCGGGGTTGGTCCCCCACGTCACCATCGGCGCGATATCCGCCGCGTTCAGCACAACCCGGGTGTCGTAGTGCGCGCCAGGATCGGCCGGCAGCGTGCGCCAGTGCGCCACCGCCTGCTCCCACGCCGCGGCCTTCGGTGCGTACTCGCGGCCCTTCAGGTAGGCGAACGTCGTCTCGTCCGGCGCGATCAGCCCGGCGCGCGCGCCGGCCTCGATCGACATGTTGGACACCGTCATCCGACCGGCCATGTCCAGCGCGCGGATCGCCTCGCCGGTGTATTCGATCACGTGCCCAGTGCCGCCCGCGGTGCCGATCCGGCCGATGATCGCCAGCACGATGTCCTTGGCCGAACAGCCAAAGCCCAGCGTGCCGTCCACCCGGATCTCCATGTTCTTCGCCGGCTCCTGCAGCAGCGTCTGCGTCGCCATCACGTGCTCGACCTCGGAGGTGCCGATGCCGAACGCCAGCGCCCCCAGCGCGCCATGCGTGGAGGTGTGCGAGTCCCCGCAGACGATCGTCGTGCCCGGCAGGCTGATGCCGAGTTCCGGACCGATGATGTGCACGATGCCCTGCCGCACATCCAGGATCGGGATATAGGGCACGCCGAACTCGGCGACGTTCTGCTCCAGGGTCTGCACCTGGATACGGCTGTCCTCCTCCTTGATGTCGGCGGGCGCGCGCGGGCCGACGGTCGGGATGTTGTGGTCGGCGACCGCGATCGTCAGGTCGGGGCGGCGCAACCGGCGCCCCGCGGCGCGCAGGCCCTCGAACGCCTGCGGGCTGGTCACCTCGTGCACCAGGTGCCGGTCGATGTAGAGGATGCAGGTGCCATCCGGGAGTTTTTCCACGACGTGGCTGTCCCAGATCTTGTCGAACAGCGTGCGCGGGGTGCTGGCTGACATGTCTTCCCATCCTGTCGCGGGTCGGCCCGGTAAATGGTTTGGCTGAAGCCGGAGCCTAGCGCAAGCGGGCGAAATCGCCTCGCCTTAAGGCCTCGTTCACCGTGTTGCCGTAGAATGCGGGTGGCGTCTTTTCAGCGCGGGAAGGGATCATGCCAACCAACGAGACCTGGATGTACCAAGGGCGGCAGGAACACGGCTGGTTCGGCTCCGGCGCCGCACCGAAGACCGACAGTTCAGACGGAGGTGCCGAAGGCGATACCCCGCCGCCGTATATCGCCACCGATCCCTTGAGCTTCATCGGCCATGGCCAGGTTGGTGATGGGGAATGCGTTGCGCTGGTGAAGCGGGCCACAGGCGCGCCGCAGACAAGCTCTTGGCACGCTGGTGAATCAGTTGAGGCGCACGCCCCGCCCGCCGGGACAGCCGTTGCGACCTTCGATCCCGATGGGCACTATGGCAATCACACCGACGGGACGAGCCATGCCGCCATCCTGACCAAGTGGACGCCCCGCGGCTTCTGGGCTCTGGAGCAGTACAACGTCCGAGATAAGAACAACAACGTGGTTCACCGGGAACTCCCAGGGCTTCGCTTCTACGAGTTCGGATCGACCAATCGCAAAGTGATAGACAACGGCAGCAACTACCGTGTCGTCCGGTAGGGTCGCCGCCTGCGTAGCTTTGGCAATTTACGGCACCATCACGGCTACGGCAGGTCAACCCACCGAGTGTCCCACGCTCTTAGGTCGCCATCCACTGGAGAGCGTCGCAGTATTCGACGGCCTGCCTTCGAGGTTCATCAAGCTCCACCCCATTCCCGGCGGATGGGATCTGTCTGGTCCCCCGCCCCCAGAAGGGGCTTACCTGGCCTGCAGCTATCGTGGCACTTCAGCCACCAAGGAAATCCGCCTTCCGAACGACGTGCGTGGTTGCTGGTTCGACAATCATTGGCCCCATGTCGTCTGCCAATAGTGTTGCTGGTCGCGGCCGTGCAGGTCACGCCGGCTTTCGCGAGACCTCCAGTGCGATGTCCCGCGGCGCTCGGCCAGCACCGCCTGGAGAGTGTCGAGGTGTTCCACGGACCGCCGTCCGGCTGCTGACCCTGCACCCCGGCTGGGGCGGCTGGGACCTATCCCGCGCGTCAGTTGGTCCGGACGGCGTGTATCTCGTGTGCAGCTTTGCCGGCACTGCTGAGACGAGGGAGATCCATTTGCCGGCCGGGACACAGGGTTGCCGGTTCGACGACCACTGGCCGCGCGTCGTCTGCCGCTGATGCGGCGCGGCTACTCCGTGGCCGCGGGTTCCGATGCAGCCTCGCCGCCCGTGTTCGTGGCAGTACTCCGCGCCCGCTCGGCGATGCGCGCACGCTTGCCGCTCCGCCCACGCAGGTAATACAGCTTCGCCCGGCGCACATCGCCGCGACGCACCACCGCGATCTCGGCGACCAGCGGCGAATACAGCGGGAACACCCGCTCGACCCCCTCGCCATAGCTGATCTTGCGCACGGTGAAGTTGCTGTTCAGCCCCTTGTTGGAGCGGGCGATGCACACCCCCTCGAACGCCTGGGTGCGGGTACGCTCGCCCTCGACCACCCTCACCGCGACGCGCACCGTGTCGCCCGGCGCGAAGTCGGGCACGCCGCGGCTCGCCGTCAGGCGGGCGATCTGCTCGGCTTCATAGCGCTGGATGATGTTCATCGCTCGAGTCCCTCCGTCGGATTGTCCTTACGGCGCCGCCGCCGCGCCGGCAACCAGATGCGCCGCCCACAGATCGGGCCGGCGCTCGCGTGTGACGCGTTCGGCCTCCGCCCGCCG
>DATBKQ010000736.1:0-9603 GCA_036555825.1 Acetobacteraceae bacterium | reverse complement strand
GCATGCCTTCGCCGGTGCGGGCCGAGAGGCACAGCGCCGCGATATTCGCGTTGGCCTCACGGGCGTTCGCGATGACGCGGTCGAGGTCGAACTCGACGTGCGGCAGCAGATCGAGCTTGTTGACCAGCATAAGCGAGGCGGCGCGGAACATGTGCGGATACTTGAGCGGCTTGTCGTCGCCCTCGGTCACCGACAGGATCACCACTTTCGCTCGCTCGCCGAGATCGAACATCGCGGGGCACACCAGGTTGCCGACATTCTCGATCATCAGGATGGAGCGCGGCGGCGGTCGCAGTTCGTTCAGCCCGCGTGCCACCATGTCGGCTTCCAGGTGGCAGCCGGTGCCCGTGTTCACCTGCACCACCGGGGCGCCGGCGGCGGAGATGCGGTCGCGGTCCAGCGAGGTGGCCTGGTCGCCCTCCAGCACGCGTATTTCGTGCTGGTCGCGCAGGTCCCGGATGGTGCGCTCCAGCAGCGTGGTCTTGCCGGCGCCGGGCGAACTGACCAGGTTCAGCGCGAGTATCTCGCGTCCGGCGAACCAGGCGCGGTTGCGCGCCGCAAGCGCATCGTTCCTGGCCAGAACCCGGGTCTGCAATTCGACGATCGTGGCGGGCGCGTGCGCGTGGCTGTGCCGCGTGCCGTCGGCATGCACGTGCTCCAGCTCCTGCTCATGCTCGCCGCATCCGCAATGACCGCACATCAGGCAGCCTCCTCGATTTCCATTCGCGTCACCATCAGGTCATCGCCGCCGGTCCGGCGAATGTCGAGCCGCGCGTTCGCGGCGCAGGTGCCTTGCGCGACGGCCTGAAAGCAGAATTCGAGTGCCTCCGGCGCCGCGCACGACCATTCGCCGACCTCCAGCGTGACGGTATGGACGCGCCGGCCGGCCGCCGCCTGGCAGACGATGGCGACGATCTCGCGGGTAAGTGCTAGTTCATGCATCAGCAGATACGCGGCAACTGATCGCCGATCAGCATATCGACGATGCGCTGCCCGCCGAGCAGCGTGTGCATCACGACCTGGCCGGGGCGCCGCTCGACGCATTGGCCGATGCGGCAAGCGCCGGCGCCGAGCGGATGCGCGCGCATGGCGGTCAGCGCGGCCTCGGACTGTTCGGGCGGCACGATCGCGACCAGCCGACCCTCGTTGGCGAGGTACAGGGGATCGAGGCCGAGGATCTCGCAGAAGCCTTTGACTGTCTCGCGCAGCGGCACCGCGGCGTCATCGATCTCGATCCCGCAGCCGGCGGCGAGCGCGATTTCGTTGAGCACCGTGGCGATGCCGCCGCGGGTCGCGTCGCGCATGAAGCGCGTCATGGGTGCGGCGGCCAGAATGACGCCAACCAATTCGTGCAGCGCGGCGCAATCGCTTTCGATCGGCACGTCCAGAGCCAGATCGCCGCGTGCCGCGAGGATCGCCGAGCCATGATCGCCCAGCACACCGTTCACCAGAACCGCGTCGCCCGGCCGCGCACGGTCGGGGGCAAGGTCGATGCCTGCACGGATCGCGCCGATGCCGGTGGTGGTCAGGAACAGCTTGTCGCAGGCGCCGCGCTGCACGACCTTGGTGTCGCCGGCGATCACCTGCACGCCGGCTTGATGTGCCGCCGCGGCCATCGATCGGGCGATGCGGTGCAGGACGTCGAACGGCAATCCTTCCTCGATGATCGCCGCGCACGAGAGGTAGAGCGGGATCGCGCCGCCGACCGCGAGATCATTGATGGTGCCGCACACGGCAAGCTTGCCGATGTCCCCACCGGGAAATTCGAGCGGATCGACGACGAACGAGTCGGTGGTGAACGCCAGCCGGTCACCTTGCCGCGCGAGCGTCGAGAGCGGCACCCGCGCCTGGTCATCGAGCGGCGTCAGCAACGGGTTGTCGAAGGCGGTGACGAACACCTCCTCGATCAGGTCCTTCATCGCCTTGCTGCCGCCGCCGTGACTGAGCGTGACTGTCTTCATGCAGCCTTCGCGGCATAGCGGTAGTAAGCGGCGCAGGCGCCTTCCGATGACACCATCAGCGCGCCGAGTGGCGTTTCCGGCGTGCAGGCGGTGCCGAACACCTTGCACTGGTGCGGCTTCAGCGCGCCCTTCAGCACATCGCCGCACTGGCACGCGGCCGGGTCGGCGATCCGCACGCCGGGCACAGCGAACCGGCGCTCGGCGTCGAACCGGGCATAGGTTTCGCGGAAGCGCACGCCTGACGAGTCGATCGATCCCAGGCCGCGCCATTCGAAGAACTCGCGCAGTTCGTAAACCGTCTCGATGGCGCGCAGCGCCGCCGCGTTGCCGCCCACGCTCACCACGCGCGCGTACTGGTTCTCGACCTCGGCACGGCCATCGGCGACCTGGCGCAGCACCATCCAGATCGACTGCAGCACGTCGAGCGGCTCGAAGCCGGAGACGACCATCGGCTTGCGATAGCGCTGGGCGATGAATTCGTACGGACGGGTGCCGATGATGATCGACACGTGGCCGGGTCCCAGGAACCCATCGATCCGCAGGTCGGCGCTGTCGAGGATCGAGCGGATGGTCGGCACGATGGTGATATGGTTGCAGAACACCGAGAAGTTGGCGATGCCGTCGCGTTCCGCCTCCAGCACCGTCAGTGCCGTCGATGGCATGGTGGTCTCGAAGCCAAGCCCGAAGAACACCACCTCGCGATCCGGATTGGCGCGCGCGATCGTCAGTGCGTCGGATGGCGAATAGACCATGCGGATATCGGCGCCGTCGGCCTTCGCCTGCAAGAGACTGCCTCGCGATCCCGGTACGCGCATCGCATCGCCGAAGGTGGTGAGGATCACGCCTGGCTGCGCTGCGATTGCCAGGCAGTCATCGATCCGCCCCATCGGCAGAACGCAGACCGGGCAGCCGGGACCGTGCACCATTTCGATCTGCTCCGGCAGCATACCCTCGATGCCGTAGCGGAAGATCGCGTGCGTGTGGCCGCCGCAGACCTCCATGATCTGCAGCGGCCGGTCCAGGCGGAAGGATCGCGCCAGCGTAGCGATTTCGCGTACCAGCGCGGTGGCCTTGTCGCGGTCGCGGAATTCATCGACGTATTTCATGCGGACTGTCCCATCGCATCGAGTTCTGCCTGCGTCTCGCCGAGTTCGCTGAGTATGCGCAGGGTTTCCGCCGCCTCTGACGCGTCGATGCGACTGAGGGCGAAGCCGACATGCAGCAGGACCCACTCGCCCACACAGTTGGCCGGCGGATGCGCATCATCGACGATGCACATGATGTTGACCTGACGTCGCACGCCGCCGACCTCGGCCGTGGCGATCATGCGCTCCGCATCGTCGATGCGCACGATCTGGGCGGGGATGCCGAGACACATGTGGCGTTCTCCTATGCCGCCGCGATCAGCCGCGCGGCGCCGACGGCGGCCTGACCCAACGACAGGCCGGCGTCATTGGCGGGAACCGCGCTGTGCGTCAGCACGGCGAAGCCGGCGGCGCGCAGGCGCCGCTCGGTCTGTTGCAGCAGGACGGCGTTTTGAAAGCAACCGCCGGAAAGCGCGACCGTATCGAACCGTTCCTGCGCGGCGAGCGTCCGCGCCATGGTGACCGCGGCGATCGCCACCGCCTTGTGGAAGCGGGCAGCGATCACTCCGGCGGGCGTTCCGTCGGCACGGTCGTGCATCAGGGCCTGCCACATCGCCCGGTATCCGATCAGCGCCATCCCGTCGGCTGTTTGCGGAGAGATCGTCAGCCGGTATGCGAGTTCATCATCCTCGTGCAGCAGCGTGCGTTCGCACACCAGCGCCTCGAGTCGCGAAGCCGCCTCACCTTCATGGCTCTGGCGTTGGACACAGATGCCGAGTGCCGCCGCAACCGCGTCGAACAACCGTCCGCAGGACGAGGCCATCGGCGCGTTGACCCGTTGGCGGATCATGGCGTCGAGCAGCCGGTGTGGCGTTTCCGGCTGCATCCCCGCCGCGCGCAGATGCGCATAGAGGTTGCGCCACGGCTCGCGCACCGCCGCAGTGCCGCCGGGCATCGCCACCGGCTGCAATGCCGCCAGCCGCCGGCTGCCGCGATAGTCCGCCAGCAGGAACTCGCCACCCCATATCGTGCCGTCGCTGCCCCAGCCCAGGCCGTCCAAAACGATGCCCAGCACGGGTGGTGCCGCAAGCGGCCAGCCGTTCTCGGCGAGGCACGCAGCGACATGGGCGTGATGGTGCTGGATTTCGATCAACGTCAGACCAGCCTCCCGCGCGTGCTTGGTGGACAGGTATTCCGGATGAGGATCGATCGCGATCGCGACCGGCGCGTGGCTAAACAGCCGGGAGAAATCGGCAATGCCGCGCCGGTAGTCGTCGAATGTCCGCGCGTCCTCCAGGTCGCCGATATGCGGTGACAGAATCGCCGCGCCGTCCTTCAGCAGACAGAACGTCGTCTTCTGCTCGCCGCCGGCCGCCAGCACGTCGGGCGCCGCCGCAAATCCGGCAGGGAGGGGTATCGCGGAAGGCGCATAGCCCCGCGCGCGCCGCAGTATCCTGGGCTTGCCGGACACCACGCGTAGCACCGAATCATCGACCCGGCGCGCAATGTCGCGGTCGTGGGTCAACACGAAATCGGCAATGCCGCCCAGCAGTGCCAGCGCGGCATCATCGTCAATGATTTGCGGCGCGTCCGTGAGATTGCCGCTGGTCATGACCATCGGTACGTCGATGTGGTGAAGCAGCAGCAGATGCAGCGGCGTGGTCGGCAGCATGAAGCCGAGTGTCGTCAGCCCCGGCGCGACCGCTTCGGGCAACTTCGCGCTCCCGCTGGCCCGCAGCAGCACGATGGGGGCGGAGGAGCCCCGCAGCAGTCTCGCCTCGCCGGCCGAGACGGCGCAGTAGCGGCGGACAACGTCCAGGTCGCGGGCCATCAGCGCAAAGGGTTTGCCGTCGCGGTGCTTCGCCGCCCGCAGCCGGAATACTGTCGCGGCATTGGTCGCGTCGCATGCGAGCTGGTAGCCACCCAGACCCTTGACGGCGACGATCCGCCCATCGCGCAACAAGGCGGCAGCGGCGTCGATGACATCTGGTGACAATATGTCCGGCACCAGCCGAGCTTGCGGCCCGCATGCTCCACAGGCGATCGCCTCCGCATGGAAGCGCCGATCCGCGGGTTGCCGATACTCGGCGTCGCAGGCCGGACAGAGCCGGAATCCCGCCATGGTGGTCGCAGCACGATCGTAGGGAATCGCGCGAATGATGCTGAATCGCGGTCCGCACTGGGTGCAGTTGGCGAAGGGATAGCGATAGCGCCGTCGCGCGGGGTCCAGCACTTCGCGGGAACACTCGGCGCAAACCGCGGCGTCCGGGGCGATTTCCGTTCGCGCGGTTCCGTCCGCGCTGTCGACGATACGAAAGCCCACGCCGCAGGGCCGCGAGGTCGGTGCGATCTCAAGCCGGTCGATGCGCGCCAGCGCCGGAGGGCTGCGCTTCAGATGGTCGATCAGCGCGGCAACCGCCCTCTCCTCGCCGGCAACGTGGATCAAGACGCCTTCCGAGTCGTTCCGCACGTCGCCGGACAGGCCGCATTCCTGTGCGAGTCGCCAGACAGCGGGGCGGAAGCCCACGCCCTGCACGCGGCCGCGCACACGAATTTCCGCCTGCTGCATGCGTCAGGATGCCTTTGGTCGAACACCAAGGTTGACAAGCAGAATGGTAAACAGAGAGTGAAGGCAAATCATAGAGGCAAGGGGGAGCATCTTGGCCGAACGACGGAACCATGGCTTGACAATCGTCATGCGCATCTGCCGCGGGTCAGCCGTATGCCGATGATGTCGATCGGCCGTGCCATCCTGGCCGGGCTGCTGTGCACGCTGCTCGTTGCCCAGGTCTGCGTCGCGCGCGCCGATACTCCACGACACCACAAGGCGGCGGCCCATCGCGCACCCGCCGTGCACAAGGCGACGCATGCGAAGCATGCTCATGCGCGGCACGTTGCGCACCACTCCAGGCATGCGCCGACGAAGCAGGCGGCGCACTCACGCCGGCCCGTCTGGCACTCGCCGAAAGAGGATCCTGGCCGCCCGCTGATCGTCGTCGATGCCGGCCATGGCGGACAGGATCCTGGCGCGATCGGTGTATCCGGAACGTTGGAGAAGACCGTCACACTCGCGACAGCTCTTGAACTGCGCCGAGTGCTGCTGGCCAGCGGCCGCTACCGGGTCGCCCTTACGCGAACCACCGACCGGTCGGTCTCGCTGGCGAGCCGGCTCGCCTTCGCCCGCAGCCACGATGCCGATCTGCTGATTGCCATCCATGCCGATGCCTCGCCGGATCGGGCGGCGCGAGGGGCAAGTGTGTATGTGAGCAGCGGCCAGAAGACGACCCGTCTGCCCGCCAGCGCCGGCAACGCGGCGAGTATCGCCGGCGCGCTCTCGACATCGGTCCCGCACGCGGAGCCGGATTCCGCCTGGCTGCAGTACAGCATGATCGAACAGCTTGACGACGACGTGCGGATGACCGAGGCGCCGGCGCGGGCCGCGCACCTCTACGTGCTGGGCGCGCACTCGATCCCCAGTGTTCTGCTGGAAATGGGCTTCCTTTCGAACCGTAAGGACGAGGCGCTGCTGAGAAAGCCAGCGCATCGGCGGGTTCTTGTGCGGGCGATCGAGGATGCGATCGACGACTATTTCGCGGGGATCCGCGCGTCGCGCACGTAGTACCACGATCAATGAAGCGCGGTTCGCGGATTCTGTCATTGCGAGGGCCTAGTCGCAATGACACGCGAACACACCGAGGGTGGAAGGGAGGAATGGGATGGCTCGTCTCGATGGCAAGGTGATCCTGATCAGCGGGGGCGCGCGCGGACAGGGCGAGGCAGAGGCACGGCTGTGCGTCGCGGAAGGCGCGCGCGTCGTGATCGGCGATGTTCTGGAATCCGAGGGACGCCGCCTCGCCGCGGAACTCGGCGGAGCCGCGGTATTCCTTCACCAGGACGTGACGCAGGAGAGCGACTGGCGAAAGGCAATCGATGCCGCCCAAACGCTCGGTGGCCTGCATGGCCTGGTCAACAACGCCGGCATCTATCAGCCGAGTACCCTGATGGAGACCGACACCGAGCTGTTCGAGCGCCACATGCGGGTGAACCAGCTCGGTTGCTTCCTCGGCATGAAGTGCGTGGTGCCGCTGATGGAACGTTCGGGCGGAGGCTCGATCGTCAACATCTCGTCGGTCGCCGGGCTGCGGGGCTCGCCCGGCGCGATTGCCTACAGCGCCACGAAATGGGCCCTGCGCGGCATGACCAAGGCGGCTGCGATCGATCTAGCGCCACGCCGGATCAGGGTGAATTCGGTGCATCCGGGTCCGATCGACACCGAGATGCTGAAGGTGCGCACCCCGGAACAGAACCGTGCGCGGGTGGAGCAGGTGCCGATGAAGCGCATGGGAACCGCCGAGGAGGTGGCGCGGCTGGTGCTGTTCCTGCTGTCCGACGAGAGCGGCTACATCACCGGGGCCGAGGTCGCGATCGATGGCGGCGCGACCCTGTGACGCGTTAACCGCTGATTTGTAAACCGGCGCATAGCGTCCCGCTCTTGCACCACCCCAACCCTTCGCGCATGTTGCGGCGCGGTGGATTGGGATCCTGGCTGCGTGTCCTGCTGAGCCCAGCCCCTTCCCCTGGGCCTTGATTGTGAAGGATTGATTGGATGCGCCTTGCGGTGCTCAAGGAACGCCGTGCGTTCGAGACGCGCGTCGCGGCAACGCCAGAAACAGTCAAGCGCCTGGTTGGTCTCGGTCTGACGGTAGCGATCGAGGCAGGGGCGGGAGCGCAGGCGGCGGTGCCCGACGCCGACTACGCTGCCGCGGGCGCGGAAATCGCCACCGACGATGCCGCGGCGCTTTCCGAAGCGGGCATCGTCTTCGCCGTACAGATGCCGCTTCCGGAACAACTCGCGCGGATTCCGCGCGGCGCGTTGCTGGTCTGTATCGCCAATGCCTTCGCCGATCCGGCCGTGGTGACAAGCCTGGCCGAGGCGGGGATCGACTGCGTGGCCATGGAACTGTTGCCGCGGATCACCCGGGCGCAAGCGATGGATGTGCTGTCGAGCCAGGCCAACCTCGCGGGCTATCGCGCCGTGATCGAGGCGGCCGGCGCCTTCCAGCGTGGCTTTCCCATGATGATGACGGCGGCCGGCACCGTGCCGCCCGCGCGGCTGTTCGTGATCGGGGCCGGCGTCGCCGGGCTGCAGGCGATCGCGACCGGGCGCCGTCTCGGCGCCATCGTGTCGGCAACCGATGTGCGCCCGGCGGCAAAGGAGGAGATCAAGTCCCTGGGCGCCAGTTTCGTCGGCGTGGAGGACGCGGAGACCGCCAGCCAGACCGGGGCGTATGCCCGGGAGATGAGCGAGGCGTTTCGCCAGAAGCAGGCCGAACTGATGGCCACCACCATCGCCAAGAACGACCTGGTGATCTGCACCGCCCTGGTGATGGGCCGGCGCGCGCCGGTCATCGTGACGGAGCCGATGGTCCAGTCGATGCGCCCCGGCAGCGTCATCATCGATCTCGCGGCCGATGCCGGCGGCAACTGCGCGGCGACCGTGCCGGGCGAGCGTATCGCCACGCCGAACGGGGTCACGATCCTTGGCTATCACAATTGGCCCGGCCGCATCCCGGTCGCGGCCTCGTCGCTCTACGCGCGCAACCTGCTGACGTTCCTGACCACGTTCTGGGACAAGGACGCGCAGGCGCCGAAACTGCCCGAGAGCGACGATATCGTGAAAGGCGTGCTGCTGACACGCAGCGGATCGATCGTGCATCCGCAATTCCTGCCCGCGCGGGCTGCCTGATCCGGGAGACGGAACGATGAACCCGAACCAACTGGCCGACGAAGCCGATCGGCTGGCGCAGCGTGCCAACGAGCTTGCCGCCCATGCCCACGGCATGCTCGCCGGCACGGCCGGGGTCGTGAGCGAGGTCGAGCCGATCGTCTTCCTGTTGGCGATTTTCCTGATGGCCTGCTTCGTCGGCTACTACGTGGTGTGGAATGTCACACCGGCGCTGCATTCGCCGCTGATGTCGGTGACCAACGCGATCTCGTCGGTCATCGTGGTCGGCGCCATGCTGGCGACGGGGCTCGGCACCAGCGGGTGGGCCATGGCGTTCGGCTGCGTCGCCGTCACGCTCGCGAGCGTCAACATCTTCGGCGGCTTCGTGGTGACCCAACGCATGCTGTCGATGTTCAGGCGGCGGCAGTAGGGACCCGCGCCGATGTCCGCCAGCCTGACCTCGCTCGCCTATCTGGTCGCCGCCGTTCTGTTCATTCTGGCGCTGCGCGGCCTTTCTTCGCCGGTCACGTCGCGCCAGGGCAACCGCTTCGGCATGATCGGCATGGCGGTGGCGGTGATCGCCACGCTGGCCCACCACGGCATGGATGGGCTGGGCTACGGGCTGATCTTCCTGGGCATCATCATCGGCGGCACGATCGGCACATTCGTCGCGCTGCGCATCCAGATGACGGCGCTGCCGCAGCTTGTCGCCGCGTTCCACTCGCTGGTGGGCCTTGCCGCGGTGTTTGTCGCGGCGGCGGCGCTGAACGCGCCCGAGGCGTTCGGCATCGGCACGGTCGGCAACATCCATACCCAGAGCCTGATCGAGATG
>DATBKQ010000735.1:0-5151 GCA_036555825.1 Acetobacteraceae bacterium | reverse complement strand
ACGCGGCATTGCTGGATCAGGCTTTCGCCCATTGTCCAATATTCCCCACTGCTGCCTCCCGTAGGAGTCTGGGCCGTGTCTCAGTCCCAGTGTGGCTGATCATCCTCTCAGACCAGCTACCGATCGGAGCCTTGGTAGGCCATTACCCCACCAACAAGCTAATCGGACGCAGGCTCCTCCCCAGGCGACTTGCGCCTTTGGACCCCAACCTCTCGATCAGGGTCATCATGCGGTATTAGCCACAGTTTCCCGTGGTTGTCCCCCACCCGAGGATAGATACCTACGCGTTACTCACCCGTCCGCCACTGACAGCCGAAGCTGCCCGTGCGACTTGCATGTGTTAAGCATGCCGCCAGCGTTCGCTCTGAGCCAGGATCAAACTCTCAGGTTCATCTCAGCCTTGGCCACCCAATCGGGCGACGTCCAGGCATCAACGAACAGACCCGAACTCTGTGGTTGCCCCGCCACGATGAATGAACGGGACAGCCTGCAAAGCGTACTGTACGCATCAAAGAAGATACGCGCCGGACGCTCGCTCGACCAAACCACGAAGCCCAGGTTCGAAGTCACCCAGACCGCCGGTTCGGCCGCTCGGTCAGTTCCCCGCCTGCGCGGGGACAACCCGTGGGCGCCGCCAACGTATCCCTTCCTAGCCTATTCATCTGTCAAAGATCGGAGCGAAGTCACCACCAGCCCCGCAAGAGCGGGTCCAACGGATGACTTGCTCTGATGTGCGCCAAACTCGGCGCAGAACAAGAAGCCTACTCCCGCCACCACCGGTTGGCAAGAGGCCATCAAGGCCCCCCGGCGTGGCGGAGCCGGCATGTAGGCCGCCGCAAAGCTCCGGTCAAGGGCCCTTCCCCGCTTTATCCATTCTCGCGGTACCATTGCTTGAACCAGGCCGCGAAGCGCGGAATCCCCTCCTCCAGCGCCGTTCCCGGCGCGAATCCGGTCAGCGCCGCGATCGACGCGACCGAGGCGAACGTCTCCTCGACATCGGCCCCGGGTCGCGGCGCGTCCTTCACCACCGCCGGCCGTCCCAGCGCTTGCTCCAGGAGCGCTACCAAGGTACTCACGGCCTCGCTGCGGTGATTGCCTATGTTCAGGAGCCTGGCCGGCAGGCTTCCTGCCGGCGGGCGGTCGAGGCTGCCGAGCACCCCGGCCACCACATCGTCGATATAGGTGAAGTCGCGCCGCAGCCTGCCGCCGTCGTAAAGCGTGATCGGCTCGCCCGCCATGATGGCGCGGGCGAAGCCGAAATACGCCATGTCCGGCCTGCCCCAGGGCCCGTAAACGGTGAAAAACCGCAGCCCTGTTTGCGGTAATCCGTGCAGATGAGCGTAGGCGTGACTGAGCAGTTCGTCTGCCCGCTTCGTGGCCGCATAGACCGACACCGGGTTGTCCACGCGATCCGTTTCGCTGAACGGCAGGTCCCGGTTGCCGCCGTAGACCGATGAGGAACTCGCATAGACCAGATGCCGCAAGCGCGGCAGCAGGCGCGCCGCCTCAAGCACAACGAGGTGCCCCAGGACATTCGATTGCACGTAGGCATAGGGATCGACGAGCGAATGCCGAACCCCTGCCTGCGCCGCCAGATGGACGATCGCCTCGAGGTCGCCGTGTCGGCGGACCAGATCGTGGATCGCGGTGCGATCGGCGACATCGGCACGCATGAAGGCGAACGCCGCTCTTCGCCGCAGCCGCGCCAGCCTCGCCTGCTTCAGCCGCACATCGTAGTAGTCGTTCAGGTTGTCGATGCCGATGACGCGCTCGCCGCGCGCCAGCAGCGCCTCCGCGACGTGGTAGCCGATGAACCCCGCCGTGCCGGTCAGCAGGACGGTCACAATGGCCGCGCCACCAGCCGGTCCTCGAGCAGTTCCAGCACCGCGTGACCGAGCGCGATATGGCACTCCTGCACGCGCGCCGTCTCCCTGTCAGGCACCAGCAGCCGGTGATCGCAAAATCCGATCGCCGGCTCCCCCGACCCGCCGAGCAGGCCGACGGTGACGATCCCCATTTCGCGTCCGGCCTGCAGCGCGCGTACGACGTTCGGCGAACGGCCCGAGGTGGTGATGCCGAACAGCACGTCCCCCGGCCGGCCCAGTCCCCGTAGCGGCCGCTCGAATACGAACTCATAGCCGTAGTCATTGCCGCCGGCGGTGAGCGCCGCCGGATCCAGTGTCAGCGCCAACGCGGGCCACGACGGCCGTTGCACCGTGCCGCGCAGCCGGATCAGCAGCTCCGTCGCCAGATGCTGGCTGTCAGCAGCCGAACCGCCGTTGCCGCAGAACATCAGCTTGCCGCTGCGCCGCAGGCTCGCTTCACAAGCATCCACCACGTCAACCACGGCACCGGCCAACTCGGCGGCGATTCGTCGCTTCAGTTCGGCGGAGCGGTTCATCATTGCGGCGAAGCGGACGGCTTCCGACATTGTTTCGGCGGATCCCCGATTGACGCGTGGGGCGTCAGACTAGCGCTGTAGTCGGACGGCGCGCCACAGCCGCGACGATCCGCCTGCGGCACTGCGCATGGCTTGACAGGCCACGGCTGATGCCCGACGGCGCATTGCCGGGGGTTCGCACGGCGCCTGAACAGGAAAAATCTCCAATGACCCGAACGGTTCTTCCACAGCTCCTCGGCCTATTGCTCGCACTGTCGGCGGTCACCCCCTGCCATGCCGCGGAAGACCCCGTTCTGGCAGAGGCGAGCGATCTCCCCGGGTCTATCATGTTCCTCGACTCCGGCGCTCCCGGAATGGTTCTGGTCGTCGTGCGCGGCGATCGCACGCTGGTCCGCGGCTACGGCGAGACCGAGAAGGGCAACAAGCGGACGCCGGACGGGGCAAGTCTGCTGCGGCTGAATTCGATCACCAAGGTGTTTACCACCGAACTGCTCGTCTCGCTTGCCGCCGATGGCAAGCTCACGCTCACCGACCCGTTGCAGCGCTTCGCCGGCGACGCAAAAGTCCCGGCGTTCGGCGCCCGCCCGATCACGTTGCTGGATCTCGCGACCTACTCGGCGGCCCTGCCTCGGGAGATGGGCGATGCGCCGGAAGGGGCGAACCCGCGAGCCTGGCCGACGCACGAGGACCGCTGGAAATGGCTGCCCGGCTACACTCTGCCTTGGGCGCCAGGCACCGTCACCGCCTACTCCAACGTGGGCTTCGACCTGCTGGCCGACGCGATCGAGACCGCCGGCGGCCAGCCCTATCCGGATCTGTTGCGCGCCCGGATTACGGCGCCACTCGGCATGGTCGATACCCGCCTTTCCCCGACACCGGAGCAATGCGGCAGGCTGATGATCGGCTCCGGTCTCGGCGGCCCCGCGTCGTGCGTCGATACACGCGCGACCGAAGGGAGCGGAGGGCTGTACAGCACCGGGAACGACATGGCACGTTGGCTGCGCCACAATCTGGCCGATGCGAGCGGCCCGCTGGCGCTGAGTCACGCGACCTACCGGTATCGGCAGTCCATGCCGGCGGCGATCGGCTTCGACGAGGCGGCACCCATGGCAGGTCTTGGTCTCGGCTGGATCATGATAGCCGCCCAGGGCATTCAGCCGATGCTGATCGCGAAGAGCGGCGGCGGCGCGGGCTTCATGAGCTACATCGCCTTCGCTCCCGGCCGCGGTGCGGGCGTATTCGTCGCGGTGAGCCGCGTTGACTTTCCGATGTTCCTGGCACTGGAGGGGGCCGCCAACCAGCTTATCGCCACCCTTGCCACCCGCTAAAGCTACTGCGCCACCCAACCGCCGTCGATGGAAAGTGGTGCGCCGGTGATCGTCCTGGCCGCCTCGGAACAGAGGAACACCGCCAGGGCACCGATCTGCTCGGGCGTGGAGAATTGCTCCATCGGCTGCTTCTCGGCAAGGAAGCGCTGCTTCTGGGTCTCGACGTGGGTGCCTTCGCGCCTCGCGCGGTCATCGAGCTGCTGCTGGACCAGCGGCGTCAACACCCAGCCGGGACAGATCGCGTTCACCGTCACGCCATGATTGGCGAGCTCGATCGCCCCCACCTTGGTCATGCCGACCACGCCGTGCTTCGCCGCGACATAGGCGACCTTCTGCGCGCTCGCGACCAGGCCGTGCGCCGAGGCGATGTTGATGATGCGTCCCCAGCCGCGCCGCTTCATGCCCGGGATGGCTGCCTTCATGGCGTGGAATATCGCGGACAGATTCACCGCGATGATCGCGTCCCACCGTTCGGCGGGAAATTCCTCGATGTCCGCCACGAACTGGATGCCGGCGTTGTTCACCAGGATATCGACCGCACC
Organism: Acetobacteraceae bacterium; assembly: GCA_036555825.1. Lineage (GTDB taxonomy): Bacteria > Pseudomonadota > Alphaproteobacteria > Acetobacterales > Acetobacteraceae > JAMXLO01. Next base: position 880 of record DATBKQ010000735.1, on the reverse strand, counting down.
GAAGCTCGCCGTGGTTTCCGCCACCATCGCGGCGATCTGCTCGGGTCTCGCCATGTCCGCCGACGAGTGGCCAATTCGCACACCGCACCTCGCGGCGATGCCGCTGCGCAGCGCTTCCACCTGCTCGGCGCTGCCGAATCCGTTCAGCATGACATCGGCACCGGCGCCGGCCAGCGCCTGCGCGATGCCTTGGCCGATGCCGCTGGTCGAGCCGGTGACCAGCGCGACTTTGCCCTTGAGGCTCATGGTGCCACTCCCGTCAGGGACCGGAGCCTGCCAGACACCTGCTGCGCCGCACAATGGCGGCGATCAGACCTTCCTGAACTTGTGCAGCGAGCGCAGGTTGTCGGGCCGCGGCTTGTCCGGCCAGGTCTGCGGCCAGTTGGTCCACGACACCTCGCCGACATAGAGATCGCCGCGTGAATCCACCGCCAGCCCGTGCGGAGCCAGGAATTCGGTCGGCCCCATGCCGGGACCGAGCCCGCCCAGCCGCGCGATCCGCTTGCCGGTGTGGTCGACGATGGTCACCCGAGGCCCGAGGTTCGGCACGTTGCGGCTGACCGGCTGCACCGCGCCAAGCTCGCCGATGTAGCAGACCGGGCACCTGCCCGGCGGCATGTACAGCCCGCAAGGCCGATGCAGATTGTTCCACTGCGTCTCATACTTCCCGTCGCCATCGAACACCTGGACACGGTGGTTCTCGCGATCGGCCACATAGACCCAACCATCCGCGTCGCAGGTGATATTGTGGGCAATGTTGAACTCCCCCGGATCGGTGCCCGGAGCGCCCCACGACAGCAGCAGCCTGCCGTCCGGCGAGAACTTGTGCACACGGGAGTTGCCGTAGCCATCCGAAACATAGATATCGCCCTGCGGCGAC
>DATBKQ010000734.1:0-9740 GCA_036555825.1 Acetobacteraceae bacterium | reverse complement strand
ACCTTTGGGGACCGGACATCCGCTTCGATACCGCCAAGCTGAACATGAAGTGCGCCGGGTTCGGCGCGCCAGTGGAGTGGCACCAGGACTGGGCATTCTATCCGCACACCAATGACGACCTGGCCGCGGTCGGCGTCATGTTCGACGACATGGAGATGGCGAACGGTCCGCTGATGATCGTGCCCGGCAGCCATCGCGGGCCGATCCACGACCATCACGCGGGTGGTATCTTCTGCGGCGCAATGGACCCCGCCAACCGCGATGTGGACTACGCTTCTGCGATACCGCTCACTGGCAAGGCCGGCTCCATTACCGTGCACCACGTGCGGGCGGTCCACGGCTCGGCGCCGAATGTGTCGGACAGCGATCGCCGGCTGCTGCTGTTCCAGTTCCGCACCGCCGATGCCTGGCCGTTGCTGGGCTTCCCCGGCGGCATCGAGAAGTACAAAGAACTTATGGTGTGCGGACAGCATCGCGAGCCGCGGCTGGAGCGCGTGCCGGTGCGCCTGCCGCTGCCGCCCGCGACATTGCAGGGGTCGCTGTACGAGAACCAAAAGGGCATGAAGAGCCGCTACTTCACCGTGCCCGCCCAGGCGCGCCACCCGGAGCCGGTGAAATGAACGACGCCGCGCCATTGCCAACGCCGCCCGTTGTCGATTCGACATTCGACAGCACGCGCCCGCTGTTCGCCGGCGGGCCGCCCGATCCGGTGGTGTACGACGGCTCACCGCGCGCCATCCGCCAGCGCACGGTGAACTTCGCGGCCAAGCGTTTCGCCGACATGATGTATGTGTCCGGCCTGGACCGCGGCACGGCGGAGCGGCATTTCCGTTGGCGGCCGCTGGGTATGCCGGGCGGCCTCAGCGCGCGGCCCGATGTATCGGATGGTCAGGCCGAGCTGGTCGCGGCGCATCGCGCGGGACGGCTGACCATCGAGACCAACGATGCCGACCGGCGTGCCACGGTGCGCTGGAGCGATCCCACATTTGGCGCACCGCTCAACGGCGCTGCGATCGCCCGCCCTGGTTATGGCGGCATCCTGCTCGGCTCGCGCGATGCACCGTCGTTCGATCCGGTGCCGATCGCGCGCGCCGCTGCCGACCCCGGGCGCACCTGGCCGCGCGGCGATGCGGTCGAGATGCCGGCGCCGCCGCCAACCGAACTCGCCACAGCGCTCGATGCACTGTTTGCCGGCTCGCCCGGCATCTACGGCATCCTGATCGCTTCGCCCGAGCGTGTGCTGACCGAGCGCTACAGCGCGTTCGGCGCACCGGATCGCGCGACGCCAAGCTGGTCGATGACCAAGGCGGTCACCTGCACGTTGATCGGCCGGCTGATCCACGAGGGCTGGCTCGGCTCGGTGTACGATCCGGCACCGGCGCCGCTCTGGCGCGATCCGCGCTCGATCCATCACCTGATCACGCTCGACCATCTGCTGCGCATGCGCTCGGGACTCGGCTTTCCGGTGGTCGATGAACATGGCCGCGTCACCATCGGGTTCGAGAACAGCGCGGTGTACCAGGATGCCGCGGATGCATTCGACGCGGCACAGCGCTCGATCGTCGCGACCGTGCCTGGCTCGGTGTACCGCTACATCAACGCCGGCATCAACGTACTCGGCGCGATCATCCGAGACCGGATCGAGCGGCGCGGACTGCCATACCACGCCACCGTCTATGGCCTGCTGGCCGACCGGCTGGGTATGCGCACCTACCAGCATTCGGCGGATTGCACCGGCAACTTCATCGCCTCGGGTTCCGGCTTCGCGACACTGCGCGACTACGCGAAACTCGGCGTGCTTTACGTGCAGGACGGCGTCTGGGATGGCGAACGCCTGCTGCCGCCCGGATGGGTGGATTACGCGCTGGCGCCGACCCACGCCGGCAGCAGCTACGCCGCGTGCTTCCGCAGCAACGCGGATCGCAGCTTTCCCGACCTGCCGCCGGATACCGCCTGGGCGTCGGGCGCTGGCGACCAGCGTATCTTCATTCTGCGAGGACATCGGCTGGTCGTGGCGGTTGCCAACGAAACCGACCATCCGATGGACCTTGCCGCGCTGAACCGTGTCATCGCCACCGGCGTCGCCACTCGCCGGCGATAAGGAGCCGTTCATGCCGACCATCCGCAACGCTGCCCGCGAGAAACTGGAACAGGGCCAATTGTCCCTCGGCTGCGGCGTGCGCCTGACCCGCAGCGTCGAGATCGCTATCGCCATGAAATCCGCTGGCTTCGACTGGCTGTTCCTCGACCTGGAGCATGGCACGATGTCGATCGACGCCGCGGCGCAGATCGCCACGGCGGCGCTCGATGCCGGCATCGCGCCGCTGGCACGCGTGCCGAACGGCGAATACGCGATCGCCACACGCCTGCTCGACAACGGCGTACTTGGCATTGTGGTACCGCATGTCGATACGGCGGACGAAGCGCGCGAGGTGGTGCAGAAATTGAAATACCCGCCGATCGGGCACCGCTCGATGGGGGGCACCGGTCCGCACTACAGCCTGCGTTCGGCCAGTACCGGCGAGGCGGCCGCGGCCCTGAACGCGGCCAATCTCACGGTTGTGATGCTGGAGACCCCGGCGGCAATTCAGAATGCCGATGCGATCGCGGCGGTGGATGGGGTCGATGTGCTGCTGATCGGCACCAACGACCTGTGTGCCGAGATGGGCATCCACGGCGATTTCGGCAACGAAGGTGTCACCGAGGCGTACCGGACAATGATTGCCGCCGCCAGGAGGCACGGGAAGTTTCCGGGGATGGCCGGTGTCTACAACGAGCCGTTGATGCAACGCTATATCGAGATGGGCGCGCGGTTCATTCTGTCGGGCAACGACGCGGCCCTGCTGATGGCGAGCGCCGCGCAGCGCACCGGTTTCCTGCGCAAGATCCAGCCGCCGATGTGACGCGCGATCGCTGGCTGCGGCGCCGGTGCGCCGCACCGCCACGAGGTTGCCAACGCCGTTCGGCGAAACCGGGTATATCGGATCGCGTTGACCGTCGCGCTGTGCTTCACAACCGCAAGGAGTGTCCAATGCGTACCCTTCCGCTCGCCTGCCTTGCCGCGGGTCTCGCCGGCGTGACCGGCGTTCCCGCATACGCCGGGCTGGGCAACGCCGACCGCAACTTCGTCGAACGGGCCGCCTCCGGCGGTATGGCCGAGGTCCAGGCGGCACAGCTTGCCCAGCAGCGATCCAACTCGCCGCAGGTGAAGCAGTTCGCCAACCGCATGATCACCGATCACACCCAGGCGAACAGCGAACTGCAGCAGATCGCGCAGGACCAGAACATCACGCTGCCGGAGAAGCCCGATCCAAGGGACGCATCGGAATACAACAGGCTGAGCGGGCTGAACGGCACGGCCTTCGATCAGGCCTATGCGCAGATCGAGGTCAGCGACCATCAGCAGGACATCGCCCTGTTCCGCAAGGAGGCGCAGTCGGGACAGGACCCGACGCTCAAGAGCTTCGCGCAGAAGACCCTGCCGATCCTGCAGCAGCATCTGCAACTGGCGCAGTCGCTGAACCGGAACCGGTAACACCCCGAGCGGCGGTGCTTGCCCGATCTGCCTGCATGTTGCCGCTCCGCCACCGGCGTGCTGGCCCGGCCTTCAATAGATCGTGCATGAATACGCCGTAACGACGTGGCGGAACGGACGTTGCCAGGACCGATGGATTTGGCCAGGAGTCAGCGCATGGCTTCCAGCACAACGACGACGCCCGACACATCGATCCGCACCTATCGCGCGAAGCGCGATTTCAGCATCACGCGCGAACCGGCGCCCGACAAGGCGCATGCGGCAGCCGATGCGCCGATCTTCGTGGTGCAAAAGCACAAGGCGCATCGCGCGGGCTTGCACTGGGATTTTCGCCTCGAACACGACGGCGTGTTGTGGAGCTGGGCGGTCCGCAAGGGACCGTCGCTCGATCCGGCGGACAAGCGCATCGCTGCGCACGTCGAGGATCACCCGCTGGACTACGCGAACTTCGAGGGCACCATCCCCGATGGGCAATATGGCGCTGGCACCGTCGAGCTATGGGATCGCGGCACATGGCAGCCCTTGGACGATCCCGAGGCGGCGATGCGCAAGGGCGAATTGCGTTTTGTGCTGCATGGCAAGCGGCTTCACGGGCGCTTCACCCTGGTCCGACTGAAGCCGCGCCTGGGCCAGCGCGGCCGGCAGGACAACTGGCTGCTGATCAAGGGCCACGACGAGGCGGAACGGCCAGGCGCCGATGCGCCGGCCATCGAGCAGCAGGAAGCCGCGCCGCGGCAGGCACGCAAGCCGCGCGGCGAGCCGCCGGCCGAGCAGGCAGTCCGCGGCAAGCTTCCGCCGCGCCAGTCGCCGCAGCTTGCCTCGGTGACCGAACAGGCGCCCGACGGCGAGGCGTGGGTCAGCGAGATCAAATTCGATGGCTACCGCCTGCTGTGCTGGCTCGACCATGGCAAGGTGCGCCTGACGACGCGCAACAGCCTGGATTGGACCGACCGGCTGCCGGCGGTGGCCGATGCCCTTACGCGACTGCGCGCCGATACGGCGCTGGTGGACGGCGAGTTGGTGGCACTCGACCGGAACGGCGCCTCGAGCTTCCCGGCTTTGCAGGCCGCGCTGTCGGCCGGCAAGGACCGCACGCTGCATCTGTTTCTCTTCGATCTGCTGCATCTGGATGGCTGGGACCTGCGCGGTTGCGGACTGCTGGAGCGCAAGCGCGTGCTGTCGGGCCTGAACGACTGGCACGGCATGTTGCACTTCAGCGACCACCAGGTCGGCAACGCCGGAGGAATGCTGCGGGAGGCCTGCAAGATGGGCCTGGAAGGCATTGTCTGTAAGCGGGCCGATGCGCCGTACCGCGCCGGGCGCAGCCATGACTGGCTGAAGCTCAAGTGTCGCGACCGCGAGGAGCTGGTCGTGTTGGGATGGACCCCGCCCGGCGGCAGTCGCGTGGGCCTCGGCTCGCTGCATCTCGGCTATTACGACAGGGGCGGCAAATTGCACTATGCCGGCGGCGTGGGTTCCGGGTTTACCGGCGACGAACTGGCGCGGCTGAGCGAGCGGCTGGCGAAGCTCGGTGCCGATCCCCCGAAGTCGTTGCTGGTTGCGGGCGAGCCGCTGCCGAAGAATATCAACTGGGTGCGGCCGGAGCTCGTTGCGGAAGTGCAGTTCGCGTCCTGGTCCGGATCGGGGCGTGTGCGCCAGGCAGCCTATCTTGGACTGCGCGAGGACAAGGACGCGACCGAGGTGGTGCGTGATCCGGCGGATGCCGACGCACAGCGCAAAGCGGTGCAGCCGCGGCCCGGCGATCCGGCTGCGCGCAAGCACGGACCGGTCGTCGCCGTGCCGCCACGGCGCAATACCGCCGTCGTCTCGGCGCAGGCGCCGAAGCGGCGCGGCGTGACAGTGGGCCGGATCGCCCTGTCGCATCCCGACCGCCAGTTGTGGCCTGGGATCACCAAGCAGGACCTTGCCGAGTACTGGAAGGGGGTGGCGGGTCATGCGCTGGCCGGGCTGGCGCAACGGCCGCTTGCGGTCCTGCGCTGTCCCGAAGGGATCGCCGGCGAACAGTTCTTCCAGAAGCACGGCCATGGCACGTTGCCCTCGGTGGTGCGCCAGGGCGAAGCCGCCGGACAGCCTTATCTGGCGATCGACGACGTCGATGGGCTGATTGCGATGGCGCAGATTTCCGCGATCGAGCTGCACGCCTGGGGAGCCAGGGAGGCCGATCCGTCGCAGCCCGACCGTATGGTGTTCGACCTCGATCCTGGCGAGGGCGTCGCCTTCGCCGATGTCATCGGGGCCGCGCTGGACCTGCGCGATCAACTCCGGCGATTGAACCTGCAATCGTTCTGCCGTACGACCGGCGGCAAGGGACTGCATCTTGTCGTGCCGCTGGAGCCGGTGGCGGACTGGGACGTGGTGAAACCGTTCTGCCGGGCATTCGCCGAAACATTGAGCCAGGAGCAACCGGAACGCTTTCTGTCCACGGTCAAGAAAGCCGATCGCAAGGGCAGGATCCTGATCGACTGGTTGCGCAACGGTCTGGGAGCCACGGCGGTGGCCTCGTTCAGTCCCCGCGCGCGGGCAGGCGCCACGGTGGCGACACCCCTCGCCTGGGAAGAAGTGAATCGGCGGCTGGATCCAGCCAGGTTCACACTGCGCACTGTCCCGGATCGGTTGGCACGGCAGCGCGATGACCCCTGGCAGGGTTTCGCATCGTTGCGTCAACGCCTGCCCGACCTTGCCGGGAAAGCACACGTCGCGCCGCGCCGGCGTGCCGTGATTGTGAGCGCGGCAAAGCCGAAGCGGCGAGGCTGAAGGGAAAGCAGGACGGATCGCGGCGTCGGGATGGCGCATTCATCGCAAGGGCGGCATGAGTGGAGGATTGTTCATAAACCTGCCGCGGCGCGAGCGCCGTCGAGCGACCGGCCGTGAACAATCGCTCGGAACTGTGACCTTGACATGCCGTAGGCGCGCCCAATGTCTGAGGCGCGGCGGATGGCTCCCCGCCATCGCCGCGTGACGTTTCCCCCCCAAACTTGGCGGCGCTCTTCGGGGCGCCGTCATTTTGTTTCTGCTGGCCGCTGCGCCAGAATGCGCCTGGGTTCCGGGGGGCTGCGCAAATGGCTGTTTCACCGCCGATGCCAACGCTGGATCACGTCGTGGTCAACGTGCGCGACCAGATCGACGCGGGACTCGCGACCTGGAGACGGCTCGGGTTCACCATGACGCCGCGCGGCTATCACACGCTCGGTTCAATGAACCACCTGGCGATCCTGGGCAGCGAATATCTTGAACTGATCGCGGCGGCGCCGGGCGAAACGCGACGCGCGGAAATTCTTGCCGCTCCGGTAGGGTTGAACGGCCTGGTGTTCGGCACGGAGAATTCCGCCGCGGTTTACCACGCATTGCAGGCGGCCGGCGTCCCGGTAGCGCCGCCGCTCGAGTTCTCCCGCCCGGTCGAGCTGCCTGATGGTGCGCGGAACGCCACATTCCGCACCGTTCATCTGGCACCCGGCACGGTCCCGGCTGGCCGCATATACTTCTGTCACCATCTCACGCGCGACCTCGTGTGGCGCGACGAGTGGCGGCACCACGGCAACGGCGCGATCGGCATCCTCCGCGCGGCGATCGCGGCGCGCGATCCAGCGGTGCTGGCCGCGCTCTTTCGCCGTATGTTCGGCGACGAGGCCGTACAGCCGGACGGTGGCGGCTATTCGCTGGCAGTCGGGTTGTCCCGCTTCGACATCGTCGCCCCGGACCAGCTCGCGCGCGACTTCGGCGATGCGGCGCCGATTGATGAGCGGGCAGAATATATGGCAGCGCTCACCCTCCGGACCCGCTCGCTGGAGCGGGCGGCGTCGGCGCTTGCCGCGGGCGCGGTCAAGGGTGTTCGGCGCGAAGCTGATCGCATCGTCGTCCCCGCGACGGAAACCTTCGGGGTCACGCTGGAATTCCGGGGGTAAGGGCGATCAGTCCAGTCTTCGAATCTTCTCCGCCCAGCGGTCCAGGACCGGCATCACCTCCTCGCGACCGGCGGAGGGGATGGTGATCACCACACGGGCGATGCCGATGTCGCGATAACGTCGCAGCTTGTCCAGTTCCTCGACCACCCGGAACATGGTGACCGGCAACGATGCCGGATCGCGGCCAGCATCCCTGACCATGCGATGGAACTGCGGGAGGAAGTCACTGACATCGCCGTACTCGGGGCGGCTTGCGTGCGGCACCCAGCCATCGCCATAGCGGATCGCACGTCGCGCTCCGTAAGGAAAAGCTCCGCCGACGATCACCGGCGGATACGGCTTCTGCACCGGCTTCGGCCACGCCATCATCGGCGCCAAGTCGACAAATTCGCCGTGGTACTCGGCCTTGTCCTGCGTCCAGATCACCTTCATCGCCTCGACGCGCTCGCGCGCGATCCTGTGGCGCGCTTTGAACGCAGTGCCATGATCGGCCATTTCCTCGGCGTTCCAGCCGGAGCCAACGCCGAACAGGAAGCGTCCGCGCGAGAGCTGGTCGAGCGAGGCGACCAGCTTCGCCGTCTGGATTGGATCACGCTGCTGCACCAGGCAAACGCCGGTGCCGACCTTCAGGGTCTGCGTCGCCGCGGCGGCCGAGGTGAGCGTGACGAAGGGATCCATCACATCGTAGTACTGCTTGGGCAACTCGCCGCCGTTTGGAAACGGCGAGACGCGGGAGACCGGGATATGCGAATGCTCGGGCGCCCACAGCGATTCGAAGCCGCGCGCCTCCAACGCCCGCGCAAGATCGCCTGGCGCCATCGAGTAGTCGGTGAAGAACATCGCGGCGCCAACGTGCATGGCGGCTCCCTTCATCGCTGGAGGGAGCCTAACCGATGCCGCGCCGCGGTGGCTACTTCTTCGCCGGCGTGTGCCGCACCCGCTGTTCCACGCCAGGGCCGCCGCCACGCTGGGCCGCGGCGACCAGATCACGCGTGTGGAACTCCGGCTCGCTGTTCCACGGACCGCGGCGATCCGCCTCGGGACCCATGGTGAGATTGAACCAGAGATCCACAGTGTCGTCGGGCTGCAGATCGCCGAACAGCGGATCGTCCAGCTTGTTCATGGATTCCAGCGCCTTCATGAACATCCGGGCGTGCGATACCTCGCGCGTGGCCAGGTGACGCAGGGCGTCGCGCGAGCCTTCATCCGGCGCGATCCTGATCAACGCCTCGTAGGTGGCCAGAGCACCGGCCTCGGCCGCGATGTCCGCCCGCAGATCGCGGACGATATGTGCACCCTCGTTCACGTAACGCGCGTCCCATGTGCTGCCGCGCGAGTCGACCAAATGCGGGCCGTAGCCGCGCATGGCAAACAGTGTGCTGTTGAAGGCCTTTTCCTGCGCGCCTTGCCTGGCGCGTTTGGTGTGCTGCTCGATCAGCAGAGCCACCATTTCCAGGTGGCCGAACTCCTCCGTGGCGATGTTCTGCAGCATATCGCGCACCCCCTGGTCCTCGCAGTGGAAGGACTGGGTGAAGTAGGTCAGCGCGGCGGAAAGCTCGCCGGTGGCGCCGCCGAATTGCTCCAACAGCTTCTCGGCGAAGACGGGATCCGGCGTGTCCACGCGCACCTGATGAATCGGGTCCGGTCGATGGATGAACATGGCATCGCTCCTCGTGAGTGGCCGCCACCGCAACTGCCGGGCCGGCCGCGGGTTGGCCGCTCACAGGAAAGTGCCAGTTACCTGGACACGCCGGGGACGCGCGCGAATTCCGACCCCGCAGCCTTAAAGCATGATGAGGTCAGGATGACCTCACCCTGCTTTAGCCTTCTTCGGTTGAGCGCGTGATTCAGACCTCCGGGCGATCCCGCCTCCGGTCATCACGCGGTATGCGCTATTGATTGATCTCGGGCTCGACCAGCCGTGCCAGGTTTCGCAGCGACTCCTGCCAGCCGAGATAACAGGCTTCGGGCGGGATGACATCCGGCAGCCCTGCCTGCACGATATCCAGCTCGGTGCCGACCGATACCTTCCTCAACGTCACCGTCACCTGAATCTCGCCAGGCAGGTTGGGATCGTCGAACCTGTCTGTATAGCGCAGCCGCTCCCCCGGAACGAGCTCGACGTATTCGCCGCCGAACAAATGGCTCTTGCCCGTTGTGAAGTTCCGGAACGACATCTTGAACCCGCCGCCGACCTTCGGTTCCAGATGATGCACGGTGCAGGCAAAGCCGTTGGGCGGGAGCCACTTGGCGAGCGCGTCCGCCTCGAGGAACGCGCGATA
>DATBKQ010000733.1:0-3146 GCA_036555825.1 Acetobacteraceae bacterium | reverse complement strand
TGTTCGGCGATCCCGTGCTCGAGCCCATCATCCGGGTATTGTCGGTGCTGAGCCTGCTGCAGGCGGCGGTGACCGTGCCCACCGCATTGTGCCGGCGCGCATTGCAGATGCAGGTCCTCGCAGCGCGGACACTGCTGAGTTACCTGGCTGGCGGCTGTGTCGGCGTGATCCTGGCGTTTCGCGGCTACGGGGTGTGGGCGCTGGTTGACTCGCAGGTGGTGCAGTACGTCGTGATCCTGTGCGTGATGTACTGGCGGTCTCCCTGGCGTCCGGGGTTTCACGGCGATACCCGCGCCTTGCGCGAATTGCTGCGCTTTTCCGGCCATTTCATGTTCGCCAACGGCCTCAAGCTGTCCACCGATCGGATCAGCCAGCTCTTCGTCGGCCTGTTCGTCAATGCGACCGGTGTGGGCTATTACGCGCTGGCGCTTCGCGTCCTGCAGACCGCCGTCACACTGAGCGTCAATCCGTTCGAACGCGTCGCACTCCCCGTGCTCAGCAGGTTCGCCGACGACCTGCCGGCGTTCCGCGCCACCTATCGCAAGATGGTGCTGGTCGTGAACTCGATTTGGACACCGTCCGCCACGGCGCTGGGCATCGGCGCGCCGATCCTCATCCCCGCGCTGTTCGGGGCGCGCTGGTCTCCGGCCGGAACCGTGCTCCAGGCGATGTGCTTCGCGTCACCCACACTCGGCCTCTGGGCCCTGAACGGACAGGCGCTCGCGGCACTTGGCGAGCCTCGCCGGTTCACCCGTCTCGCCGTGAGCTATGTGGTGCTGGCGTGCATCGCGTTCCCCGTCTCCTCCTATTTCGGCATCGTTCCGGCCGGCGCAGCCTGGGCGGTCGTGTCGATGCTGATGGTTCCGCTGCACCTGCGTGCGCTCAAGCGCGCGTGCGGCCTGCGGTTGCGTCCCATTCTGTCCGACTGGTTCCGGGTCACCCTGTCGGCGTGCGTCATGCTGCTGATCACGCTGGCCATTCTCGCACGGCTGCCGCGGGCGATTCCCACGCTGATGCTGGCCCTGGCAGCGGGAGCCATTGCCTACGTGCTGCTTTTGGAACTGGTGCTGCTGCCCGGATACGTCGGCCGGATGATCGTGCTGCTGCGTGATGCGGCGAGCCCGGGCCGGCCAGCGCGGCAAGAGGAGGCAGTATGATCCCCAAGCGCCTTCACTACGTCTGGGTCGGCAGCAAGCTGCCGGCCAAGCAGCGCGGCTTCATCGACAGCTGGCGCGAAACCAATCCGGATTTCGAAATAGTCGAGTGGAACGAAGGCAATATCGACATGAACATCCCGGCGATGGCGCGCGCCTACGCGCGGCGCCGTTGGGCGACCGTCGCTGATATCGCTCGCCTGATCGCGGTGTACCGGCAGGGTGGCATTTATCTCGATACCGACTTCCGGGTCTACCGCCCTCTGGATGGGCTGCTCGCGCACCGTTGCTTCTTTGTTTTCCAGTACGAACAGCACCCGACCGACTGGGTTTGTAACGGTGTATTCGGTGCCGTGCCGGGGCACCCCTTCATTGCCCGCGCCATGGAGACGGCCGTGCAAACCAGGGGAAATCCCCTCGGCCTGGACCGGCCGACAAAGTACGGCCCGAAATTGATCACGCGATTATTGCGCGAGGAGGGTCTGAGACATTATTCTGCCGACGGTGTGAACCTGGGAGATATGTTCATCTGTCCGAAGACAATGTTTTTTCCGTTCGCCTACGGCGACGAATTCAGCGACGATTGCCTCACCGCCGACACATTGGCTGCTCACTTTTGGGAGAGATCCTGGAGCAAGGACGTGCCGGCACCGATCCGTTGGGCGCAGTCGGTGCGTCGGCGTATCGCGCTCCAGAGGTAGGAGTGGATGGAGCGCGTGAACTCAGGGCTTGGGTTCGTCGATTCGGAACCCGCCTGGCAACGTCTGGAGGCAAGCCGGTTTCAGGACGCCCGCTCGCGCGCGCTGCGCATCCATGTGTCTGGCGTCAGCGAGAGGTCCCCTCTCGCCAGCCGGCTGCATGGGGCGGCCTCAGGCGGGGCAGCGATCGTGATGGCCGGCGAGCCATTGTCGGCAAGTCCCTGGTGGCGCTGGACGGTCCGCGGCACGGCGCTTGATTGGTTCGGTCCGGCACTGGCCAGCGCCGTTCCCGCGGACCAGCCTGACATCCTGCTGGATCTGCACGGCACCGAAAACGCTCGGCCGCTGCGAACCTGGCGGGTGGTGGACGCGTTCGGCCGCCCGGTGCTGCGAGCCTCCGCCGCCGCGGGTAGCCCACCGGACAGGCCTTTGGTAAGTTCGCTCTACCTGGTTGAAGCAACCGGGGAAGGCGCAGGGTGGTTCACCTTGGCCGAGGCGCATATTTCTGCCAGACACCGCTCCCGCGGTCTGTTGGATGCCCTCGGACGCGCGGTTGTCTGGCTGGTGGCGGCCGCCATCCGAAAGCAGTACACATCGAAGCAACCATCGCACCCGGCACCCTTCCAGCCGCTTTCGCCCACGCTGGCCCGCGCCGTCACCACGAGGCTGTCCCGCGCCGGGGCCGTCGTGCGTGACCACCTCGCAACCGACGTCTGGGCCATCGGCATGGCTGCCGAGCCGATTGAGAATTTTCTGACCTCCCGCACCGTGAGCGCGAGTTCGTGGTTCGAGATTCCGTGCAATGAAGGATTTGTCGCCGATCCGTTTCCCTGGCCAGGCCGACCCGGCGCGATCCTCTATGAGCGATACTCGAACAAGGCTGGGCGCGCGTCGATCGAGGCGCTCGTACCCGACGAAGGCGGCCAGCCTCAGACTGTGCCGCTGCAACTCGACATTTCCACCCACCTCTCTTACCCGTTCACCTACGCGGAACCCGGTTTGGTCCTGTGCCTCCCGGAAATGCTGTGGGAGCGAAAGCAGCTCATCTATCGGCTGGAGCCCGATGCGCCTCCCGCGGTACTGGCCGAGGTCGCCAAAGATGTCGCCATGGCGGATCCGACCTTGTTCCGGCACGATGGGTTGTACTGGATCGCCTATAATGATGCGGATCTCGGGCTGCACGAAAATCTATGCCTGCGCTACGCCACGCGGCTCGAGGGGCCATGGATTCCACATCCGCTCAATCCGGTGAAGATGGACGTTCGCTCCTCGCGCCCCGGCGGAGCTCCCTTCA
>DATBKQ010000732.1:0-5477 GCA_036555825.1 Acetobacteraceae bacterium | reverse complement strand
GCTCATCAGCGTGGTCTTGCCGGCGCCATTCGGGCCGACGATCGCGACCGTGCGGCCTTCAGGCACCACAAGGCTGACGCCGTGCAACACTTCCACCTTGCCATAGCCGGCGCACAGCGACTCAATGCGAAGCAGCGCGGTCATGCGGTCGCTGCGAAGCAGCGCGGTCATCCGACAGTGCCTAGATAGGCTTCCATCACCGCGGGGTCCGACTGCACGTGTTCCGGCGCACCCTCGGCGATCTTCTGGCCGAAGTCCATGACAATGACGCGATCAGCGAGCCCCATGACAAAGTCCATGTCGTGCTCGACCAGCAGCACGCCGATGCCCTCGGCGCGCAACTGCCGCAGCAGCGCGGCGAGGCGCTGCTTCTCGGCCAGCCGCAGACCCGCCGCCGGTTCGTCGAGCAGCAGCAGGCGCGGGCGCAGGCAGAGCGCGCGGGCGATCTCCACGACGCGCTGCTGGCCCAGCGGCAGGTCGCCGGCGGGCAGATGGAGCAATGCGCCCAGGCCAAGGCGGCCTGCCTGGCGGCGTGCGTGGCCGAGCAAGGTCCGCTCCTCCGCGCGATCGAGGCGCAACATGGCACGCAGCAGGCCGGCGCGGCCGGAGAGGTGCGCGCCAATTGCGATGTTCTCCAGCACGCTGCGGCGGCCGAGCAGGCGTACGTGCTGGAAGCTGCGCGCAAGGCCGCGTGCGGCGATGCGATGCGGCGAGAGATGCGCGGCCGGAGCGCCGAACAGACGTACCGTTCCGGCGCTTGGCGGCAGCACGCCGCTGACCAGGTTGAACAGCGTGGTCTTGCCGGCGCCGTTCGGACCGATCAACGCGACGATCTCGCCAGCGCGCATGGAGAACGACACATCGCGCACGGCGGCCAGCCCGCCGAAGTTGCGCGAGATGGTTTCCACCGCCAGCAACTCCTCACCAGCCGCGGCAGGCGGGCCGGCCAGTTCCTGTGACTCGCCGGCGACCTCGGCGGCAGCCGCGGCCGGGCGCCGCGGCCGAAGCCGTGCGAGCAGCGGCAGCAGGCCGTCGGGCGCGCGCTGCAGCAGCACGATGACCACGAGGGCGAACACCAGCGCCTCGAAATCGCCGGCGCGTCCCGTGAGGCGCGGAATCCAGTCGTTGAACTGATCGCGCAACACGACCACCAGCGCGGCGCCGAGCGGCGCGCCCCACAGCCACTCGGCGCCGCCGATGATCACCATGAACAGGTAGTCGATGCTGGCGCCCAGGGCGAACGGCGTTGGGCTGACGAAGCGCTGGAAATGCGCGAACAGGAACCCGGCCAGCGCGGCGTAGAGCGCGGCGATGACGAACACCTGGCGGCTGAGCCGCACCGTGTCGATGCCCATGCTGACGCCCATCAGGCGCGCGCCGTTCAGCGTGCGCATGGCGCGGCCGATCCGGCTGTCCAGCAGGTTGGCCGAGAGCGTCATGACGATCGCCACTACGGCGAGGATGACACCCAGGGTGACGCGCTGGCCGGCGCCGGGTGCGAGCGGCGGGATGTCGCCGATGCCGTTGAAGCCATGCAGCAACGGCAGGGTGCCGAACAGCGAGAAGAACGAGATGCCCCAGGCGACCGATACCAGCGCCAGGAAATGCCCCGAGAGGCGCGCGGTTATCAGGCCGAGCAGCCAGGCGACGGCGCCGGTGACCAGCAGTCCGGCGGCGAGGCCGATGATCGGTGGCTGGCCGGCAAGCTTGGTCAGCAACGTGGTGGCGTAAGCGGCGAGACCGACGAAGCTCGCCTGGCCGAACGAGGTCTGTCCGCTGATTCCGGTAAGCAGCACGAGGCCGAGTGCGACGAGTGTCGCCAGGCCGATATAGCCCGCGAGCGTGACGTAGAACGGCGGCAAGAAGAACGGCACCGCAATGGTCATTGCGATGCAAGCGGCGACCCAGAGCAACGGCCTGAGTGCCGCGGCCCTCCGGCAGTCAGGCGCGCTCTTCACCGGAACCGGCGCGCAGCGACAGCCAGGCGAGCACCGGAATCAGCAGCGTGAACACGATCACCTCGCGATACGCGCTGGCCCAGAAGCTGCCGAGGGATTCGAGCACGCCGACCAGTAGGGCGCCGGCGGCGGCGAGCGGGTAGGAGGCAAGCCCGCCCATGATCGCGGCGACGAAGCCCTTCAGCCCGATATCGAAGCCGGCATCGTAGGAGAGCGGCGTGACCGCGCCGATCAGCACGCCGGCGAGCGCCGCGATGAAGGAGGCCAGCGCGAAGGCGAGCGCGCCAGTCGCCGCGGCGTCGATACCGACCAGGCGCGCGCCCAACCGGTTGGAGGCGGCGGCGCGCAGCGCCTTGCCGTGGATCGTGGCGCCGAAGAAACAGCGCAGGCCGGCGACCAGGATGGCGCAGCACGCCAGCACGCACAGCGACTGGCCGGAGACATTGAGTTGGCCCAGGTCGAAGCTGGCGTCGGTGATGGCGGGCGCGCTGGCTTCCTCGGGCCCGAAGAACACCAGGCCGAGACCCGCCAGCACGAAATGCAACGCCATGGCGATGATCAGCAGCGCGAGCACCGAGGCGCCGGCCACCGGGCGGAAGGCGAAGCGCCAGATCAGCGGGCCCATCGGGGTGACGATCGCCAGTGCCAGGACGATCGACAGGGCGGGGTGCCGCAGACCGGCCAGCAGCAAGGTCGCCGCTGTCAATACAAGAGAATAGGCGCCCCAGGTCAGCGCGGCGCGCAGCGGGGCGCGGTGCAGCGAGGTCAGCAGGGCGATTGCCGATACGCCATCAAGCAGCCACAGCGTGCCGGGGATATGGCCGGATTGCAGCGCAGCGGCGGTGAGCGTGCCGAACGCCAGCAGGTCGCCCTGCGGAACGAAGATGACGCGGGTAACCGAGAAGACGATCAGCAGGCCGATGGCGAGCAGCAGATAGATCGCACCGGTGGTGATCCCGTCCTGCAACAGGGCCAGGAAGATGAAGGAATCTACTGGATAGCCCTCCAGGCGCCGTCCTTCACCTCGACCAGCACCGCGGCGCGCGCGTCCTGGCCGTTATGGTTGGTGGGGGACATGGTGTAGACGCCGCTGACGCCGACCAGTTCGTGTGTCTTCTCTAACGCATCGCGCAGTGCCGCGCGGAATTCCTCGGTGCCCGGCCTGGCGGATTTCAGCGCCTCCGGGATGGCGTTCCTCAGCAGCAGGAACGCGTCGTAGCTGTAGCCGGCGAAGGGGCCGACGCCCTGGCCGGGGAACTTCGCGCTGTATTCCTTGGCAAATGCCGCGGCGACCGGCTTCACCGGGTTGGAATCGGGCAACTGGTCGGCAACAACGACCGGCGAGGTTGCGGCGATCACGCCTTCCACCGCCGCGCCACCGACCTTGATGAAGGCGGGCGAGACGATGCCGTGATTGCCGTAGATGCCGCCCTTGAAGCCGCGGTGGCGCAATGCGACGACCGGCAGCGCGGCGGGCGTCGCGGAATTGCCCATCATGATCGCCTGCGGATGCACGCTGATCAGCTTCAACACCTGCGCTTCGCAGGTGGTGTCGGTGCGCGCATAGCGTTCGTCGGCGAGGATCTTGATTCCGTCGCCGCCGGCGGCCTGCCTGGTGGCGCCCAGCACCTGGTCGCCCCAGCCGTCGGAGAAGCCGATATAGCCGATGCTCTTCACCTCGTGCCGCTGCATGTAGCCGAATACGGCATTGACCATCAGAGACAGCGGCTGCGCGTCGTTGAACGTGTAGGGCTGCTTCTGCGGGTCGTATTCATAAGGCGCCATGGCGAGCATCGGCACCTTTGCCTGATTGGCGAGCGGCGCCACCGCGGCGTCCGTGGCGGTGAGCGACGGGCCGATGATCGCGTCCACATGATCTTCCGAGATCAGCCGCTGCGCGATGGTATAACCGGTGCTGGCATCGGTCGCGTCGTCTCGCACGATGTATTCGACCTTCTGGCCGGCGATCTCATTGGGGAACAGGTCGAACGCACCCTTGTAGCCGACCCCCATCGCCGCGCCGGGGCCGCTGATGGAGAGGATGGCGCCGAGTTTGATCTGCGCCTGCGCCGTGCCCGTTGCGGCAACCATGCCCAGTGCCGCAACCGTTGCGAGCAGCCGCGTTCTCATCTGGCTCTCCCCGACCCTGGCCTCGCGGTTATGTCGCGCGGCGCGTTTCGGGGTGTCAAGGCGATGGCTGACGACACTCGCTGCCGGTACGGCCGCGCATGCGGTCCGGGCCCGGGTCGCGCCCGGCGCCAACCTCGGCCAGCCGGCCGAGATAATGCGCCCACCCATCCGCATGGCTGGCGCATTGCTCTGCTGTGGGCAGCCCGGTGTGGGTCAGGCGCACCAGTGTTCCGTCCGGTTGCTCGACCAGGTCGATCTCAACCAGGCTGGATCCCGGCGGCACCTCGCTGCTGTCGTCCCAACCGAAGCTGTAGGCGAGCCGATGCACCGGCACCACCTCGCGGAACGCGCCACGGGCGCGGCGCGCACCGGTGACATTGACGAGATACAGCCCGCCAGGCTGCGGGTCGAGCTGCGCCTCGGTGCCCATCCAGCGCAAGATCTTCTCTGGATCGGTCAGGAGCGCGAACACCGCGGCGGGCGGAGCCGGGATGTGCGTCTCGCGGCGCACGACGAGCGCCTCTTGCATCGGTTCTCCCCATGGCTGGTTTGCCAGAGGATAGGCCGGCGGCGGCGCGGATGACAGTCCACGGGCCGGGACGGCATGATCGCGGCATGGAACTGTCCGCGCCGCTCGCCTGGCTGGTGGACGAGGCAGGCGCCTCGCCTGGCCCTGACCAGTTGCTCGCGGGGCTCGGCGGCCGGCTGGTGGCCGGCGGCCTGCCGCTGGCCGGCGGCGCTCTGACGCTCGCGGTGCCGCATCCGATCATCGCCCGCCGCACCTGGCTGTGGCGGGCGGAAACCGGGGCGGTGATCGAGGTGCTTGGTTTCTCGGGCGGGCCGCCCAACCAGGCCGGGCGTGACTGGCTGGCCGGGCTAGGCTCGGTGCATGAGGACGTGGCCGGCCAGGGGCCGGACAGTCCTGTGCTGGGCTGGGCCGCGATACGGCCGTTCGGTCCGGCAGAGGCCGACCGGCTGCGCCAGGCGGCGCGGTTCGCCGCGGCACCCTTGGCCACAGTCGCTGCTCGGGCGGCGCTGACGGCACTGCTCGAGGCCTATCTCGGCCGGCGCAGTGCCGCCCGGGTGCAGGCCGGCGCGTCGCGCCGCGGCACCGGAGAAACCATCCGCGCGGCGCTGTTCTGCGCCGATCTGCGCGGCTTCACTGCCCTGTCGGAGGCGACCGACCCCGCGGTGATGATAGCCGCGCTCGACGCCTGGTTCGACCGCGTTGCTGGGGCGGTGCACGCGTTCGGCGGCGAGGTGCTGAAGTTCATCGGCGACGGTGTGCTGGCGATCTTCCCGGTTACCGGCACGCCGGCCGAGGCCTGTGAGGCAGCACTGCGCGCGGTGGCGGCCGCCCGCGCCGGCATGGCCCATCTGGATAGGGCG
>DATBKQ010000731.1:0-6322 GCA_036555825.1 Acetobacteraceae bacterium | reverse complement strand
GCGACCGGTGTGAGTTCCGGCGTCGATGCGCACGCCATGACACTGGATGGCTTCGTCAAGCACGTGTTCCCGGACTCGGCGGTGCGTCCGCTGGTGGACAACGAAATCCTGCAGATCGTCGTGTTCTCCATCTTCTTCGGCATCGCCTGCACTGCGCTGGGTGAGCGGGCCAAGCTGCTGCTGGACGGCATCGAGGGCCTGTCGCACGTCATACTGCGGGTGACCGGGTATGTCATGCTGCTGGCGCCGCTCGCCGTGTTCTGCGCCATCGCGGCCACCATCTCCACCAATGGCCTCGGCATCCTGGTGAACTACGCCAAGTTCATGGGCGAATTCTATCTCGGCCTGGTCTGCCTGTGGCTGGCGCTGATCATCGTCGGCTTGCTGCTGCTCGGGCCGAGCGTGAAACGGCTGATCATGCTGGTGCGTGAGCCGTTCCTGCTCGCCTTCTCGACGGCAAGCTCGGAAGCCGCCTACCCGAAGCTGCTGGAGCAACTGGCGAAGTTCCCGATCTCGCGCAACATCTCCAGCTTCGTGCTGCCGCTCGGCTATTCGTTCAACCTCGACGGCACCATGATGTACTGCACGTTCGCCAGCGTGTTCATCGCGCAGGCGTACGATATTCCACTGACCCTCGGCACACAGATTGCCATGCTGCTGACGCTGATGTTGACCAGCAAGGGGGTGGCCGGCGTGCCGCGCGCCTCGCTGGTGGTGATCGCGGCGACGCTCGGCCAGTTCAACCTACCCGACGAGGGGCTGCTGCTGATCCTCGGTATCGACACGTTCCTCGACATGGGCCGCTCGGCGACCAACGTGATCGGCAACTCGCTGGCCACCGCCGTGGTGGCGAAGTGGGAGGGGCAACTGGTCAGTGACGTCGATACCGCGGCGATGATCGAGGAGATGGAAGTGGAGCCGGTATGATACCGCGCAGCGGTATCATGCCGAAGGCATGTCTTCGACATGACGCGCGCAGGGTTGGCGTGGCGGCTGCGCGCAACATAAAGACTCCGTACCGGTCAGCCAAGAGGCTGGCCGGTATGAGGCTGCCGCACGCCATTGCACTGCTGACGCTGGCCGCATGTTGCGCGGGTGGCGGTGCGCGGGCGGAAGAGGGGGCGGTGCTCAGCGGCACCCTGAAGACCATCAAAGATCGGGGCACCATCCTGATCGGCTACCGGGAGAGCTCGCTGCCGTTTTCCTTCCTGAACAAGGCCGGCCAGCCGGTCGGCTTTTCGCTGGACATCTGTCACGGCGTCGCCGAGGACGTGGCACGCACGCTGAACCGCGACCTGCTGGAACCGGATGCGCCGTCGTGGCAGAGCGGCGTGCGGATCGTTTACGTGCCGGTCGCCGCCGACCAGCGGCTGCCGATGGTGATCTCGGGCAAGGTCGATCTGGAGTGCGGCTCGACCACCGCCAACGCCGAACGCGCGAAGCAGGTGGCGTTTTCGCCGGTATTCTTCCTGAGCGGCACGAAGCTGATGGTGCCGCTGCTGTCGTCGGGTGCGGCGCGGATCAATTCGTATCGCGACCTGGCCAGCCGGACGGTGGTGGTCAGCGCGGGGACCACGAACGCCGAGGTGATGCACCGGCTGGCCGGCAAGGTGTCACCCGGCATCAAGGTGGTGGAGGTGCCCGACCTGTCCGCGGCATATGACGCACTGGCGGCGGGAAAGGCGGATGCGTTCGCCTCCGACGACATCCTGCTGGCTGGTCTCATCGCGGCGCATCGGGATGGCCGCCGGTTCGGCATCGTCGGTGACTATCTTTCGTTCGAGCCGTATGCGATCGCTTTCCGTCGCGACGACCCGGCATTCGCCGGTCTGGTGAAGGACTCGTTCGTCCGGATGGCGAGCGAGGGGACGCTGGCACGGCTGTATGCGCGCTGGCTGGTGGACCGGCTACCGACTGGCGAGACGCTCGGCATCCCGATGAGCCCGTACCTGTCGGAGATGTACCGGGCACTCGGCCAACCTGATTGAGCAGCCTATTGCCTATTCGTAACGTACTTGCCACGGGAGAGGTCGAACGGGGCGGAGAATCATGACGTCGGCTGAATATTCCACCCGTCCTTTCGTATTGTTTGGTGCGTGGCTGATATCCGCGATGATATTGCCGAATGACCGGCCGCCGAACGCTGGCGACTTGACGCGATCCACGGTGAGCCGGACGACGCGGGGCTGCGCCGTCTGGAAACTTGCCAGGACGGCGCAAACGGCCAGACACGTTGCGAATCGCATTTCCCCAGCCTCTGCGAGAGTCTTGCGCGGGACGATGATTGGCCCGGCACAGGCTGGCCTCCTGCTGGGGAGGCTCGCCGTTCACGATCCTGTTTGGCGGCGGCAAGACGCTGATCCGCCGTGTTTCCGGGAACGCCGCCAGGAAACAAACCCCCTACAGATTGGGGGAGTTGCGCTATATTCCTTCCAGGGAAGGTCGCAAAGGGAGGAAATGGTGTTCGATCTTGACCGGTTTTTCGCGGATTGCCAGGACGCCTTGGCGGCCGAGCCGGGCCATCGGCTGGTGCGCGAGGTGGTGGCGCGCGCGGTGGGCGACCCTGGCGCGGTGCTGGCGGCGCTGGGCGAGCCGGAGCGCGCCGGGATCAATGTGCTGTACCGGGCGCCGAACCTGACGGTGCTGAACCTAGTCTGGGGGCCAGGCATGACCATCATGCCGCACGACCACCGAATGTGGGCGGTGATCGGCATCTACACCGGTCGCGAGGACAACGTGTTCTGGCGCCGCCTGCCCGCGGAGGCCGGGCGCGAGATCGAGGCGGCGGGAGCGCGCTCGCTGTGTCGCGGCGACTGTACGCCACTTGGCGCCGACATCATCCATTCGGTGACCAATCCGATCCCCCGCCTGACCGGGGCGATCCACGTCTATGGCGGCGATTTCCTGACCCAGGAGCGCAGCGAGTGGGATCCGGAGACGCTGCACGAACGGCCGTACGACGTGGCGAAGGCACGGCAGTTGTTCGAGGACTCGAACCGGGCGCTGACGCAAGCCTAGTAGCCCGATTCCGACGCCCTTTGCACTTCAGAACCGGACCGCTGTTCCTTGTTTTCAGTGGCGTGCGTGTCCTCTCCGTTCGCCGCGGATGCGACGAACTTCGGGGACAGGACACTAGCGTGTGCGACCTAAGGCGGAATCGTCCGAAGGTCTGCATCACGCGCTTCAACCAGAAGGCAGGGCGAGGTCAACGTGACCTCATCATGCTTTGGGCGCCGGGGGGCTGGGTTGCCGCCGGCGCCGTTTCTCCCCACAGTCCGGCAAGCCCAAGACATACCAGGGAGAGAAACGATGCTGAAGCAGGCCGCCGTGGCGGGCGTCGCGCTGTTCGCCGTGGCCGCCGCGCCCGCGGGCGCGGCGCCCTACATGATCGTCGGCAACGACGAGAAGCCGGGCACCGACGCGCAGGGCAAGTCCATCGTCAACGCGACCGGAAACGACACGGTGGTGATCTTCGACCTCGCCAATCCCGAGGACCCGAAGGTCCTCGTCAGCCTGAAGCTGGAGAACTCGGTCGTCGGCCCGCCGGTGAACCTGGCGATCTCTCCCGACAACAGCATCGCGCTGGTCGCCGACTCGATGACGGTCAGCGAGGAGAACGGCGTCCGCAAGCTGACGCCCACCGACAAGCTGTTCGTCATCGACCTGAAGGCCAATCCGCCGAAGCTCGCGCAGACGGTCACCGTCGGCAGGCAGCCGTCAGGTCTGTCGATCAGCCCGAAGGGCGACATGGCACTGGTGGCCAATCGCGGCGACGGCACCATCAGCGTGCTGAAGATCGACGGCACCACCGTCACGCAGACCGGCACGCTGCCGATCAGTTCCGGGGTGTCGCACGTCGAATTCACCCCCGACGGCAAGCACGCGCTAGCGCCGAAATCGCCTGAGAACAAGGTGGCGCTGCTCGATATCGACGGCGACAAGGTCAGCTACAACAAGCTCGACATCCCCACCTATGCGTTTCCCTATAACGTCGTTGTCTCGCCTGACTCGAAGCTGGCGCTCACCGCCGACAACGGCAACAACGGTTCGTCCGACGGCAGCCTCGACGCGGTGACGGTGATCGACCTGGCCGCGGCGCATCCGCACGCGATCGCCCATGTCACGGTGGGAGATGCGCCGGAGGGGCTGGCGATCAGCCCGAATGGCAATGTCGCGGCGGCACTCAACGTGGATGGTTCGAACCTCAAGGGCCAGTGGTTCTATCACCCGAACGGCAGCGTCACGGTGCTGAGCATCCAGGGAAAGGCCGTGTCACCGGTCGGCACGGTAGAGGTCGGCGCGCTTCCTGAAGGAATAGCGTTTACGCCCGACGGCCGTTACCTGTATGTCGGCAACTTCATCGACCAGGATGTCTCGATCCTGAAGGTGGACGGCACCAGCATCACCGACACCGGCAAGCGGTTCAAGGCCGGCGGCCACCCTGCCTCGATGCGCATGGGGCCATGAAGCACGGTGAGGTCAGGTGGACCGATTCCGCCTTCGATCATCGCGCGCTGAAGCAGATTGACCTTCACCGAAGCGAGACGCACTGCCCTGTGCCAATGCGAGCGTAGCGAAGCAATCCCGACAGAGATTGCTTCGTCGCTTCGCTTCCAACAAGAAACCGGGGCTCGCTCTGACGGACATTATCCGGAAGACGTGGATGGGCCGGCCCAATCCCCGGGACGGGCCCGGGGACATGGGCCGGCCACGACGATGGGCGGCGGTTTCGTCAAGGGGGGGCCGCCGGACGGCCGGTGGGGAACTCGCAAAATGACAGGCTGAACGAACCGCGCTGCATCGATTCAGAGGCCCAGTTCGCCGCGCAGATCCTGCACGACCTTGTCGCGACTGCGCGTGTTCCATCGGGAACGGCGGCCGATTGGCTCGTTCTCGACTTCCGCCAGTACCTTGAGCGCGACGAACACCGGACCCGGCTGAGCAAGAATGCCTGGCAGGTTCGCGGTGAATTCCGCCAGTTCGGTAAAAGCGAAGGCGCGCGGATAGCCGGCACCGCGCGCCAGCACATCATACGCGACGTGCGCCGCGTTCGGTACCGGCTGGCCGCCGGTCGTGGCATAACACTCGTTGTCGAGCAGGAAATGATAGAAGTTTCGCGGTGCCTGCTCGGCGATCGTCGCCAGCATGCCGAGACCCATGAGGATGTCGCCTTCCGAATCGAACAGCACGACCCGCCGGTTCGGCTGGGCGATCGCGAGGCCGAGCGCGAAACCGGCGTGACCGCCCATCGCCGGGTCGCCTAGCGGCACATCGAGCGTCTCGCACGCGGTCAATTTCACCCAGTGCCGGCCGCCGCGCCCGGGCACGACGATCGTGTCACCGCGCTGGCCGGCGAACACCTTCAGCAGTTCGGCGGTGTGCATCATGGCCACGCGCTCCTTAGCGGTTGAAGCCGTGGTACTCGTCGCCGACCAGCACCACGACCGGCCGCTCTGTATGCGCAGCCCGCTCGAACGCCACGGTGATGCGCGGCGCATCGGCGTCGCTCTCCACCAGGTAGTAGTCGATGCCGAACGCCATCAGGAACCGCTCGGTGTAGACGGCGGCGGTGTCGGTGGTGACGCCATGCCGCGTCCAGCCGCGATAGCCGACCATCAGCACCACCGGGACATTCATCCCCAGCAGCCAGCCGCGGATCGAATCGCCCGACTCCATCATCCCGGTGTTCTGGATCAGGATCAGCGGCCGGCGTCCGCCGGCGTGCAACCCGGCAGCGATGGAGCAGGCGTGGCCCTCGCGCGTCACGCCGATCAGACGCAGCGACGGCTCCGCCTTCATCAGCAGATAGAGCCAGTTGGTTTCGCTGTCCGGCAGCCACACCACGTCAGTGACGCCGTTCTGCTTCATGTGCTGCAGCACGGTCTCGGGGCTCAGCGCGGTCGCTGCATCGTTCATCGCGGCGCTCCGGGGTAGGATTTGTCGGTCGGTGGAACGGTAGCTAACATCATCCGCCCGAAGCATCCAAGCGAGCGAGCCCAAAGGAGGCGACCATGGCCAACACGTTCCGCGCCGGAAACATCACCATCCATCGCATCGTCGAGATGGAGGGCGGCCTCAGGCCGGCGGTGGAGTTCCTGCCAGAGCTGAAGCCCGAGGTGCTGGCCGAGAACCGGTCCTGGCTCGCGCCCGCCGGGCTCGATGCGCAGGACAACCTGATACTGTGTTTCCAGTCCTACATCGTGCAGACCGGCCGCCATACCATCCTGGTCGATAGTTGCATCGGCAACGACAAGGATCGGCCGCAGCGTCCGCAGTGGCACCAGAAGAAGGACGATACCTGGATGAAGGGCCTGGCGGGCTT
>DATBKQ010000730.1:0-5843 GCA_036555825.1 Acetobacteraceae bacterium | reverse complement strand
GGTGGTCACGGTAAGCAGTCGTGCGATTTCGACGGTGACGGGGTGCCCGACGACTTTCGTATGACCGGGGTTGCCTGGTACTACCGGTCGAGCCTGCTGGACCGCCGCTGGGTGTTCCTGGCCAACTCCACCGTGACAGACGAAAAAAGGGTCTTGCTCGACAAGCTCACCAATGACGGCCGCTGCGATGCCGCCACAGAGGGGTTCGTTGTCACCACGGGGAGCGGGGCGCCGTTCGACACCGCACCGCCCGGCGACCAGGTCGCGGTCGTCGGACACCCGGCGAGCCTGCAACTGGCGAAGCTGTCCGGCGGCGACACGCTGTTCTGGGCGGCTGCCGGCCTTCCGATCGGTCTGACGCTGGACGAACGGACCGGCCGCATTTCCGGGACGCCGACCCGGGCAGACACCCACACGGTGATGTTCGGCGCCGATAACCGCCAGGGCGACACGGTCACCCGGGTCTTCCACTGGACCGTCAATCCCGATCTCCGCCCGGTTCCGAACATCGTTGGCGCGACCCGCTCGGCAGCGGCAGGCATCCTCGCCTCCAGCGGGCTATCGCTCGGCAACGAACGCGACGTGGCGCAGACCGATTGTGCCCGGGTCGGTCAGGTTATCGACCAGACACCGGCTGCCGGCGGCGCGGCTCCGGTCGGCTCCACGATTGCCTTCTCGCTAGGGGTCAAGCCGTCCGGCAGCCTGCGCTGCAATTAGCGTGATGGCAGGAGGCGGATGCCATCGGACCTTGCTTGCGGTCCCGAGATCACACCGCCACGGCGTGACGTCCGGCACCGGCGCGCAGGTAAGTGTCGAACGCCGCCGCGACGCACCGCACGAACGGGCGGCCACGCTCGGTGACGACGACCAGGTGTCCGTTCCAGCGCAACAGCCCGTCGGCCGCCATAGCCTGGAGCGCCGGCGCCGCATCCATCAGGTACTCGGGTTCCGCCGCATGCGCCGCGGCGATCGTGCCGAGATCGGCGGCGAAGTCGCACATGATCCGCTCGATCACGTTGCGGCGCAGCCGATCCTCGGGCGTCAATGCAATGCCTCTCGCCACCGGCAGCCGGCCGTCGCGGATCATCGCGCGCCAGCTCGGGACCGCGGGAACGTTCTGGACATAACCCTGGGCCAGGCTGCCGATGGACGAGGCCCCCAGGCCCAGCAGCACCGGCGCGTCGTCCGCGGTATAGCCCTGGAAGTTGCGCCGCAGCCGTCCGGTACGCGCCGCCGCTGCGAGGGCATCGTCGGGGCGCGCGAAATGGTCCAGGCCGATCGCCTGATAGCCGGCACTTCGCAGCACTCGCTCGGCCGCCTGGCGCTGGTCGAAGCGGGCGCGGCTGTCGGGCAGCGCCGCTTCCGGCAGCAGCGCCTGATGTTTCTTCATCCATGGCACGTGCGCGTAGCCGAACACCGCCACACGATCCGGCGCGATCTCCAGCGCGCGCTCCACCGTCGTGGCAACGCCGGCCTCGGTCTGGTGCGGCAGGCCGTAGATCAGGTCGAGATTGATCGATCCGACGCCGATGCCGCGCAGCCGCGCCGCGCAATCGGCGGTCATCGCGTAGGACTGGATACGCCCCACGGCTCGCTGCACGACGGGATCGAAGTCCTGCACGCCGAGACTGGCACGCGTGGTGCCGATCAGTGCCAGGCCGGCGAGGGAATCCGCATCCAGCGTGCGGGGATCGATCTCGACGGCGATCTCGGCGTCGGTCCGCACGTCGAACCGCGCGCGCAACCGTGCGTCGATCGCCTGCATCCACTCCGCCGGCAAGGCGGTGGGTGTTCCGCCGCCCCAGTGAATGTGCCGCACCGGCACCCGGCGCCCGATTGTCTCCGCGACCAGGTCGATCTCGGCCAACAGATCGCGCGCATAGGCCGCCACCGGCTCCGGCCGCCGCACCACGGCGGTATGGCAGCCGCAGAACAGGCAGAGCCGCGCGCAGAAGGGCACGTGCAGATAGAGCGACAGCACCGTGTCGTCCGGCAGTGCCCGCAGCCAGCCGGCATAGATGGATCCATCGACCGACGGAGAAAAATGCGGTGCCGTCGGATAGCTGGTGTATCGCGGCACGCGCTGGTCGTATTTCGCGATCAGGCGGCTTGTGTCCATGCTGGCGAAGCTGCACGCAACGTCGATCCGGCGCCTTGATCTGGATCAAGGACCGCCGAATGCGGATTTGACCGCCACCGCCGCGATGCGCACGCTGCCGCGCCATGCAACGGTTTTCTGCCATGCGGCGCGCGCTTTTTCTGTTGTGGGCGGCCCTCGCCCTGACCACCGCGGCCTCGGCCGCCGATCTCCGCCTAGGGCTCGCGGTGGAACCCGATTCCATCGATCCGCACTACCACAACTTCGGCGGCAACAAGGGCCTGATGCCGAACATCTTCGACGCCCTTACCACGACCGATCCGCAGGACCATCTGCTGCCGAATCTCGCGCTGTCCTGGCGGCTGATCGACAGCACGACCTGGGAGTTCAGACTGCGCCCGGAGGTTCGGTTCTCCGATGGCACGCCGCTGACCGCGGATGATGTCGCGTTCACCACCGAGCGCGTGCCGAACGTGCCGACCACTGTCACCGATATGTCGGAATACGTGAAACCGATCGCGCGGGTGGAAGTGGTCGATCCGCTGACGGTGCGTTTTCACAGCAAGGGACCGTTTCCGCTGGCCCCCGAGTACCTGTCCGCCATCGGCATCGTCTCGCGTGCGCATGGCGAGGGCGCTGGCACGGCTGACTACAACAGCGGCAAGGCCGCGATCGGCACCGGTCCGTTCCGCTTTGTGGCCTGGGCGCGCGGCGACAAGATCACGCTCGCGCGCAATGACAGGTGGTGGGGCGGGCGGGCGCCCTGGGACAACGTGACGATCCGCTACATCAAGAACCCGGCCACAAGGCTCGCGGCGCTGCTGGCGGGCGATGTGGAGCTGATCGACCAGGTCGCCGTGCAGGATATCGCTAGGGTCAAGGCCGATGCGCGCTTCACCCTCGCCGCCGGGCTATCCGACGACATTGTCGGCTTCGTGTTCGACCTGCAGGACCGCTCGTCGCCGAAGATCGCCGGCAATGACGGCGCGCCGCTACCGGCCAATCCGTTTCGCGACCGCCGGGTGCGCGAGGCGGTGAGCCTCGCCATCGACCGCGCGGCGATCCGCGACCGAATCATGGATGGCCAGTCGGACCCGGACAACCAGTACATGAAGCCGGGTCAGTACGGCTACGATCCCGACTTGCCGCCACCGCGCTTCGATCCGCAGCGCGCGCGGCAGTTGCTGGCCGAGGCCGGGTACAAGGACGGGTTCCGCCTGACCGTGTCATGCCAGAACGACCGGTTCGTCAACGACGCGGCGATTTGCCAGGCCGTCGCGCAGATGCTGACGCGCATCGGCATCGCCACCACGCCCGAGGTGATGCCGCACGCCGTCTGGGTGCCGCGCGCCAACCGGCACGAGTTCAGTCTGTTCACCTACTTCTGGACCATCGACACGCCCGAACCGTCGATCATGCTGATCAGTCAGCTCGCGACGCCCGATCCGGCGCGCGGTCGCGGCGCGTTCAATCGCGGCATGTACAGCAATCCGGCATTCGATGCGGCGTTGGACCAGGCGCTGGTCACGCTCGACCGCGATGCGCGCGAGGCACTGCTGATCAAGGCCACCGACATCGCATTCCGCGACCACGCGCTGGTCCCGCTGCACCATCAGTTCAACATCGAGGCGATGACGCATAGCATCCGCCATTCACCCCGGATCGACGGCCACCTGCGTGCCGTCGAGGTCCTGCCGCAAAAGGGAGACTGACGATGGCCGATCAGTACCGCATGCCCACGCATCATCCGCGCATCATCGGCACGCGGCACATGGTGGCATCGGCCAACTACCTTGCGGCCCAGGCCGGGTTCGCAATCCTGGAAGCGGGCGGCAATGCCGTCGATGCCGGCGTGGCAGGCGGCATCGCCCTTGGTGTGCTGCAATGCGAATACGTGCACTTCGCCGGTGTCGCGCCGATCATGATCCACCTGGCCGAGACCGGCGAGACGGTGTCGATCAGCGGCCTTGGTCCCTGGCCGAAGCTGGCGAGTGCCGCGTGGTTCAGCGAGCACCAGAACGGCCGCATCCTCGCCAACATCAAGCGCTGCGTCGTGCCGGCCGCACCCGATGCCTGGGTCACCGCGCTGGAACGCTACGGCACCATGAGCTTCGCCGAGGTTGCCGCGGCGGCGATCCGCTTCGGCCGCGAGGGTTTCGGCTTCCAGTCGATCTCGCACGAGGTGATGTCCGACGCGATCGATACCATCCGCCGCTACCCGCAGAACGCTGCGATCTATCTGCCGGATGGCGAGGTACCGAAACCAGGCACGCGCTTCTTTCAGACCGATCTGGCCAACTCGATCCAGTACATGGCCGATCAGGAAACCGCCGCGACACGGAAGGGCGGCCGTGCCGCGGGACTGGCTGCCGCGCGCGATGCGTTCTATCGCGGCGACATCGCGCGGAAGATTGTCGCCTACCACAAGGCGAACGACGGCTGGCTGCGCGAGGACGATCTGGCGGAGTTCCGTTCCGACGTGGAGACGCCGCTCTCCGTGCGCTACGGCGACGTGACCGTGTTCGGCTGCCGGCCGTGGTGCCAGGGCCCGGTGCTGCTGCAGGCGCTGAAGGTGCTCGACGGCATCGACCTGAAGTCGATGGGACACAACACGCCCGCCTACATCCATACGCTGATCGAGGCGCTGAAGCTCGCCTTCGCCGACCGCCACGCCTACTACGGCGATCCGAAATTCATCGATGTGCCGATCGACGCACTGCTGAGCGAGGCCTACGCGTCGCGGCGACGCGCGCGCATCGACCCGGCGCGGGCCTGCCCGGAGATGCCGCCCGCCGGCACGGCGGAAGAGCTCGGGATCGCCGCCCGCGCCGCTCCGGCAGCGAAAGCCGATCGCGAATATATTGAAGGCGACCCCGACACCTCGTACGTTTGCGCCATTGATCGGCATGGCAACTGCTTTTCCGCCACGCCCAGCGACGGCGCGATCAACGGCCCGGTGATCCCCGGCACCGGCCTCGCACCCTCGTCGCGCGGCATGCAGTCCTGGACCGATCCGGCGCACCCGGCCTGTCTCGCGCCCGGCAAGCGCCCGCGGCTCACTCCCAACCCGTCGATCGCGATGCGTGACGGCAGGTGGATCATGCCGTTCGGCACGCCCGGCAATGATGTGCAGCCGCAGGCGATGCTGCAGGTGCTGCTCAACATGGTGGTGTTCGACATGACGCCGCAGCAGGCGATCGAGCAGCCTCGCTTCGCCTCAGCCAGTTTCCCAGGTTCGTCCGATCCGCACAGCTACACACCGGCCCGCATGAGCATGGAGCGCCGCTTCAGCGACGCGACCGCGGCGGCGCTCGACCGCATGGGGCACAGCGTCAACTGGTGGCGCGAGTGGGAATGGAAGGCCGGCTGCGTCTGCGCCATCGTGCATGACCGTGAGAGCGGCCTGCTGGAGGGCGGCGCCGACATTCGCCGGCCGGGCGGTGTGCGCGGGTGGTAAGGTCAGCGGCTGTTGCCGCACTGTTCGCGCTTCTCCTGCCCGCATGCCATGCCACCGACCCCAACGCCCTGTGGCACATCGTCGGCGGGCAGTGTGTGCCGGACGAAGCGCGGAACCACTCGCCGGCGCCATGCGCGGAGGTCGATCTTCCCGGCGGCTATGCGGTGCTGAAGGACATCGTCGGCGACACACAGTTCCTGTTGATCCCGACGACGCGCGTCAGCGGCATCGAAAGCCCGGAGATCCTTGCGCCGGGTGCGCCGAACTACTGGCAGGCGGCCTGGCAGG
>DATBKQ010000729.1:0-1588 GCA_036555825.1 Acetobacteraceae bacterium | reverse complement strand
CGAGACGAGGCCGATGGAGGCCAGAGCGTGCGGCCGGCCGCTCTCGACGAGGAGGTAGAAGAGGTAGCCCAGCAGGATGATGGCGAAGATGGCGGCGCGGCGCACCACCAGGAGCCGCCAGGCCATGTCGATCTGGCCGCGGGCGGCGTCGGCGCGTCCGCGCAGCAGCAGCGGCACCGCCAGCCCGTTGCAGACCATGATGGCCAGCGCGACGGACTCCACGATCACCATGGCGGTGGCGGCGGACAGGCCGCCCACGAACGCGAACAGGGTGACGGGCTCGGAGCCGACGGCAATCGGCAGCCCCAGGACGTACATGTCGGCCGGGACGACGCCGTCGCTGAGCGTCATCAGCCCGGCGGCCGCGATCGGCACGACGAACAGGTTGATGAGCACGAGGTAGACGGGGAACAGCCAGGCGGCCCGGCGCACCTCGGTCTCGGAGTTGTTCTCGACCACGGTGACATGGAACTGCCTGGGCAGCAGCACGATGCAGACGAAGCTGAGGAAGGTGACGGTGAACCAGAAGCCGACGTTCAGTTCGGAGGCGAACAGGCGCTGCACCTCGGCGTTGGCGGCGGCGCGCTCCAGGAACGGGCCGATGCCGCCGAACACGGAGAAGACCACGAAGATGCCGACGGTGAGGAACGCGGCGAGCTTGACGATCGACTCAGCGGCGACCGCCACGATCAGGCCTTCCTGGTGCTCGGTGGCGTCGATGTGGCGGGTGCCGAACAGCACCGCGAACGCGGCCATCGCCAGGGCGATGACAAGGGCGGTGTCGATGCGCAGGCTGAAAAGCTGCAGCGGCAGCGCGCCGAGCAGGGTGGTGACGGACAGCGACACAGCCTTGAGCTGCAGCGCGATGTAGGGCAGCGAACCGGCCACGGCAATGGCCGTGACGATCGCCCCGACGGCTTGGCTCTTGCCGTAGCGCGCGGCCAGGAAGTCGGCGATGGAGGTGATGTTCTGGCTCTTGGCGAGCCGCACGATGCGCACCAGCAGCGGCCAGCCGAGCGCGAACAGGAGGATCGGCCCCAGATAGACGGCGAAGAAGGCGTAGCCCGTCGCAGTGGCGAAGCCCACGCTGCCGAAGAACGTCCACGACGTGCAGTAGACAGCCAGGGACAGGGCGTAGATCACCGGCCTGCCGCCACCGCCCTTGCGGGCCCGGAAAGTGCGGTCGGCGTACCACGCCAGCGTGAACAGGCCGCTCACGTACGCGAGTGCGAGAAGGATGACCGCCCAGCCCTCGATCATGGTCGTCCTGGGTCTGCCCCGAGGTCCGCCCCGGGGTTCTACGACGAGCGCGAAACCGTCACGGGTTCAACAGCTTGCACCGTAGCCGGTGCCGATGGCCGCATATTGCCCCACGGTAACGGCCGTGTCCAACGGGACGCACCGGGAGCGACGCGCCACTCCCCCGTTTGCCACTGGGCCGCTTTCGTTGAGAATATCGCCCCGGCGGAAGAGGAGACGAAGCGATGAACATCCTCAACGAGTTCAAGGATTTCGCCCTGAGGGGCAACGTGGTGGACATGGCGGTCGGCATCATCATCGGCGGCGCGTTCGGCACCATCGTGCAGTC
>DATBKQ010000728.1:0-7745 GCA_036555825.1 Acetobacteraceae bacterium | reverse complement strand
GAATCGGTCGACGAGATGCGCGACGCCGACGCGCTGATCGAGCGGATCCTGTTCCTCGACGGCCTGCCCAATGTGCAGCGGCTCAACCAGATCATGATCGGCCAGACCGTCGAAGAGATTCTTCGTGCCGACCTGCAACTGGAGGAGAAGGCGATCGCCGACCTGCGAGAGGGGGTGGCGTATTGCGAGCAGGTCCGCGACTTCGTCTCGCGCGATCTGCTACGGCAGATTCTCGGCAAGGAAGAGGATCACGTCGATTTCCTGGAACGCCAGTTCGACCTGATCAGGCAGATCGGGATCGAGCGCTACATCCAGCTCAATTCCGGCCCTGCCCCGGAGCAGGAGTGACGGCGCGCGGTCGCCGGGTACGCGTTGTGGTAATTTAATACCACAGTATGTAAACCTTGACCTTGCAGGCCTTTCCGGCGATATGGCGCCGCCAAATCGCAGGGCCAGCAGCATGAAGAGCACACTCTCGCTGAAGCCGGCGGAGGTGAAGAAGGCCTGGGTGCTGATCGACGCCGAGGGCGTCGTACTCGGCCGCCTCGCCTGCATCATCGCCAACCGGCTGCGCGGCAAGCACAAGCCGCAGTTCACCCCGCACGTCGATTGCGGCGACGCTGTCGTGGTGGTGAACGCCGCCAAGGTGCGCGTGACCGGCAAGAAGCCGGACCAGTCGGTGTTCTACTATCACACCGGCTATCCGGGCGGCATCAAGGGGCGCAGCGTCCGGCAGCGGCTCGAAGGCAAGCATCCCGAGGGTGTTCTGGAGAAGGCGGTGGAGCGGATGATCACGCGCGGTCCGCTGCAGCGGCGGCAGATGAAGCACCTCTACGTGTATGCCGGCCCCGAGCACAAACATGCGGCGCAACAGCCGGTGCCGCTCGACATCGCCGCGATGAACCCGAAGAACAAGCGAGGCTGACCGCCATGTCCGGAACCACCCGCACGCTCGCCGATCTGAAGGACGTGCTTGCCGCGCAGCAGGCCGCCACCGCGACCGCGCAGGGCGCCGCGCCAGTAGCGACGGACCAGCCGGCGCGCGAGCCCAAGCGCGATGGGCTCGGACGCTCCTATGCGACGGGGCGGCGCAAGAACGCGGTCGCGCGTGTCTGGATCAGGCCCGGCAAGGGCGACATCGTGGTGAACAACAAGAAGGTGGTGCAGTACTTCGCCCGGCCGGTGCTGCGCATGCTGATCACACAACCGTTTCTGGTGGCGGACCGCTACAACCAGTTCGACGTGTTCTGCACGGTGACGGGTGGGGGGTTGTCGGGCCAGGCTGGCGCGGTGCGTCACGGCATCTCGCGCGCGCTGACGCACTACGAACCGGAGCTGCGCGGCATCCTGAAGGTTGCCGGATTCCTGACCCGCGATCCGCGCGTGGTGGAGCGCAAGAAGTACGGCAAGATGAAAGCGCGCCGCAGCTTCCAGTTCAGCAAGCGGTAGGCTCTCTCCCCCCGCCCCTACCGGGCGGGGAGGGGGGATTTGATCTGGCCCTATGGGGACCGACATGCCGAGTGTGTTCATCGACGGGGAAGCGGGGACGACGGGGCTGGGGATCAGCGATCGCCTGCGCGCATTGCCCGATATCGAGCTGAGGAGCCTGCCCGCCGGGCGCCGCCGCGACCCGGGAGCGCGACGCGACATGATGGCCGAGGTCGATCTGGTGATCCTTTGCCTGCCCGACGATGCCGCGCGCGAGTCGGTGGCGATGGCGGACGGGCTGGGCAATGCCGCGCCGAAGCTGCTGGACGCCAGCACGGCGCATCGGGTGCATCCGGACTGGACCTATGGCTTTCCCGAGATGATCGAAGGCCAGGGCGAGCGCGTCGCCCGCGCGCACAAAGTCGCCAATCCCGGCTGCTATCCCACCGGGGCAATCGGCCTGGTGCGCCCACTGGTCGATGCCGGTCTC
Organism: Acetobacteraceae bacterium; assembly: GCA_036555825.1. Classification (GTDB taxonomy): domain Bacteria; phylum Pseudomonadota; class Alphaproteobacteria; order Acetobacterales; family Acetobacteraceae; genus JAMXLO01. The sequence goes on along the minus strand of DATBKQ010000728.1, from coordinate 5,827 downwards.
ATTCCACCTGACTACCCGATCACGATCAACGCGGTCAGCGGCTACTCGGGCGGCGGCCGGTCGATGATCGAGGCGCACGAGCGTGATGGCGGCCCGGCGTTCGAGTTGTACGGATTGAAACTGGAGCACAAGCACGTGCCGGAAACGCAGCTCTACTGCGGGCTGTCACGGCGGCCGGTTTTCGTTCCGTCGGTGGGACACTTCCGGCAGGGCATGCTGGTGTCGGTGCCGCTGCATCTCGACACGCTAACGGGCCGTCCGGCCGCGGCGGACCTGCAGGCGGTGCTGGAGGCGCGCTACGCCGGCTGCGAATATGTGCATGTCGTGGCGCCAGGGGGCGACGGCAAGCTGGAACCGCAGGCGCTGAACGACAGCAACCTGTTGCATCTATCGGTGCACGCCAACGAGAAACACCGGCAGGCGGTGCTGGTCGCGCGGCTCGACAATCTGGGCAAGGGCGCGTCTGGTGCGGCGGTGCAGAATACGCGGCTGATGCTTGGGCTGCCGGCACATGGCTGAATTCAGCGGTCTCGGCCCGATCTATTCGCTGGACGGCGTCACGCCGAAGGTGGCGCCGGATGCGTTCATCGCGCCTGGTGCCGCGGTGATCGGCGATGTGGAGATCGGCTCGGAGACCGGCATCTGGTTTCACTGCCTGGTGCGCGGCGACCTGGAGATCATCCGCATCGGCGCGCGCACCAACATCCAGGACGGCACGATCGTCCATGTCGATTCCGGTGGCCTTGGGACGTTTATCGGCGACGACGTGACCGTCGGGCACAACGCGGTGATCCACGCCTGCACGCTGAAGAACCGGGCGTTCGTCGGCATCTCGGCCACGGTCCTGGACGGCGCGGTGATCGAGGAAGGCGGCGTGCTGGGTGCCGGAGGCCTGCTGACGCCGGGCAAGGTGATCGGCCGCAGCGAGCTATGGGTCGGCGCGCCCGCCAGGCTGGTGCGGGTGATGAGCGAGGAGGAGCGGCGGCGGTTCGACCGCAACGCCGAGGTCTACCGGCAGCTTGCCGCGCGGTTTCGCGCCGGGCTGCGCAGCGTTATCTAGCCAAACGCGGGGGTTTCACACCACTTTCCTGACACTCGCTGGGGATCAAGCGTCCATGCGCCTGCCGCTCCTGCCCGGTTGCCTGCTGCTCGCGTCGTGTGCGCTGGCCACACCGGCCCCCGATACCGCCCAGTTGCCGTTCGCCGCATTCGGGACCATGGACAACGACGTTGGCGCGGCAAACCAGGCGTCGTGGGCCTTCGCGGCGCCGGCGCGAACACACGACGATCCGGTCGATGCGGCGCGAGCCTGTGCCGCGATCGACTACCTGGCGGGTGAACTCAGCAGCAACCCGCGCTGGCTATCAGTTTCGCCGCTGACCAAGCAGCAGATGCTGCGTGCGCGCCTCGACGTGCGCCGCGTGCTGGGGATCGAGCCCGGTGCGCGCTCGCAGGTCGTGGTCAATGCGTTGATGGGATTTGCCGCGGCGTGGCAGGCGGGCGATCAGCCGGCGGCATGGCGCGCGCTTGCCGCGCCGGGGTTCACCGTGGCACCCCCGCAGTTGGTGCAGGTGCTGTCCGCCTTGCCGTATGTGCAGTCGGCCAATATCGCCAGCGCGGAAGCGGCACGCGAGATGCTGCCGGGAGGCGATAACCGGCACAGCTAGTATCGACTTTCTATGAAAGTCGATACGTTGCTCTTTGGTTTGAGTATCCGATTCACGCGGGGGGAACGTGGCCGCACGCGACTCACGCTCCTCTGCGATCGAATACTAGACGGCCCGGCGCTTTCGCCCGGGGCCGTGCGATGGCACAACCAGAATGTACGGCGGCGATGCCGGAACCGGAGTACTCGAGGGGAGGAGGAACGCGATGGCCGAGATCGACGAGGCGGCGCTGGATTATCTGCTGGCCCGGGCAGGGCTTGCGGCGAGCGAGGCACAGCGGGCAGGCCTGAATGCGGCGTATGCGCATCTTACGGCGATGGCGGAGCGCGTTCGCAAGCCGCGCGGGCGGATGGCCGAACCGGTGCTGACCATGGGCTTCGCCGAGGAAGACCTGGCATGACCGACATTCCCACCATTGCCGGAGCGGCGAAGCTGATCGCGGCGAAGAAACTGTCTCCAGTCGAGTTGACGCGCGCCTGCCTCGATCGCGTGAAGCAACTGGATGATGAGCTGCACGCCTTTGTGCTGGTAACCGAGGAGCGTGCGATCGCCGATGCGCGGGCGGCCGAGGCGACGGTCATGGCGGGCAAGCCAACGGGTCCGCTGTGCGGCATCCCGATCGGGCTCAAGGACATCGTCGATACCAAGGGGATCGCCACCACCTGTTATTCGAAGATACTGCGCGACAACGTGCCCGGCACCGATGCGAGCTGTGCGGCGAAGTTGATGCAGGCCGGCACGGTGCTGATCGGCAAGACGGCGACGCACGAGTTCGCCGATGGCGGGCCGTCGTTCGACCTGCCGTGGCCGCCGGCGCGCAACCCGTGGAACACCGCGCATTTCACCGCCGGGTCCAGCAGCGGCACCGGTGCCGGTGTGGCGGCGGGGCTGATCCTGGGCGGCATCGGCACCGATACCGGCGGCTCGATCCGCGGCCCTGCCGCGTTGTGCGGCATCGCCGGCATCAAGCCGACCTATGGGCTGGTGAGCCGCGCCGGGGTGGCGCCGGCGGCGTTCACGCTGGACCACATCGGGCCGATGGCGTGGACCGCGGAGGACTGCGCGCTCATGCTGCAGGCGCTGGCCGGGCACGATCCGCGCGATCCGGCGAGCGCATCCCGGCCGATCCCCGACTACACGGCGCAGCTCGGGGCCGGCATCAAGGGCCTGCGCGTCGGCGTCATCCGCCACTTCCACGAAGTGGACCACAAGGTCAGCGAGGGGACGCAGCGCGGCATCGAGGCGGCGATTGCCAGGCTCCGCGAACTCGGCGCGGCGATCAGCGAAGTGAGGCTGTCGCCGCTGGCTGATTGGCACGCCTGCGGCACGCTGATCTCGCTGACCGAACGGGCCGCCGCGTACGAGGAATGGGCGCGCACGCGGCTCGGCGATTTCTCCGCCCGCGTGCAGCAACGGCTGCTGCTGGGATCGATGGTGTCCGGCGTCGATTACGTGCAGGCGGTGCGGCGGCGGCGTGAGCTGCGGGCCGAACTGCAGGCGGCGATGGCGAAGCTCGATGTGGTGCTGACCGCGGCGCAGCCGAACGAGGCACCGAAGATCGACGAGGTCCCGGAGTGGGACGTGGGGCACAAGCCGAGCTTCACCATGCCGTTCAATGTCGCGGGGTATCCGGCGATCTCGGTGTGCTCGGGGTTCGGCGCGGGTGGGTTGCCGGTGGCGATCCAACTGGTGGGCAAGCCGTTCCAGGAGGCGACCGTGCTGCGCGTCGCCGATGCGTTCGAGAAGGCAACGACGTTCCGCGCGCGGCGGCCCGCGCTATCGTCGGAACTGGTTGCCGCGCAATAGAGCCGGATGACTTCTGACGGGAGAAGTCATCCAGCTCTATCTGTTAGGTTTTATCGCGCGATTCAGACCTCCGGCGATTCGCCTTCGGTCATCGCGCAATAGGAGCAGACGATGGCCCAGCATAGCCTTCGCGCGTCACCGGACACCGTGCGGATCGGCGTGTTCGATGCGAGCTTTCCGCCGGTGCTCACCGTGGCATCCGGCGACAGGGTGGTGGTGCAGTGCGTGTCCGGGCGGCCGGAGGTGATGCCGCCGGCGAGTGCCGGGCTGACGGTGCCGCCGGAACTCGACGCCATTATCGCCGCCAATCCCTCGATGCGCGCCGGGCATATCGTCACCGGGCCGATCGCCATCGCCGGCGCCGAGCCCGGCGACATGCTGGAGATTCGCATCGAGAAGATCGAGCCGGGGGCCGAGTGGGGCTACAACATGATCCGCCCGCTCGCCGGAACGCTGCCCGAGGATTTCCACGAGACGGTGATCAGCCATATCCCGGTCGATCGCGCCCGCCGGGTGTGCTCGCTGCCGTGGGGCACGGAGCTGCCGTTGGCGCCATTCTTCGGCGTGATGGGCGTGGCGCCGCCTCCGGCGTTCGGCACCATCGCCTCGAAGGAGCCGCGCATCCACGGCGGCAACCTCGACAACAAGGAGCTGGTAGCGGGGTCCACGCTATTTCTGCCGGTGTGGGTACCAGGGGCGAACTTCTCGGTGGGCGATGGGCATGGCATGCAGGGCGACGGCGAGGTGTGCGTCACCGCGCTGGAGATGTGCCTGACCGGCACATTCACCTTTGTGCTGCACAAGGGCGGCGGGCCATCGCGGCCAGCCTTGAAGATGCCGAAGGCGGAGACACCGACGCACTTCATCAGCATGGGGCTGAACGAGGACCTGGACCAGGCGATGAAGCAGGCATTGCGCGAGATGATTTCCTTCATCTGCGCACGCAGCAACCTCTCGCGCGAGCAGGCGTACCAGTTCTGCTCACTGGCGGTGGATTTTCACGTGACGCAGACGGTGAACGGCGAGAAGGGCATCCACGGCATGCTGAAGAAGGGACTGCTGTTCTGATGAGCGCGCGGGTGTTGCTATGGACCGACGCGCCATCGGTGTATCTCGAGGCGATCGCCGCGGCCGACCTCACCGGCCGGGTGAAGGCGGAGGCGCTGGCGCGCAAGGAGATGCCGAGTGAGGCGCAGCGCGCCGAGACTGAGGCGATGCTCGCCTGGGGTGCGGCGCCAGGCCTGCTGCCGAAAATGCCGAAGCTGCGGTGGGTGCAGGCGCTGACCGCGGGCGTGGAAGGCTGGCTGGCGCTGCCCGACCTGCCGCCGGCGCTGACCTTGACCTGCGCGCGCGGCACGCATCGCGAGTCGATGGCGGAGAACATCCTGGGCGCGCTGTTCTACCTGACCAAGCCGTATGCGGCGATCGTCGAGGACCAACGGTCGAGCAAGTGGGTCCGCCGGGTCGCGACACCGCTCGCCGGGCAGACGCTGGGCATCCTCGGGCTCGGCGCCATCGGCCGGCAGGTGGCCGGCATCGCCAAGGCGATCGGCATGCGCGTCATCGGCACCAAGCGTCGCGCCGAGGCGCTGACGGAACTCGATGCGGTGCTGCCACCCGAGCGGACGGACGAGGTGCTGGCGCAATCGGATTTCGTGCTGCTGCTGTTGCCGGCCACGGCGGCGACCGAGAACTTCATGGATGCGACGCGGCTCGCGCGGATGAAGCCGAGTGCCTGGCTGCTGAACTTTGGCCGCGGGCATCTGATCAAGGACGAGGACCTGATCGCGGCCGCGAAGGCGAAGCGGATCGGCGGCGCGATCCTGGACGTGTTCCGTCAGGAGCCGCTGCCGGTCGCGCATCCGTTCTGGACCACGCCGGGCATCGTCGTGCTGCCGCATATCGGCGGCGGCCATCCGCAGCGCGACAAGGCGGTGGCGCGGCTGTTCGTGGAGAACCTGGCGCGTTTCCTGGACGGCCGGCCACTCCAGGAGGTGGTGGATCGGGCGGCGGGCTACTGAGATGGAAAATGTTCGGCGATGCGATTTTCAACCGCATGTGGACGCTGCTGCACGTGCCGTGCAGCAACGTCCAGGTGTGCAACCCGCCGGTCGGGGTGACGCTGGGTCGAGCCGCGGCTGACCGATGCGCGCCTGTTGGCGATCGCCAGGGCGGCTGTGCCGGCTGATCGATCCTGATCGCAGGCAGGACTGCGCGAGCTATGGGCGCTGATTATGGCGCCACAACTAGATCACTTAGAGCGGTCTCAGCTTGGCTGGAATCGCATTGGAGGGATTCCGGCACCGCCACGACATGTGATTCATAGGCTTCCGGCATTGGCCGGAGGCGGGGAT
>DATBKQ010000727.1:0-14507 GCA_036555825.1 Acetobacteraceae bacterium | reverse complement strand
GCAGCGCCGCGCGAATGTCGGCGACCGCACCAGGATCCTGCATCGTTGCCAGCCGGCCCGCCGCCAGCAGCGCGAAGCGGTGCACCAGCGCACGGCGGCGTGCGCCGGCAAGCGGATGCGCCGGCGCCTCGCGCAGCAGCTCCGCCTCCAGCCCGGCAACGACAATCAGCCCGGTCTCCACAGGCAGCAGCTCTTGCGGGAAATCGGCGTCCACCGCGAAGAACAGTTCGTCGGCGAACTCGCGGTAGTCCTGCCACTTGCGGTCGGTGAGGAAGTCGCGCGGTCCCGACTTCACCTCGATGCAGGCGAAGCAACCGTCCGGGCGCAATGCCAGGATATCGGCGCGGCGGCCGTTCGGCAGCGCCACCTCGTGCAGCGGCGCCCAACCGAGCCGCAGGCACAGCCGCGCGGCGGCGCGGCGGATAACCGCGGCTCGCTCCGGGAACGGCAGCTCCATCAGGCAAGCAGGGCGTCGATCGCGCGCGCCAGCTTCACATCGTTGCCGGTCAGGCCCCCGGCGTCGTGCGTCGAAAGCTCGATCCGCACCCGGTTCCAGACATTCGACCAATCGGGATGGTGGTTCTGGCTCTCCGCCAGCAGCGCGACGCGGTTCATGAACCCCCAGGCCTCGCTGAAATCGCGAAACCTGAAGCTGCGCTCGATCGCGTCGCGCCCCGCCACCGGCGACCAGCCCGGCAAGGTCTGCGCCAACGATGCGCGCTCGGCGTCGGTCAGGCGTGTGGCCATGGCATCCTCCCTCACAAACCTTGGCGGACCCGCGGAAACAGTTCCCGCGCGATCATCTCGATCGTCTCGGCGGCCAGGCTCGCCGGCATTCCTGCCCATTCGGTGCTCATCACCAGATGGTTGACGCCGAGCCTGCGATGCAGCGCCAGCACCTGTTGGGCCACCTCGTCCGGCGAACCGATCAGGAAACGGTCGCCGATCAGGCTCTCGAACTCCTGGTCGAAGCCCGTGTCGTCGGCCGGCAGTTCCTGGCGCCAGGCATGATACGCCTTGTACTTCGCGCCGAGATACGGCGCGCAGAGCCGAACGGCTTCTGTCCGCGTGCGTGCAACGAACACCTCGCGCCGCATCGGCAGCTCTGCCGGGAACGGCTTGGCCGCGGCATCCAGCGCCCGGCGATACAACTGCATCTGGCGTTCGACCGTGCCGAGCTCGACCCCCGGACCGACATACCAGCAATCGCCCAGGCGCGCCGCGCGCTCCACCGCGGGATCGGCATTCGCGCCGATCCAGATGGGCGGATGCGGCCGCTGCAACGGCTTCGGCAGACAGGACGCATCCTCCAGTTCGAAATAGGGCGTCCGCAGCGACACCTTGTCCTCGGTCCAAAGCCGGCGAACCGCAACCAGATTCGCCTCGAACCGGCGCGCCCGCTCTCTGCGCGGCACGCCGAACGCCTTGAACTCCACGTCCCGATAACCGAGCCCGACGCCCAGGATGATCCTGCCGCCGGACAGCACGTCGAGTGTCGCGAACTCCTCCGCGACATGCAGCGGCGAATAGAGCGGCAGCAGCAGCACGCCCGCATTCAACCTGAGCCGCGGCGCCTCGGCGGTGAACCGCGCCAGCATCGGCACGAGCTGCAGCATCTGGAAAGGATGCGCGCTGTAATGCGCCGTCTTGGTGACCGAATCATAGCCCAGACGATCCGCCAGGCGGACCATCGCGAGCGTCTCCTGCAGCCGGCGCGCGATATCCTCGCCGGGCTCCGCCTGCGCGCGGACGACGAGACCGAACTGGAAGCGTGCAGTCATGGCGATCATCCTCCAGTAGCACGAACCAATGAAGCGCGGTTGGCGCTCCACCGGTGGCGGCGACTAGTTGGCCAATCCCAGCTTCGCCCCGGCCTCCGCCAGCAGCTTCTGCGCTTCGACCTGGTCGGTCGAGCCGTCGGGTTCGGCGATCCTGTCCAGGGCGGATTTCACCCGGACGGCCGCCCTGTCCGCCGCGCCCAATCGCAGATCGAGCCGCGCCTCGCTGACCGCGGTGCGCAGCACCAGCATGGGGGCGGCCTGGGCTTCCGCCATTGCCGCCGCATCCGAGAACAAGGTCTGCGCCCTGCTCACCGAACCGGGGTCGGCGACGAGGATCATTTCCCCGGCCATGCGCAGCACTTCCGGAAGCCAGATGCGCTGCCCGCTCCGGTCGAATTCCGTGCGTCCGCGCAGCAGGTGTTCCAGCGCCTTGTCGGCTTGGCCGGCAGCCGCGAGCGCTTCCGCCTGCAGACAGAGATAGACCGAAAAGTCTTCGCTGGTGGCGACCTCCTGCTGGCGGGCGAAGCCCTCCTCCAGCATCTCCAGGCCGGCCGCGGCATCGTCCTGCGTCGCGACCACCCAGCCCCGGAACACCAGACCCGCTGCCCCATGGTCGGCCACGCCATGCTCGGCGGTGAAGGCGAGCAGCTCCCCGGCCCGGTCGTATACCGCCTTGTAGTCACGGCGATACACCCGGTGCAGCAGTGTCAGTCCCAGCGCGTGCACGCGGCTGCCGACGTGCTGGATTTGGTCAGCCCAGGTCAGTGCCTGCCGTTCGTCCTGCATGGCACTTCCGAGCCTCCCCTGCATCCAGAATGCCTGCGCCCGGGAGCCGTGCGCGCACACCTTCGGATCGTGGTTGGCGTAGCTCCGCGCGAGGTGCCGATAGTCGCCCTGGTGATAAATCTTCAGCCCAGCCTCGACGTGATCGCAGCACCACCGGAACGAGCCGGTGTTGAGCCGGCAGGCCCAGTTGCCGTGATGCGCCTGGAGCAACAGCTCCGGATCGTTGCGGGTGACCGCGCGGTGCAGCAGGGCCGCTGCCCGCTCCGTGTTGAACGGGTCGAGTCGCCACCATGCCCAGTAGATCGGGAAATGCGAAGGATCCTCCGGCAGTTGCCGGCAAAGCTCCAATGCCTTGGTGTAGTGCTCGCGCGTTTCCGGGGAATGCGGCCCGGTAAGGCCACTCAACGCGGGACCCAGCAGCGTGCTCACCTGCAGGCGCAGCGCAAGGTTTTCGGGTGTGGCCGGCAGCCGTTCGAGCAGGCTCAGCGCCCGGCGCAGAATGCGTGTCGCCTCGTTGAGCGCGGACCGCGCGAGGCTGCGGCGAGCGGCCTCGAGCCAATACGGAACTGCATCCTCGACCAGACCGCCTTCCGACAAATGCAGCGCGAGCATTTCCGGATGCGCCGCCGCTTCGGTCGGGTCCAACGCGGTCAGCGTTCGCGCCGCGCGCACGTGCAGCTCCCGCCGCCGGTCGCGCACCAGGCTGGCATACGCGGCATCCCGCAGCAGGGCATGATGGAAGCGATAAGCCTCGTGTTCGCCGCGTGCCTCGCGATCGAGAATGCCCGCTTCCACCAGCGCCACGAGGTGTTCGAACAGTTGGTCGTGCGGCAGCTCGCAGACCTCGGCGAGCAGCTGGCGCCGCACCGATCTGCCGAAGACCGACGCCGCCTGGGCGACGGCCTTGGCCGGACCGGCCTGATCCAGGCGTGCCACCAGCGCCTCGTCGAGCGACGCCGGGATGAGCAACTCGGCATCGTCCGTCAACGTCGCGACGGAGCCCGCACGGTTCTTCTGCTCCAAAAGCGTCCGCGCGACGCCTTCGATGAACAGCGGAATGCCATCGGTCTGTGCCGCCACCCGGCGTGCCAGATGCGGCGGCACCGGTGTCTCGCCGAACAGGCTCTGCAGCAGTCCGCTGGCATGCTCCGGGCTCAGTGGCCGCAACCGCACCACGACGGCCTCGGATGCTTCCACCCAGGCCGGCGTGAACTCGGGGCGCGCACTCAGCATCAGCAGGATGCGTTGCCCGCGCACCCGCCGCGCCAGCATCTCGAGCAGTTCCTGCGAGGTCGGGTCGAGCCAGTGCAGGTCCTCGAACACCAGACAGAGTGGCGTCGCGTCGGCCAGATCGAGCAGCAGATCGGTGAGCACCGCCACGGTCTTGTCGCGCAACTGCTGCGGCGTCAGTTCGGCGATCTTGGGGTCGTCGGAGGACAAACCGAGCAGACTGGACAGCACCGGCAGCCGAACACCGTGCTGCGGCGCCCCATTATAGATGGCGGCGATCTTCTTCAGCGCGTTGTCTGGTGCTTCGGCCGGTTCGATGCCGGAACTGGCGCGGATGTAGTCAACGAACGGGAAGAACGGCGAATTGCCGTCGAGGGCCGAGGCCGCGAGGCGGGCGACCTTGGCGTTCTCGGGCAAGTAGAACGTGAGAAACTGATCGATCAGGCGGGACTTGCCGATGCCGGCCTCGCCGATGACCAGAACGACGTTTCCGTCGCCGTGCTCCGCGCGGGTCCACTGCGCGCGCAGTACCTCCAGCTCGCCGCGCCTGCCTTGAAAGGCGCTGTTCCACACCGCCTGCGGCTCCGCGAGCGACGGATGCTGCGAGCGCTCGCCGAGTACGCGCCACGGCTGGTGAAAGCCCTGAAAGCCGGCAAGCGGGACGTCGCCCATCGGCTCGCAGGCGAACCGCAGGCGTATGCGCTCATGGGTCTGCTGCGAGACGACGATACCGTCCGGCTCCGCCAGGGCCTGCAGCCGCGCGGCCAGGTTGGGAATCGAGCCGACCGCCATGTCCTGGAACGACAGTCCGCCGGAGAACAACGGACTGACCAGCACCCGGCCGGTGGCTATGCCGATCCTGACATGCAGCGGCTCGCCCGCCGGCGTCGCCGCCGCGCCGATGCCTCGCACGATGTCCAGCGCGGCGCGCGCGGCACGCTCGGGGTCGTTCTCGCGCGCCAGCGGATAGCCGAAATAGGCCAGGATGCCGTCGCCGATGAAGCGGGCCACGTGGCCCCCGGCCTCGCTGATCGCCTTGCCGCAGAATTCGCGGTAGGCCCGGTACACTTCCACCAGGTCCTCGGGATCGAGCTGGTTGCCGATGCTGGAGGAGCCGATCAGATCGACGAACATAATGGTGAGCGGCCGGCGCTCGGCGTTCACGCCGGCCGGCTGGGCGGCGGCGGCTTCCTGCTCTGGCCCAGGCGCGAGTTCCGCCACGGCCGCACGGAACCTCAGCCGCTCGCCGATGGTCAGACCGAGTTCGCGCAGGTCCGCGTCGGTCAGCTTCGGAAGCTGATCGGCGGTGATCCGGTTCGCGCGGAAGGCCGGGATGCAGTGCCCGAGCCCGATCGATCTGAGCCACTCGTCCATCCGGCGTTTCCCAAGGCCGTCCCGGCCTTCTTAGGCTGACAGCGCCAGCGAGGCCAGCGGCACGGCAACCGGCGCGCAGCGCCTATCAACCCTTCTCCGTGGCCCTCGGTGACCCTCAGCGTTCTCCGTGTGAAAAACAGAACCGGGCGAACTTATCCGTGGTGGCTTCGCTGGTATTCGCAGTACTCGCCATCAGTGAAGCGCGCGGCGCCGGCGGCTTCCTTCTAATGTCCGTCATAGCGAGCCCCGGTTTCTTGTCCGGAGCACAGCGGCGAAGCGGCCGGCGTCGTTTTCGTCACCACGCGGGCCCATGCTGCCGAACCGGAAAAGGTCGTCTGCGCAGCTACGATTACACCCCGATGACCTGTCATAGATGCGGCACCTGGATGGCGACTTCGCGGCCGCGACGTGGTGCATCGCGGAGATCGGCCGCCATTGGCGTTTTTGGTGCCTTCAATCCATAGCGAACAGGCCGCGTGGTGGGCCGATGGGATTTGCGATCCTATGCGCACGGCTCGCGACCAATCTGGACCTACTGCCAATACGAGAACACCGCCCTACGGCTTGCGCGGGCGCTGCCGAGTGCTATGCAGTTCTGCACCATCGCGGGCGCTGATAACGGCGACCGTAAGGTGGTTTTTCCACTGATTGCCGAATGCCGCTGAATGAAGCGTCATCGCTAGGCGCTCGCAGCCAGTGCACGGAGTGAACGTCGCCGACTGTGGACTGTTGCCTCTCTGCTCTTCGAAACCGGAACACTGGGCCGGGGGCCCGCGCTTCCTTCCGCGCTGCCCCTGCGCTAGCGTCGCTCCTACAGACCGCACAAGCCGGAACAACAAAGGGAGCAAGAAGGTGGCCGAGATCATCGGACTGGGCTGTACGCATTACCCCGGCCTGCTGCAGCCGGACGAGAAACTCCCTGGCGGCTTTCATCACCTGCTCACCGCGCCCAATGTCCCCGCGCAGTACAAGGATCGCGCCAACTGGCCGTCGGAACTGCTGGCGGAGCTGGGTAACGACTCGGGTGTCTCGGCGGCTCGACGCTACGGTGCGCGCATGGCGGACGACTTCCGCGCCATCCGCAAATCGCTGGACGACTTCGATCCCGACCTGGTACTGATCTGGGGCGACGATCAGTACGAGAACTTCCGCGAGGACATCATCCCGGCGTTCTGCGTGTTCGGCCTGGACGAGACGTTCGCGCTGAAGCCGTGGGACAACGGCAACGGCGGCAAACCCAACCGCTGGGCCGAGCCGGGCGAGTGGACCATGAAGCTGCGCGGCGCGCGCGACGCGGCGAAGCATCTGGCGGGCGCGCTGATCGAGCGCGGCATCGACATGGCGTACGCCTACAAGCCGCTGCATGTCGATGGCCTGGCACACGCGTTCACCAATACGCTGCTGTATCTGGATTGGGACCGGCGCGGCTTCCCCTGGCCGGTGCTGCCGTTTGCGATCAATTGCTACGGGCGCAACCTGATCCACGCCAAGGGCGGCATGGCGGCGCTGTTCGTGCCACCCTCCGCTGAGGCACCCGACCCGCCGGCGCCGCAGCCCTGGCGCTGCATGGAGGTCGGACGCGCAGTCGCCGAGGTGCTGTCGGAATCGCCCTGGCGCGTTGCGCTGATCGCGTCATCGAGCTGGTCGCACTGCTTCCTGTCGCCGACCAACGGTTACCTGTGGCCGGACCACAAGGCGGACCGGCTGATGTTCGACGCGATGTCGGCCGGCGACTACGGCTATTGGCGCAAGCGCCCGCTGCGCGAGATGGAACAGGCTGGCCAGCACGAGATGCTGAACTGGATGGCGCTTGCCGGTGCGATGGAACGGCTCGATCGCACGCGGCCAGTGGTGCACGACTACGTGGAGACGCACATCTTCATGTCGGAGAAGTGCTTCGTGTCGTATCCCTGACCGGGAACTCGGTGCCCGCCTCGTGTCACTGCCAGGAGCGTAGCGACGAAGCAATCCCGGTCGAGATTGCTTCGCTGCGCGCGCAATGACACTTGGGCAATCGCCCCAGACGCGGCCAGCAGTCAAGCCCTGGGTGCAAGCGCCTCGGCGTCGGAGGTCGCCTGCTCGACCATTCGGATCAGCGATGCGGCCTTGAACGGCTTTTGCAGCACCCATGGCTCCGACTGAAGGGCTACCGGCTCGGCGTTGCCCGTGACGAAGACGATGGGGACAGCACCACGCAGCCGTCGCACCTCGGTGACGAAATCCCGACCGCGCAGCTCGGGAATGGCGAAGTCGATCACCATCAGATCCACCTGCCGCCGACTCTTCAGCTCCTCGAGTGCCTGCAAGGCGCTGTCGTAGGAAGCGACCGCGTATCCGGCGGTATCCAACATCGCCGCCAAGGTCTTGCGCACCTCCTCATCGTCATCCACCAGAACAATGCGCCGGCCGGTGTCGTGCGAACTCCAGCCAGCACCGGGTGCCAAGCGCGATCTGTGCAGCGCGGTGGAGGTATCCGTTGGCGCTTCAGGCAGATAGATGCTTACGACCGTACCCTGTCCAGGCTCGGAATCGATCGAGGTGGCGCCACCGGATTGCTGGACCACGCCATAGACCTGACTCAGGCCGAGGCCAGAGCCCTTTCCTACACCTTTGGTGGTGAAGAAGGGATCGAAGGCGCGCAGCCGTACATTCTCCGGCATTCCTGTTCCGGTATCGGATACAGTTATCCGCGCGAACCGACCAGCCAATCCGTCAATGCCGGCCTCGCCGCCCATAAGCTCGACGCTGCCCGTCGTGATGGTCACGACCCCGCCATCCGGCATCGCATCCCGCGCGTTGATGACCAGGTTGAGGATTGCCTGCTCGAGCTGGTTCACATCGACAAAGGCAATGACTCTCGCCTGCCCGAGCCGCAGTTCCAGACGGCCGTATCCGGCGAGGGTGGCGACCAACAATTCCTTCAGGCCGGACACCACTTCGTTGATGTCCACCGACCGCGGTGTCAGCGCCTGCTGGCGGCCGAACGCCAGCAGCCGGCGGGTCAACGTGGTGCCCCTCTCTACCGATTGCACGATGGTGGCGAGATGCGAAGTGTAAGCACTTTCTGCGCCGACCCGCATCGCGATCAGTCCGGCAGAGCCGCTGATGGCCATCAGCAGGTTGTTGAAATCGTGCGCAATCCCCGCGGTCAGCCGGCCGATTGCCTCCAGCTTCTGCGATTGCTGGAACTTCGCCTGGGTCGAACGATGGCTGGCGGTTTCCACGGTCAGCCGCATGTTGGCCTCGTCGAGCTCCTGCGTCCCGGCGGCGAGGCTCAACTGCGCCTCGGTGATCTCGCGGAACCATCGGCCAAATCGTGTGCTCGCCACGCACAACGAGACGCCGAAGATGAGCGTCATCAGACCAGAAATGATCTGCAGCCGCCCCCCGATAGCGAAGAACACGGCAGCGAGCGGCAGGATGGCAGGCACGATGAACGCCAGGACGGATGGAGTGTGCGCCGCATGCACCGTTGCGGCGCCCGCGCACATGCCGGCAAGCACGAGAGCCAGGAACAGCAGGTGGGCTTCATCCAGCGGCGTGAACAGCAGTGGTGTGCAGCCCCACAACAGGCCGGAGAGCAGGGTGCCGGCGACCGCGAGCGCGGCGTACCGGGATCTGCGCGAGCGGCCGAGATCGATCCGCCGAGAACCGTACCACAATCCGGCGCGGAGCATCGACAGGACCACGATGAGAGTGATCCAGGACAGGACGACCACCGGCGATACGGCGGATGCCAGGACGAGCCCAACCAGCACGCTGTTGACCAACGACACGCTCAACGTCAACGGCAGGTGCTCAAGGGACGACCGCAGCTGAGCGGCCTCCACTGCGTCGGACCGTCGATGAGCCAGCCTTTCCGCTTGCACGTCAGCCCCCACCTCCACAGAGCAGTTTGCCACAACAGTCGATGATCGGGAGCGGTGGGTCAACTCCTACGAGTTTGCCGCATCCAGATACCACCATTGAGGGCGGTGGACGTCTTCGCACTAATCTCCAGGCGTGCACAGCGGCGCATGCCTCCCGCTTAGCCGCGATCCAGCTCGCTCAGCACCGCGTTCTCGGTAAGGATCTGCGGCAGCACGGCCGGTGCGCCATGCGACGGGTAATAGACGTACAGCGGCACGCCGTCGCGGCCATTCTCCCGTAGATAGGCGCTGATCTGCGGATCCTGCCGCGTCCAGTCGCCCTTCAGATAGGTCACGTGATGCTCGGCGAATGCGCGGCGCACCGTATCGGTGCCGATCGCCACCCGTTCGTTCACCAGGCACGTCACGCACCACGCCGCGGTCATGTTGACGAACACCGGCCGGCCCTCGGCACGCAGGCTGGCGAGCCGCGCGGCGCTGAACGGCTCTGCACCCGCCTCGATCGCACCGCTGGCCGATTGCACTGCCGGCGCGATGCCGCTCAGCACCGCCAGTGCGGCAAGCAGCGCCACGGCGGTCGCGCTCTGGCCGATGCGGCGGACCCGGCTGCCGCCGGCCTGCGTGATCCCGACGACCCAGCCGGCGAAGCCCAGCAACACCAGCCCGGCCACGGTCGCCAGAACGCCTGACGGGCCTGCTTCCTGGCTCACCACCCACACCAGCCACGCGCTGGCGGCATACATCGGGAAGGCGAGCGCCTGGCGCAGCACCTCCATCCAGCGCCCCGGCCGCGGTGCCACCCGCCAGATCGCCGGTACCATGGCCAGCACGGCGTAAGGCGCCGCCAGTCCCAGTCCCATCACCAGGAACACCGCCATGGTCACCGCCGGCGGGGCGGCCAGCCCGGCGGCGATCGCCACGCCCATGAACGGAGCGGTGCAAGGCGTCGCCACGACGACCGCGAGCAGGCCGGTGAAGAAGCTGCCAAGTTGCGCCGGACGCGCGGAAAGGCCATGGCCGGCCCGCACCAGCCCGGCGCCGATCTCATAGACGCCGGACAGGTTCAGACCCACGCCGAACAATAGCCACGCCATGGCCGCCACGAACACCGGCGACTGGAACTGGAACCCCCAGCCGGCCGCCGTCCCCGCCGTTCGCGCCGCAAGCAATGCGGCGCCCAGACCGGCAAAGGCGAGCAGCACGCCGATCGTGTAGCCGAGTGCCTGCCAGCGCGCGGTGCCGCGCGCCAGCCCAGTCAGGCCCACCGCTTTCAGTGCCAGGATGGGGAATACGCAGGGCATCAGGTTCAGGATCAGTCCGCCGGCGAATGCCAGCCCCAGGATGTGGCTCAGCCGCATCGCCACCGGGGCAGGCGCCGCGCCCGGCGCGGCATGAAGCTCGACGTTGGTCTCCAGCCCGCTGCGGTCGCGCACCGAGAGAATGCCGGCAAGCCCTGCCTCGGGCTTGAATGCCTTGCCGGGACGCAGGGCCAGCGTGAAGCCGCCCTCCCAGACGGTCAGCGGTTGCGCGGCACTGTCGCGGATCGCGCCGGGCGCGTCCGGGATGAACCAGGCGTCGGCCACCGTGTTGGGGTTCAATTCCGGCCCCTGTACCCACAGCACGCCATCGCTGCTGACCACGGCGTTCCACGGCGACGGCCGTGGCATTCGCCGCTCGCTCGCGGCGAACAGCGCGGCCTGATCGGAGGGTTCGGCTGTGCCAGGGGGCAGATCGATCCGGAAATCGCCTTCCTCCGGCACGCAAATCTCCCGGCATACCAGCCAACTGGCGTGCGCCTTCACCGCCAGTTCGCCGGATCGGGACGGCGTGACAGTCACTGGCAGCAGCACGTCGCCGGTATAGGCGTAGGTCATCAACGGCCCCTCGGCCACGCGCGCGGGTGCCGGCCAGGTGATCGGGCCGGCGCTGACCCCCTGCGGCAGGTCCAGCGTCAGCTCGGGCGGAACGCCGGCATCACCCGGATTGCGCCAGTAGGTGTGCCAACCCGGCGCCAGGCGAAGGCGCAGACCGAGATGGAACGCCTTGCCGGGCGAGACGGTATCGACATCGGAAACCAGCGAGGCGGTGGCGCGCGGGCTGGCGACGGTCGCGCTTTCCGCTGCCACCCCGGGGAGGGTCCACCAGCCGAGAAGCATGAACAGAAATAGCGCCCCGAGAGCGAGCGGCATGGAGTCTCCGCGGTTTCCCGGCCATATGGCGCAAAATCGGCCGGATCGCCAGCATGCCGCCAGAGCTTCCCATCATTCACTCGCTTCCGTCGCTGCTGTCGTGCCTTGCGGCGGGTCGCAACGCGGTACTGACCGCGCCGCCGGGCGCGGGCAAGACGACCTTGGTACCGCTTGCCCTGCTCGACTGCGCGTGGCGCGGCGACGGCACCGTCCTGATGCTGGAACCGCGCAGGCTTGCGACGCGCGCCGCCGCGAGCCGGATGGCATCGCTGCTCGGTCAGCGGCCCGGCGGCACCGTCGGTTATCGCACCCGGCTTGATGCCGCGGTTTCGCCGGCGACCCGCATCGAGATCGTCACCGACGGCCTGCTGATCCGCCGGTTGCAATCCGATCCGGTGCTGGACGGCGTGGCCGCGGTGATCCTGGACGAGGTGCACGAACGCTCGGTGGACTCGGATCTGGCGCTGGCGCTGTGCCGTGACCTGCAGCGGGTGCTGCGGCCGGAGCTGCGGCTGATCGCCATGTCCGCGACCGCGGATGGCGCTCGGGTATCAAGGCTGCTGGACGCGGCGCTGATCGAGAGCGCCGGCCGGATGTTTCCTGTCCGGACGATGCAGGCCGCGCGGGATATCCCGAGCGTCCGCGAGTTGCCGAAGGCGATGGCGCAGGCCGTCCGCGGCGCATTGGCGGAGCACGATGGCGATATCCTGGCCTTCCTGCCGGGAATGGCGGAGATCCGCCGCACCCAGGCGATGCTGGATGGATGCGGCGCGCTGGTCCTGCCACTGCATGGCGACCTGCCATTGTCCGAGCAGGATCGCGCGCTCCGGCCGGCCGCCGGCCGCCGCGTAGTGCTGGCGACCTCGATCGCCGAAACTTCGTTGACCGTCCCGGGCGTGCGGATCGTGGTGGATGGCGGCCTCCGGCGCGCACCCCGGCTCGATCCGGCGACGGGCCTTACGCGGTTGACGACCCAGCGCATCTCGCGGGCGGCGGCGGAGCAGCGCGCCGGCCGTGCCGGGCGGGAGGCGCCCGGCATCGCGCTTCGCCTGTGGACGGCGGCGCTGCATCGCGGACTGGCGGCTTACGACCGCGCCGAGGTGCTGGAGGCGGAACTGTCGGGGCTGGTGCTGGATTGCGCGGCCTGGGGCACCGCGCCTGCCGACCTGGCGTTCCTTGACCCGCCGCCGGCCGGCGCGGTGGCGGCGGCGGTCGCGCTTCTTGCCGAGCTGGGCGCGCTCGATGGAGATGGCCGTATTACCGCCGCCGGGCGGCGGATGGCACAACTCGGAGCGCATCCGCGCCTGGCGGCGATGATGCTGGCGGCGCGAACGCCGGGTGAGGCGGCGCTGGCGGCGGACCTGGCGGCGCTGCTGGAGGAACGCGACCCGCTGCGCGAGCCGGACGCACCGGCGGATATCGGGCTGCGTCTGGCGGCGATCGCCGGCGGCGATCCCGCGGCGGATCGCGCCGCTCTGTCGCGAATCCATCGGACGTCGGGACAGTACCGGCGGCGGCTGCGCCTTCACCCCGGCGCGTGTGCCGACGGCGACCCCGGGCGGCTGATCGCCGCGGGGTTCCCCGACCGGATTGCGCAGCGGCGTGGCGAGCCCCGCAGCTTCCGGCTGGCCGGCGGTGGCGGCGCTCGCCTGCCGCGCGCCGATCCGCTGGCCGCCGCGCCGCTGCTGGCCGTCGCCGCGCTGGAGCTGAAGGCGGCGCCGCGGATTCGCCTGGCGGCACCGCTCGATCCCGCCGCGCTGCCGGCGCACCGGATCGCCGAGCAGGTGGAGACGAGCCTCGATCCGGCCTCGGGTGCGGTACTGGCGCGGCGGCGGCGAAGGCTGGGTGCGCTGGTGCTGTCGGATCGCACCGAACCGGCGGACCCCGTGGAGGTCGCCACCGCGCTGGCGCATGCGGCGGCGGCGGCCGACCTGCGGCCGCTGTGCTGGACCGACACGGCGCGACAATTTCAGGCACGGGTCGGGGTGATGCGCCGGCTGGAACCGGACGTGGGATGGCCCGACCTGTCGAACGAGGCGCTGATCGTGGACGTGCTGGATTGGCTGGTACCGCGGCTCGGCGGTGCCTCGCGCCTGACCGATCTGGCACGCTTGGACCTGGCCGCGATCCTGCGCGGACTCCTGCCAAGCGATCTGCTGCACCGGCTCGATGCCGAATTGCCGGGTCATCTGCTCCTGCCGGGCGCACGGGCGCCGGTCGACTACACTCAGCCGGTGCCGGTGGCGGCGGCCCGCGCGCAGGCCTTCTATGGATTGGCGGCGACGCCGGTATTGGCCGGGGGGCGCGTGCCGCTGCGCCTCGCGCTGCTGTCGCCCGCTGGAAGGCCGGTCGCCGTTATCGGCGATCTCACCGGATTCTGGCGTGGCGCCTGGGTCGATATCCGTCGCGACATGCTGGGGCGCTATCCCCGGCACACCTGGCCGGAGGATCCGAGCCGCGTGACACTGACCAAACTCTGAGGTCGGCAATTCTTGTTGCAGCCATGACAGCGTGCCATGTCCTGTACAAGCATCCCTTCGGGGGAGACCTACTCAATGATCGGGCGGCGGCTATCCCTCAGGAGACCCCGGCTGGCAGTGCTGTTCCTGGCCCTGCTCGTCAGCGCCTGCACAGGTGTGCCGGGCAGCGCGGTGGCCCGCTCGACGCCGGAGAGCTTCGCGCCATTGGTCAAGCGCGTGCTGCCGGCGGTGGTGAACATCGCGGTGACCGAAACGGTGACCGGCGGCGACGTGCTGAGCGAGCTGCCGCCGGAACTGCGTGACACGCCGCTCGGCCGGGAGTTCCGCCGTCGCTTCGGCAATCGGCGCGAGCAGGCGATGGGCGCCGGCTCGGGCTTCATCATCGACCCCTCCGGGCTGATCGTCACCAACAACCATGTCGTCGGCCATGCCGACAAGATCCAGGTCTCGCTCACCGACGGGACACGCCTGCCGGCGCGGGTGATCGGCACCGACGAGTTGACCGATGTCGCGCTGATCAAGGTGCAGGCGTCCGGCCCGCTGCCCGCGGTTCCGTTCGGGGATTCGCGTCAGGTGGAGGTCGGCGACTGGGTGCTGGCGGCCGGCAACCCGTTCGGCCTCGGCGGCTCGGTCACCGCCGGCATCATTTCGGCACGCGGACGCGACCTGGGCGCCGGTCCGTTCGACAACTTCCTGCAGCTTGACGCGCCGATCAATCCGGGGAACTCCGGAGGCCCGATCTTCAACATGGAGGGCCAGGTGATCGCGGTCAGCACCGCGATCGTGTCGCCGTCCGGC
>DATBKQ010000726.1:0-11408 GCA_036555825.1 Acetobacteraceae bacterium | reverse complement strand
CTGGGCCTGCTTGATGCAGTTCTCGGTATCGCCGCCCGCATTCGCCAACCCGAGGACCTTCGCGCCGGATGCCTGCGCGCTGACCAGCATGGCGGAAAAGTCCGTCGTCTCGGGAAACGGATACCGGACGCTGCCCAGCACCTTCGCGCCGAGCTTCCTGATCACGTTGGTGGTGTCACGCTCCAGCGCCTGCCCGAAGGCGTAGTCGGCGGTGACGAAGAACCATGTATCGCCGCCCTCCTTGACAACGGACCCACCGGTGGATTTGCCGAGCATGTAGGTGTCGTAGGTCCAGTGTATGGTGTTCGGGCTGCACTGCGGGCCGGTGAGATCGGACGTGCCGGTGCCCGAGTTCAGCATGACCTTGTTCTTCTCGCGGCAGACAGTGTTCACCGCGAGACCGACCGAAGAGGTCGGGACATCGGCGATCGCATCGACCCCTTGCTGGTCGATCCACTGACGAGCGATGGACGCGCCGACATCCGGCTTGTTCTGGTGATCGGCCGACAGCACCTCGACGTTGAACCCCTTGCCCGGGACGCCGAAATCGACCAGCGCCTGCTTGGCACAGATGACGCTGGTCGGGCCGCCATCGTCGCGGTACGGCCCGGACTGGTCGTTCAGCACGCCGATTCGGATGGTCGTCGCCTGGGCCCGGGAAAGGCGTGGGGCCGCGGTGGCCAGTATGGCAGAGGACAGCAGGGTTCGGCGTGTCAGGTGCATGTGTCGTCCCCCTTCGTCGCGTGGACTCGGAATCCTGAAGCCGAACGCTGGAGCACAATCCGAGTTGCCAAGCTGGCCAGTGCTCCTGGCCAAGCCCAGCGGCGCCGCTTGGTGGGGGGTTAACCGTCCCGCGTGCAGCAGACACTGAGGCAATTCAGAGGCTTAGCAGGACCGCTATGTATCGCCCTCTGGGTCCGCTACCCATGAGGCCAATGCGACCCTTGAGGAGACAATCGGCAAGAGGCCCTACATGAGGCCATCCTGCGGGTATTCCGCGAGAAGAAGCCACAGTATTCCTGGACAACCAGCGCCAAGCGTTTGTGTCAACCTACGCTCATGCAGTCGCTGAGATGGCGGCCAGATCATGGTCCAACTCCGACGACGAGAATCGCGTAAAACAGGGCCTATCCGACCTGCTCAAGCGCAACTTCCGCGGAATTTACACTCCACTCGCAATGACGATGGATCTCCTCAAGGAGCTGCCAGCTCCCTAGCCAAGCCATCAGGCCGCGCAACAAGGCGGCGGCGCTGCTCTCATGATAACCAACGCTGCCATCCTGGCCACCCAGTCCGCCGGCACGTGCGGGTGCCGGTCCAACACCGAGCCATGAATACAGCAGAGATTTCGGCTGATGGAGGGGGTTGGATTCGAACCAACGTAGGCGTGCGCCAACGGATTTACAGTCCGTCCCCTTTAGCCTCTCGGGCACCCCTCCGGCGGACAGCGGCTCTAGGTCGAATCCGGGGCCATTGTCAACGAAGCCGCCCGGCGCCACACAAGCCGCATGAGCGAGACCGCCGCACAGTACCGCACCGTCGAGATGCACACCGGCGGCGAGCCGGTGCGGATCGTCCTGGAAGGCTTCCCCGAACCCCGCGGTGCCACGGTGCTGGAGAAGCGGCACGACGCCGCGGCGCGGCTCGACCTGCACCGCCGCCGGCTGATGCTGGAACCGCGCGGCCACCCGGAGATGTACGGCGCGCTGATCGTGCCGGCGGCGCCGCCCGCGGCGTTCGGGGCGCTGTTCATGCACCACTCCGGCTTCAGCACCATGTGCGGCCACGCCACCATCGCGCTCGGCCGCTGGGCGGTGGCGTCCGGCCGCGTGCCGATGCGCGACGGCGGTGCCGAATTCCTGCTCGAGTGCCCCTGCGGGCCGGTCGCGGTGCGTGTCACCCACGAGGGCGCCCGCGTGGCGTTCGACAGCGTGCCGGCGTTCGCCGCCGAACTGGATGCCTCGCTGGAAGTCCCCGGGTTCGGCCGGGTCGCCTGCGATATCGGCTACGGCGGCGCGTTCTATGCCATTCTGCCGGCTGCCCGGCTTGGCCTCGATATCGCGCGCTCGCCGGTCGGCGAACTTCGCACCGCGGCGCTCGCGGTCATGCGGGCGATCCGCGCGGGCGGCGCGGTGCGCCACCCCACCGAACCCGAGCTCTCGTTTCTCTACAGCGCCATCCTGACCGACGGCACGGCGGCCGCCTCGCCTGGTCCCCACCGGCATCTATGCGTGTTCGGCGAAGGCCAGATCGACCGCAGCGCGACCGGCAGCGGTGTCACCGCGCGGATGGCGGTCGATGCGGCGCGCGGACTGATCGCACCGGGGGCCCGGCGCTCATTCGCCGGCGCCTCCGGCGTGCCGTTCGACGCCGAGCTGCTGGCCGAGGAACGGCTGGGCCCGCACCGCGCCTGGCGCGTCCGCGTCGCGGGCACCGCCTCGTTCCATGGCACCGCCACCTGGACGGTGGAGGACGGAGATCCACTGCGAGACGGGTTCGCGATCGAAGACGCCGCGCCGCTGCCGGCGATGTAACCTCAGCCGCCGAGAAACGCCGGCCGGTCCAGTTGCAGCAGATCGCCGATGCGCTGGAGCTGTATATCGCCGTGTGGATACCGCGCGAGGATCTGCGGATCCCAGGCATAGTGACCCTGCTTCGGGAACACCGTGGTGACGCGGTCGCCCCACGTCCGCTTCAGCGCGTCCAGGATACGCAGCTTGTCGTCGATCATCACGTAGTGACGCGCGGGAAACAGCCGTTCCACGTCGTCCAGCGACTCCTCCTTGTGGATGAAGATCAGCACGTTGTCGCCGAACGTGCGCCACAGGCCGGAACGCTCCACCTTCATCGGCTGGAACGCCGCGTCGCCGTCCGAAAGGATCACGGTCGTGCCGAACCGCTGCGCATGCCGCACCGCCGCCAGCGCGTCCTCGTACAGCCGCTCGGCGAAGGGATAATCGGACAGCCACGGCGCAATGCGGAGCACGCGCGGGTCGTGCAGCTCCTCGCGGCGATAACGCTGCAGGGCACCGAGATAGTCCACGTAGCCCAGCTCCCCCCGTAGCTCCTCGAAGATCTCCCAGTAGCGGTCGCGCGCCTGCGGTCCGTAGGTGACCGCGAGATGGTGGCGCAGGTCGGCCTGCACGTGATCGTTGTCGAGCAGCGTGTTGTCCACGTCGAACAGGAACACAAGGTCATCCATGGCGGGCCACCAGTGCATCGAGTGCCGCCGGATCATCCCAGGCAAGTGATACGCCGACAACGCCGATTTGATCACGGTATGCGGCGGGGAGGCGCACCGCGTCCTTTGGCGTGGTCAGCGGCGCGGCGCCGAGGCGGGCCGCTCCGGCCAGCAGACGGTCCAGATCGCGACGGGTGAAGCGGTAATGGTCGGGGAAGGGCGCCGTACCGGCCACAATGACGCCGGCGCCGGCCAGCATGGTGAAGAACTTCCCCGGCCTGGCGATCCCGGCGAAGGCCAGCACGCGGCGGCCGATCCAGGTCGCGATCTCCGCGCCCGGTTCCAGTCTGGCCCTCATGACCGCAAGCCGCAGGCTGGCGGCGATGCCGGTCTCGTCCGGGCCGATCAGGACTGCCGCCTGGCAGCGGCGAGCGGCGGCGGCAACCGGCTCGCGCAGCGGCCCGGCGGGCAGCACCCGGCCGTTGCCGAACCCGGATGTGCCGTCCACCACCAGCAGCGACAGGTCCTTGTGCAGCCCGGGGTTCTGCAGCCCGTCATCCATGACCAGCACGTGCGCGCCGGCCGCGACCGCGGCACGCGCGCTGGCCGCGCGATCGGCGCCGACCCAGGTGGGCGCGAGCGCGGCCAGCAACAGCGCCTCGTCACCGACGCGGGCGGCGGTGTCGGAGGCCACGACGCGGTGCGGGCCGCGGACCGCGCCGCCATAGCCGCGCAGCAGGAAGTGCACCGCATGGCCGCGGGCGATCAGCCGGCTGCCGAGGTCGAGGGCCAGCGTGGTCTTGCCCGCGCCGCCCACCGTCACGTTGCCGCAGCAGATGACCGGGACGGGGGCACGCCAGCCCGGGCGGGCCAGGCGCCGTGCGGTCGCCGCCGCCATCGCCGCCGCCAGCGGCGACAGCAGCCGGGGCAGCACGCCGTCGCAGCGCCAGAACGCCGGCGGGCGGATCATCCACCGAGCAACCCGAGTAGCGCGGCAGCGGTACGCCCCGGCAGGTTGCCATGCCGCTGCACAGCGGTGAGGCCGGCGCTGCCCATCGCTTCCCGCCGGGAGGGGTCGCGCAACAGCCGGCCCACCCAGTCCGCCAGTTCGTCCGAACCTCGCACCACCGTCAACGCGCCGGCATCAAGCAGCATTGCGACATGGTCGGTGAAGTTGCCGGTATACGGCCCGACAGCGATCGCGCAGCCGAGGCGGGCAGGCTCGAGCGGGTTCTGTCCGCCGCCTGGCGGCAGCAGGCTGCGGCCGACGAACGCGATGCCCGTCAGCCGGTAGAGCAGCCCCAGCTCGCCAAGCGTATCGGCGACCCACACGCCCTCCTCAGGCGGCCCATCACCGCGCGAACGGTATCCGTCGGCCTGGATGCTGGCGGCGCGCTCCGGATGGCGCGGGGCGATGATGGTCAGCAGGCCTCGATGGTCCGGCACCAGCAGCCGATGGGCTTCGGCGATCAGCCGCTCTTCGCCAGGATGCGTGCTGGCGGCCAGCCAGACCGGGCGCCCGCCGATCAGCTCCCCCAGCCGCCGCAACTCCTCCTCGTCCGCCGGCAGCGGCGGCGCGGCAAGCTTCAGGTCGCCCACCTCGCTCATCCGGCCGCAGCCGAGCGTGCGCAGACGTTCGGCGTCGGTTTCGCTGCGCGGCTGCACCAGCGTAAAGCCGTTCAGTACCTGGCGTGCCAGGCCAGGAGCACGCCGCCAGCGCGCCAGGCTGCGTTCCGACATGCGGGCGTTGATCAGCATGGTGGGGATGCCGCGCCTGCGGCAGGCGGCGAGCAGGTTCGGCCACAACTCGCTCTCGACAAAGCCCGCGACATCGGGCCGCCAGTGGTCGAGAAACCGCGCCGCCCATGCCGGCACATCGAGCGGCACGAAACGGTGCACCACCCTGCCTGCCAAGCCCGATCCCAGCCGCTGGGCCAAGACCCTGGCGGAGGTCACCGTTCCGGTGGTCAGCAGAACCGTGGGGACCGCCTCCGCCAGCCCCGGCAACACCGGCAGGATCGAGACTGTCTCGCCGACGCTGGCCGCATGCAGCCAGATCAGCCGGCCCGGCGGCCGCGGCGTGGCATCGATGCCCCGGCGTTCGGCAAGGCGGCCCGGTATCTCCTTCCCGCGAGCCTGCCGCACCCGCAACATCAGCGGCAGTGCCGGCGCGGCGAGGGTGGCCGCGGCGGCCCAGACCGCCAGCAGGCTCAGGCGAGGCAAAGACGATCCGCCCTCTCGGCTGCCATCGTCAGCGCGGCACCGATCGCCGGCAGCGCCTCCTGCCATGCGCCGCGAGCCACGGCGATGGTCGGCAGGCACACCACCACCCCGCGGCCGAACGGCTTGGGCACCACCATCCGGTCCCAGGTGCGCAGCACCCGGTGCCGAGTGGTCTGCGCCGCGCAGGGCAGGATCGGCACACCCGATAGTGCGGCGAGCTGGGCCACTCCAGCCGCGGCTACTCGGCGGGGGCCGCGCGGCCCGTCCGGCGTGATGGCGATGTGATCGCCGCCGGCCAGCAAATCGAGCAGCAGCCGCAGGCCTTTGGCACCCCCGCGCGTGGAAGACCCGAGCACCACGTCGAGCGCGAAACGGCTGACCACCGCGCCGATGAAGCGGCCGTCGCGGTGCTGACTGACCAGCACATGCGCGCGATTCCGCGCCGCGCGGCCCTCGGGGGAGCGGCGCGCCTTCAACCACAGCATCGGCATCATCCCCAGCCGTTCGTGCCAGAACGCCACGATGACCGGCGCGCCGGCGGCGTGCGGCGCCATATGCTCCCGCCCGTCCACCGACCACCGCGTGGTGCGGAGCGCGAAGGCAAGATACAGCCCGAGCAGCCGGGCGAATGCCGCCTGGATCGGAGGGTGCTGCAGCAGCCGCTTCATCGCGGCGGGCGGTAGCACGCGGTTCCGCAACGAGGAAGGGTGGTTGGGCTAGCGTCCGGTGCGCCCGGCCACGCCCGAGCGGAACAACAGGGTCAGCGGCACCAGGCAGAACGCGGTCAGCGCCACGTAGGCGTAGAGGTCCATATAGGACAGGATCGCCGCCTGCTTGTTCAGGATCTGATTGAGCAGACCCATCGCCTGCTCGTGCGCGCTCGCCGGCGGATGGCCCATCGCCTGCAATGTCTGGGTGTGACGGTTCAGCAGCTCCTGGTAGGACGGGTCGTACGGTGAGAGGTGCTGCGCCAGATAGGCGCGGTGCGTCTGCTGCCGCTCCGCGCCGAGAGCGGTGATCACCGCGATGCCCACCGAGCCGGAGATGTTGCGGAACATCGAGTAGAGCGCCGTGGCATCGGCGTTCAGCGACCGCGGCAGCGACGAGTACGACAGAGTGCTGTTCGGCACGAACAGGAACGCGAGACCCACGGTCTGGAAGGCTCGGAACATCGCCATGGTCCAGAAATCCAGTTGCGGCGTCAGCCGGTACGCATAGACCGCCGAGCAACCCAGGATGAAGAAGCCGAACGCGATCACGAAGCGTGTCTGCACGTTGGGCAGCACCACGCGCGCGACGACGGGAATGAGCAGGATCATCACCGCCGCACCCGGCGACAGCAGCAGGCCGGCCAGCAGCGCGGTATAGCCGAACCACTGCTGCGCCATCACCGGGATGATCACGCTCGTGGAGTACAGGATTGCACCGATGCCGGAGATCATCAGCACGCCGACGGCGAAATTGCGGTCCTTGAGACAGCGCAGTTCGACGACCGGCTTCTCGACCAGCAGCAGCCAGCACACGCCACCGACGATCCCGACCGCGGCGAGCAGCGCGAAAAGCTGGATTTGCGGCGAACCGAACCAGTCCGCATCCTCGCCGCGGTCGAGCATGATCTGCAGCGATCCGAGACCGAGCGCGATCAGCGCCAGTCCGCCATAGTCGATGTCCCGCAGATGCGCCCGGTCGCGCTGCACCCAGGGTGGGTCTTCCACCAGTTGCAGCACCGACATGAAGGCCACGATGCCGACCGGAACGTTGATCAGAAAGACCCAGCGCCATGAGTAGTCGTCGGTGATCCAGCCGCCGAGAACCGGCCCGGCGATCGGCGCGAAGATCACCGAGATCGCCACCAGCGAGAAGCCCTTGCCGCGCTGCGACGGCTCGAACGTGTCGAGGATCACCGACTGCTGCGCCGGCTGCAATCCGCCGCCGAACAGCCCTTGCAGCAGGCGGAACAGCACCAGCTCGGGCAGGCTGGTGGCGATGCCGCACAGGAACGAGCACAACGTGAACGCGGCGATGCAGATCAGGAAGTAGCGCTTGCGCCCGATCAGCCGGCCCAGCCATCCCGCGACGGGCACCACGATGCCGTTCGCGACCAGATACGAGGTCAGCGTCCACGTCGCATCGTCGTTGCTGGCCGACAGCGCGCCCGCGATACTCGGCAGGCTGACATTGACGATGCTGGTGTCCAGGATCTCCATGAACGGCGCCAAGGTCGCGGCACCGGCCACCAGCCACACACTGCCGCGTGGCCGCCACGCGGCATCGTGCCACTCACTCATGCGGTGGGTTGGCGAGGTGCACGGTCGGTTCGACGGAGAGGCCCAGAGGCAGCGGGAACGCGGGGTCGAGGCCGCGGTCGATCAGGATCTTGACCGGCACGCGTTGCACGATCTTGACGAAATTGCCGGTGGCATTTTCCGGCGGGAACGCGGTGAAGCGGGAGCCGGAGCCGAGTTGGATGCTGTCCACGTGGCCGGTGAGTTTCAGGTTCGGATAGGCGTCGACGCCGATATCCACCTGCTGCCCCGGCCGCATGCGATCGAGCTGCGACTCCTTGAAGTTGGCGGTGATCCAGATCTCTGGGGTGACGATGGACAGCAGCGCCTGCCCGGCCTGCACGTAATTCCCCTGCTCGACGTTGCGCCGGGTGACCCAGCCGTCCTGCGGGGCCACCACCCTGGTCCAGGACAGGTTGAGCTCGGCCTGCTCGAGCTGTGCGCGCGCCAGCGCCACCTGGGCCTCGAGTTGATGCACCTGGGCCTCGGCCTGGCCGATATACTGCGGCACGAGTTCGGCGCGACGCACGGCGGCCTGCGCTTCGGCGATCCGCGCCTCCGATGTGCGGACGGCGGCGTCGGCGGTGTCGATGTCCTGCTGCGACGTGGCTGCCTTCGGCAGCCCGCGCTGGCGGCGCTGGTCCGCCTGCGCCTTGACATGCATGGCCTCGGCCGCGGCCAGTGAGGCCTGGGCGGCAGCCAGCCGCGCCGGGTAGTCCTGCCTGGTCCAGTCCAGGTTGATGCGCGCATTGGCGAGCTGCGCTTCCGCTACATCCAGGCTGCCGCGTGCCTGGTCGCGCGCCGCGACATAGGAGCGGGGATCGATCTCCAGCAGCACATCGCCTGCCTTCACCCGCTGGTTGTCGTTGACGCGCAGCGCCACCACCGTACCGGATACCTGCGAGGCAACGGAGACCGCATGGCCGTCGGTATAGGCATCGTCGGTGCTGGCCTCGTTCCTGGTAAGGTACCAGTGCGTCGATGCTCCGGCGACGGCGACCAGAACGATCAGCAGCAGCACCAGTTTGGCATGCGACGTCCGCCGCTCACGCGTTCGCGATGACAAAGACTCAGGATGCCGCGTGCGGACGGCGGGCCCAGGCGGCGGCAACTCACTGGTCGGGCTGTGATCGTTCATCCCTGTCGCCCATCAGGCCGCTCTTTTGATACGGCAAAACTGTATAGCCGGGAAATATTACACGCGGCTATTACACCTACACCGGTCCCGGTTCGGCCAGGGCCTGACTACGCACCAATCTGGCATATAGACCGTCCTGCAACAGCAAACCGGCGTGACTGCCCCGTTCCGACACCCTGCCCTCGTGCATCACGACTACGAGATCGGCATCGCGCACCGTGGACAGCCGGTGTGCGATCACGATCGTGGTACGACCCTGGCGCAGGCGCGTCAGTGCCGCCTGGATCGCCGCCTCGCTTTCCGTGTCGAGCGCGCTGGTCGCTTCGTCCAGCAGCAGGATGCGCGGATCGCGAAGCAGGGCGCGTGCCAGCGCCACGCGCTGCCGCTGCCCGCCGGAGAGGCGCTGCCCGGCGGGTCCGACGCGTGTGGCGTATCCTTGCGGCAGGTCGGCGATGAACCCGGATGCCGCGGCAGCCTCCGCGGCGGCCTCCAGTTCCGCATCCGAGGCGGTGGGCCGGCCCATCCGGATGTTCGCCTCGACGGTATCGTCGAACAGCAGCGAGTCCTGCGCGACGTAGGCGATCGCCCCGCGCAGGCTGGCCAGGGTGACGTCGCGGACATCGGCACCGTCGATCCGCACCGCGCCGGCGGTGACCTCGTGCAGGCGCGGGATGAGCGCCAGCGCGGTCGATTTGCCGGCGCCGGATGGTCCGACGAGGGCCACCATGGTGCCGGGCTCCGCCGTGAAGCTCAGCCCCGCGAGGCCGGCGCGGCCGTCCGGATAGACGAAGCGCACTTCGTCGAACACCACCCGGCCACGTCCCGGCGGCAGCACGACGGCGTCCGCCGCATCGACGATGCGTGGCCTCTCGTCCACCACCGAGAACACCCGCATGAGCCCGGCAAGCCCTTCCTGCAGCGCGGCGTTGAGCGAACCCAGCGCACGCAGCGGGCGCGACGCGATCAGCAGCGCGGCGACGAAGCCGGTGAAGTTGCCGACGGTCTGCGAGGTCATCGCCGCCCGCCAGCCGGCGAAGCCGATGACGCCGGCGACCGCGGCGCCGCCAAGCACCTCCAGAACCGGATCGACCCGCGCCCGCCCCTTGGCGATGCGCATCAGCGCGCGATAGAGCTGGGCGAACGCGGTCTCGGCCCGCGCGGTCTCGGCTTGCTCCAGGCGGTATGCGCGCACGGTGCGGGCCTGCGCGAAGCTCTCGTTGAGCATGGCCGCCGCCTCGCCGATCCGCTCCTGCATGCCGCCCGAGGCACGGCGGATGCGCTGTCCGATCTTCTGGATCGGCATCGCCGCGAGCGGGTACAGCGCCGCGGCGATCAGGCTGAGCAGCCAGTCGAGGTAAAGCATCGAGGCGATCAGCCCGATGACGGTGACGGCATCGGCGATGCCGTTCACCGCACGGGTCAGCGCGTCGCGGATGATGGTCGCGTCGGTGGTGAAGCGGGCGGCGAGTTGCGCCGGCGCGTCGCGCTCCAGCCGCGCCAGGTCAGCGCGCACCAGATGCGCGAACATGCGGCCTTGCAGTTCGCGGATCACCAGCAGCACCACCTGCTGCACCTGCACGTTCTGGAAATACTGCGCCGCAGCCTTGATCGAGGTGATGGCAACAACGAGGGCGGGAATCTGGTACAGGATGCGCCGGTCGCGGTTGGTGAACATCTGGAATGCGTGGTCGATCACCACCGGATACAGCGCGGTGGCGCCCGCCATGATGCCGGTCAGCGACAGGATCAGCAGCAGCCGCGCCTTGTGGTGGCGGATGTGCTCGCGCCACAATCGCGCGAGCAGCGCGCGGGTGGAGTCGCGCCGGGCGGCGATTCGCAGGTCGGCTGTGACAGCGTCCATCGCTGGCGTCAGAAGAACGGTCCCTGCGGCTCGATACCGAGCAGGATCCGGCCGACGGATTCGAAGTGTGCGGCGCGCGACTGCATCTGCTGCGACAGCGTGTGGATGTCGCGGAACCGCCGTTCGATTGGGGCGCCCAGGAAGATCGCGTCGGTGCCGGCTGCCTTGTAGGTGTAGTCCGCCACGGTCTCGGCTGCCTGGATGGCGAAGCAGCACGCCAGCCGCACACGCGCGCGAGAGGGGATGTCGATCACCCAACTGTCGTCGGCCGACCAGATGGCGGCGAGCGTGTCGGTCAGATAGGCGTGTGCCGCGCCGAGCCTTGCCTCCATCTGCGCGACGTTGGTCTGCACCACCGCATTGTCGGCCAGCCGGCCGAGGTTGCGCGGGGTCTTGCGGGCGGCCAACTCGATGAATGCGTCCAGCATCGCCCGGGCGATGCCCAGCGCCACGCCGGCGACGCCGACGGCGTAGATGCCCTGCATGGGAAACGCATAGAGACGGCCGGGTTCGCGGCGCAGCGCCGGGTCCTCCCGCGTGCCGCTGAATGCCTCGGGCACGAACACATTGTCGAGCCGATAGGCGCCCGACATGGTGCCGCGCATGCCGATCACCTCCCACGAGCCGTCGATCAAGGTGGCCTGCTCGACCGGGAACAGCAGCGTGCGGACGATGGGCCTGCCGGCGGCGTTGGTGCGCAGCGATCCGTCCTGTTCCTGT
>DATBKQ010000725.1:0-3494 GCA_036555825.1 Acetobacteraceae bacterium | reverse complement strand
CCACGAATCGGCGGTGGCGGCCAAGTAACAAAGAACTCGTTTCCGCCTAAAGAAGAGGCGTGCGCGCTGGGCGAACCGGCTATAGAGGGGGCGTCAGTCCCCTCCATGGCCGAGGAGCCGCCCCGCGATGTCGTTCAAGGTCGAAGTCGGCCCGCCGCAGATCGCCATCCATCACGCGCAGACGGTGCTGATCACCGAAAGCAATGGCGAAGTGGGATGGCCGTCGGAAAAGGGCCTGTATTTTCTCGACACCAGGCTGATTTCCGCATGGGCGATCTATGCCAACGGCGAGGAATGGGACCTGATGAACGGCGGGGCGGTGACGTCCCATAAGGCCCGTATCCACCTGACCAATCGCAGCATCCCGACCGAGGACGGCACCATTCCCCCGCGCAGCCTTGGCCTGGTGATCGGCCGCCGGCTCGGCGGCGGCATGCATGAAGACCTCGACATCACCAACCACGGCCGCAAGCATGTCCGCTTCAACCTGGAGATCGCCGTCCGGTCCGACTTCGCCGACGTGTTCGAGGTCAAGCAGAACCGCATCGTCCGCCGCGGCCGCATCACCACCGAATGGTTGCATGGCCCGCAGAAGCTGAGCACGACCTACCGCAACCAGGACTTTGTGCGCGGGGTGCAGATTGGCGCGCGCGACCAGGAAAATGCCGCCGCCTATGCCAACGGGCGGCTCAGTTTCGAGGTGCAGCTCGACCCGGCAGCCACCTGGCACTGCTGCCTGCTGTATGACCTGGTGGACGGCAACCGCAATTTTCACGCGCCGCACGACTGCGTGCACCACCAGGAGAGCGACACCGCGTGGCAGCAGACCGTGCTGAAAATCCACAGCAGCAACGAGGAATTCTACCGCTGCTATCGCCAGGCGATCGAGGACATGTCGGCGCTGCGCCTGCCGCTGGCCGGCACCGACCACATGATGTTCGTGCCCGCCGCCGGGCTTCCCTGGTTCATGGCGCCGTTCGGCCGCGACAGCCTGGTGGTGTCGATCCAGAACATCCTGATCTATCCCGAGTTCGCCCGCGGCGCACTCGACGTGCTGGGGCGATGGCAGGCCAGGCAGCGGGACGACTACCGCGACGCCGAACCAGGCAAGATCATGCACGAGCTGCGCTATGGCGAGCTGGCGCATTTCAAACTGATCCCGCATACGCCGTACTACGGCACTGCCGATGCGACGGCACTCTACCTGATCACACTGCATGCGGCCTGGCGCGCCACCGGCGACCACGCGCTGCTGGAACGAAACCTGCAGACGGCCGAGGGCTGCCTGTCCTGGATCGACGACTGGGGCGACCGCGACGGTGACGGGTTCCAGGAGTACCAGACCCGCTCGCCGGTGGGCTACGAGAACATGGCCTGGAAGGATTCCGGCGATTCGATGACCTACCCCGATGGCTCGCTGGTGAAGGGCCCGAAGGCGCTGTGCGAGCTGCAAGGCTATGTCTATGACGCCTGGCTGCGCATGGCCGAGGTGTACGACGAGCTTGGCCGCAACGATCGCGCGGTGGCGTTGCGCGGCAAGGCCGCGGCCATGTTCAAGAAATTCAACGACGTGTTCTGGGACGAGGAGAGCGGCTTCTACGCCTACATGCTGGATGGCGAGAAGCGCAAGGTAATGACGGTCGCGTCCAACCCGGGCCATCTGCTGTGGTCTGGTATTGTGCCGCCGGATCGCGCCGGACGCGTTGTCGCGCGGCTGATGGCGC
This sequence comes from Acetobacteraceae bacterium, assembly GCA_036555825.1. Taxonomy (GTDB): domain Bacteria; phylum Pseudomonadota; class Alphaproteobacteria; order Acetobacterales; family Acetobacteraceae; genus JAMXLO01. The sequence continues at coordinate 1,770 of DATBKQ010000725.1, read as the reverse complement.
CAGACATGAATTCCGGCTGGGGCATTCGAACGCTGTCCGCCGACCACCCGGCGTTCAACCCGTACTCCTATCAAAACGGCTCGGTCTGGCCGCACGACAACGGACTGATCGCGCTCGGGTTCAAGCGTTACGGTCACACGCGTGAGGTCGGCCTGATCGCGCGTGACATATCGCGCGCCGCGGGGCATTTCCTGCTCAACCAGTTGCCGGAACTGTATTCCGGCGTGCAGCGCGGGGATGGCGATTTCCCGGTGCAGTATCTGGGCGCCAACGTGCCGCAGGCCTGGGCCGCGGGCTCGGTGTTCGCGCTGTTGCAGGCGCTGCTGGGCATTGCGCTCGATGCGCCGGAGGGCCGCATCTTCGTCGATCCCGTACTGCCCCCCTGGCTGCCCGACGTCACGTTATTCGACCTGCGGCTTGGCCGGCGCACCTTCGACATCCGATTCTGGCGCGACGAGGAGGTGACCCGGTTCGAGGTGCTGCGCGGGGCGGCGCAGATGGTGGAGCAGCGGCCGTTCAATCCGGTTGCCGCAGCGGCCTGATCCTGACAAACATCGCCCGCATGCAATGGAGCCGGGCGACCGAGGAGGCGGCCAGGATCGCCGCGCGCTGGACGACCGAGGGCGGGCCGGGCGGCGCCATCGTGCTGTTCAACGGCAGCCATATCCATTCGGAGTCGTTCGGCGGCCTCGCTTCGCTGGAACTGAACCTGCCGTTCACCGCGGAAACCGTGGTGCGCTATGCCTCGATCAGCAAACACTTCTGCGCCGCGCTGCTGTTGCGTCTGCAGGCGGACGGTGTGCTGTCGCTGGACGATCCGCTGGGCGCGCATCTGCCGATGCTGGCACGCGCCCAGGCCGCGGTGCCGATCGCACGCGCGCTCGACATGACCGGCGGGCTGCCCGACACCATGGAGACGCTGTGGCTCTTGGGTGTGCCCTGGAGCGCGGCGCTGGACCGGCGCGCACTGCTGGACTTCATCGCCTCGGTCGATGCGCTGAATTTTCCCGCCGGCAGCGAGCTCTCCTATTCCAACACCGGCTACCGGCTGCTCGAGGCGGCGGTGACACTGAAGTCGATCCACTACGGCAATGCCCTGCGCGAGCGATTCTTCCGGCCTGCCGGCCTGATGATCCGGCTGCCGGAGGACGAAACCGAACCGGTCCCGGGTCTTGCCGCCGGCTACTGGCGGAGTGACGAGGGCTGGCGGCGCGGGCGCTACGGCCTGCACTTTTCGGCATCCGGGGGATTGACCGGGAGCGCGCGCGATCTCGCGACATGGTTGATGGCACTGATGACGGGGCGGGCGCCCGCCGCCGACCTGCTGGCGCCGCTGGGGGCGCGGCGCCGGCTGACCGACGGCACGCAGACGGGATACGGACTGGGGCTGGCCCGCTCGCCATTGCCCGGCGAGATCGCGGTCGGCCACGGCGGCTCGCTGCCAGGCTACAAGAACCATTTCCTGCTGCTGCCCGAGCGCGAGGCGGGCGTCGTCGTGGTCAGCAATCGCGAGGACACCGACGCGCACGGCATCGCCTTGCGGGTGATGGCGGCACTGTGCGGCACCGCATTGCCGGAGCCGGCGCGCGATGCGCTGCCGCAGGGGCTGTTCGTGGCGGAGAAGGGACCGTTCTGGATCGAGCATGCGACTGGCGAGCTAACGTTCCTCGGCGCCGTCGATACGCTGTTCGAGGACGAGGATGGCGCGCTGGCCGGCCGCGCGTCGCACCTGGCGATGCGCCTGCGACGCTCGGACGATGGAATTGCCGG
>DATBKQ010000724.1:0-18325 GCA_036555825.1 Acetobacteraceae bacterium | reverse complement strand
ATGATCCGCGTCAGTTCGCTGGAGGATAGCATCGCTTTCTTCGGCGTACTCGGCCTGCGCGAAATCCGCCGCCGTGACGACGAGAAGGGCCGCTACACCAACGTGTTCCTCGCCGCACCCGGTGACGAGGCGGCTCCTCTGGAACTTACCTACAACTGGGATCCCGAGCCTTATGCTGGCGGCCGCAATTTCGGGCACCTCGCCTATGCCGTGGACAACATCTACAACACCTGCAACGCCTTCATCGCCCGCGGCGTCACGATCAACCGCCCGCCGCGTGACGGCCGCATGGCCTTCATCCGCACGCCGGACGGCATTTCCATCGAGCTGCTGCAGGCCGGCAACGCCCTGCCGCCAGCCGAACCCTGGACCAGCATGCCGAATACCGGTGCCTGGTAGAGGGCGGCAGCCGCTGGCGTGGCGCCGCATCCGCAACGATTGACGGTCACCGGCCGCGCGTGGGCGCTCGCGCGACCGTTGATGACCGCGGATGGGATCAAGTCCTCGGTCGACCTAGTTGTCGCCGAAATTTCCGACGTCGAGTCACGCGGCCGTGGCGAAGGCGTGCCGCTGCAGCGGTTCGGCGAGAGCCTTGACAGCGTCGTCGCCGCGCTTGAGGCGATGAAGGGCGCGATCTTCTCGGGGCTGGACCGCGACACACTGCAGAACGCGCTGCCGCCGGGCGCGGCGCGCAACGCTTTGGACTGCGCGTTTTGGGACATGGATGCGAAGCGTGCTTATCGCAGCGTCGCGGAACTGGCCGGGGTGGGCGCGGTGATGCCGGTCGTGACGGCGTTCACGCTCGACTTCGATACGCCGGACAAGATGGCTGAGCAGGCGGCCGTCAATCGCACCCGCCCGCTGCTGCGATTGGATTTTTTGGGCGAGGGCGGTGTCGAACGGGTGCGGGCGGTGCGGCATGCGGCGCCGACGGCGCGCCTCATCATCGATGCGCACGAGAGCTGGACTGAGGCCCAGCTTCGCGAATTCATGCCGGCCCTCAGCGATTGCAGGGTGGAACTGATAGAGCAGCCGCTGCCGGCCGATGCTGATGACGCCCTGGCTGGGTTGGCACGTGTGATCCCGCTCTGCGCCGACGAATCCTGTCGGACGCGTGCTGACCTCGACCGGCTGGATGGGAAATACCAGGCGATCAATATCAAGCTCGACAAGGCGGGCGGGCTGACCGAGGCGCTCGCGCTGGCGGCGGACGCGAAGCGGCGCGGCTTGCGGATCATGGTCGGTGGCGCGATCGGCACATCGCTTGGGATCGCGCCGGCGCTGCTCGTCGCGCAACAGGCGCATATCGTCGATCTCGATGGATCATTGCATCTGGCGGTCGATCGCGGTGCGCGGCTGCGCTACGAGGGCAGCACGATCCATCCGGCTGATCCGAAGCTTTGGGGCGGAGCCGCTTAATACTGGAATCTAGCGTGGCGATTGGCGCAGACAGACCGTCGGAGGCTCCCGATGGCAGCTGACCTTTATGGCCTCATCGCCAGCTATTTGCAGTCGATGACCCACGCGCGGCTGAGCGAGGCACCGCAGCGGATAGCCGGCTTGGTCGTCCCAGAGGACGCACGGCCGCGCCGTACAGGGTGGCTTTCAGAACACGCAAAGGGTGGCGGTGCCTACAGGGCCAGGACGATGCGTTTGATCTCAAGGCGAGGCTTGCCGAAGTTGAGCAGCAGGCAGAGATGCAAGCCTGTGGCTTTCAGATAATTCAGGCACTGCGCGCGATGGATGTCGTCGATTGCTTTGGCTACCTTCAATTCGACGAGGACGACGTGTTCGACGAGTAGGTCAACAGTATATTCCCCGACCACGATCCCATCGTATCGAACGACCATGGGATGTTGTTGCGCGACGGCGAACCCGGATTTGCGAAGCTCGTGCACCAATGCGTTTTCATAGACCTTCTCAAGGAATCCGCTTCCCAGCGCGTGAAGCACCGTCAGGGCGCAGCCAATGATTCGTTTGGACAGCAGGTTAACCCTGTCCTCGCCGGTATCCATTTGCGTGTTCTGCGTGTTTTGCGGTTCCATCTTCCTTGCTTACTGCCGGCACGATATTTCCAATTTGTTGACGCCAGCAGCGCCGGCCGGTGAAGCGCCCAACTTGACGGCAATCGGCTGGTTGCCAAAGGTGCCGATAGCGATCAAGTCTGGAGACGCCGATGCCGCCCGTGATCCTCTCATCTGACTCACACGTCTTCGAACCGCCGGATCTCTGGCAGACCCGCATCGATGCGCCATTCCGGGACCGCGCGCCACGGATACAGCGGATCGACGGCGCCGATCAGATCGTGGTCGAGGCGGATCAGATCCTTTCCGGGATCGGCCTTATCTCGAACGCCGGCGCGCGGTTCGAGGCCCCCGAGACCATCTCCGCCCAAGGGCGCTTCGAAGACGTGCATCGCGGAGGATACGACCCCGAGCAACATCTCAAGGACATGGCGCTCGACGGGGTCTCCGGCGAAGTGCTTTATCCCTCGCAAGGGCTCTTCTATTTCAAGGTGGCGGACCCGAGCCTGATGTCCGCCATTTTCCGCGCCTACAACGATTGGCTCGCCGAGTTCTGCCGCGCCGACCCCGCCCGACTCAAGGGCATCGCGATGATCAACCTCGACGACATCCCGGACGCGATCAGGGAGCTGGAGCGGGCCGCCCATCTTGGCCTGGCCGGGGCGATGATCACGGAGTATCCGTTCGAGGACCGACGCTACGACCAATCCGAGTATGAGCCGTTCTGGGCCGCGGCGGCGGCGCTCGACCTGCCGTTGAGCCTGCACACGGCCACGCGACGACAGGGCAGGATCCGCGGCGCCGGTGACATGACGCTGCGCGATGCCAGCAGCCGCGCGACGAAGGTGTTCTATCCGGCGCTGTCAATGTGCGACCTGATCTTCTCCGGCGTCTTCGAGCGTCATCCTCGCCTGACAATCGCCATCGTGGAGTTCGAGTTGGCCTGGGTACCGCATGTACTTTCCACGATGGACTATACCTACCGCGAGCGCCAAGGCGAAGCGATCTACCGGTTCAAGGACGCGATGCTCCCGAGCGACTTTTTCCACCGCAACATCGTACTGGGCTTCCAGGAGGACGCCATCGGCATTCGGCTGCGAGACGTCATCGGCGTGGACAACATGATGTGGGGCTCGGATTACCCGCACAGCGAGTCGACGTTTCCGCAATCGCGGAAGATCCTGGCGGAGATCCTGGCCGGGGTGCCGGACGAGGAACAGGCCAAGATCGTCGGCGGCAACACCGCTCGCGTGTACAAATTCGATGTGACGAAGCTCGCTGTCCCGGTTTGAAGAGTGAGGGGCGCGCCGGGCTTCGTCGTGCCCGGCGCAAGATCAGCTTGACCGGCGCTATTGGGCGGCCGCCGCCAGGGTTCGCGCTGCCGCCACCGGCCGATACGCCCGCAGGAATGTGCGAATATGCCGCACCGCCAGCGGAATCTTATCCGGGGTGTCTTTCCACGGGTAAAGGCTCACTTGCGCGTTCGGCGCGAGATGCACGGTTTCCATGGCGACGGCATAGGGATGCGCCGGAACGTCATCCGGCAACACCAGGATCGGCGTCTGGCAGCCGCGCACGAAATCGCGCGTCACGGTGTAAACGAAGTCGGCGCGGGCACGGTACATGTTGGTCAGGAACCTGTCGACCATCGCCATCGTGATGTCGGGCCGACGGGCGCACAGTTCCGGACCCCAGGTCTTCATGTTGTTGTCGTAGGAGAGGGTGGGCATCTCGGGGCGCCAGCCGCTGGGCTGCGCTGGCACCGCCGCGATGACGCGGTCGCCCGCGCGCTGCAACATGTTCCAGATGAAGGGGCCGCCGATGCAGAAGCCGAGTACCAGGAATTCCCGGATGCCAAGGTGATCCATCAGTCCGATATGATCGTCGGTATAGGCGTCCCACGGCCGCTCCGTCTCGAGCGGGCCCGAGGACTGGCCGCCCTTGGCGTTGCGCAGATCCGCTGCGATGACGCGGAATTCGTCCTTGAACTCGTCGAACGGGTTGAAGGGGTGGGTCTGGCTCGCCAGGCCCGCGATCGTGGAGTTCAGTCCGCCCCCGGGGATGACCAGCAACGGGAAGCCGGAGCCGGCCTCTTGGTAATGAATACGGACGTCGCCTCTTTGGTAGAACGGCATGGTGGTTTCTCCTTACCAGACGCGAAACGGCGCGGTTTCCGGGATGGCATTGCGTTAGCAGTATCACCCAACCTTCGCGCCCGCCAATGGCGGGAGTAGGCGTCCGGGCTTTGGACGCGGGAATGCGGACGTTGTGCCAGCGGGGATGCGCGCAGCGCGGTTCTTCCGACCGGGAGGAAAGATGGAACCGCAAAACACGCAGATCACGCAAAGGGCGGGGGTGCCTGACAGGGCCAGGACGATGCGTTTGACCTGAAGGCGAGGCTTGCCGAAGTTGAGCAGCGGGCGGAGATGCAGCCTGTGGCTTTCCGATGATTCAGGCACTGCGCGCGATGAATGTCGTCGATCGCCTTGCTACCCTCAATTGGAGGAGGACGATGCGTTCGATCAGCAGGTCTCAACAGTGCATTCCCCAAACACCTTCCTATAGTGCTGAACCTCTCAAGGAAACCAGTTCCCAGCGCGTGGAGCACCGTCAGGGCGTAGCCATGATTCGTTTGTACAGGAGATTCGCCGGAATCCATTTGCGTATTCTGCGTGTTTTGCGGTTCCATTTTTCTTGCTTACTGCCGGAACAACCTTGCTAATTCGTTGACCGATCAAACCGCAAGAGCTGCCGCCCTCAACCGAAGTCGATGCCGGAATAGACCTCATCAAGCGAGAGGTCCATGCCAAATTCCGGCAACCGAATTGGTCCGGCCGTGTCGGGGGCTTCCCGGTGCCACGCCTGCTCACCAGGTGCGCGCCAGAACGCACGGAATGATCTACTCTCGGATTCAACGACAACGTAGCGAAGTATCGAGGGGACCGACTCGTACTCATCGACCTTGTCCTCGTCCCGCCGCCGATTATCCCGCCCGGGCAAGACCACTTCGAAAACGACGATCGGAGCTGGAACTGCCACCGCCGTCCGGTGCGGCCTGGAACACGCGATGAACGCGTCCGGCTCGCGCAGGGCGCCGCCGACCGTTTCGATCGCATCCTGCGGCCCATACGTGTCGCACGGCGCACCTGTGGGCAACCTGGGGCGGATAGCCTCCCGGATGTTGCGACCGATCCGGTTGTGGCCGACGGTGGCTGGTGCCATTGCAACCGGCCGGAAACCATCGAATTCGTATCGGCAGCCTTCCGGTTGAGTCTCAGCCCAGGCAAGAAACCGGCTCTGGCTCCAAGCCTCCCAATCAATCTGCCGAGCGGCGACCGTCATGACTTTGCGACCTCATATGACGGCATGTCCATGCAAAAAGCCTACATCGCCGTCATGCCGCCGTCCACGAACAGCAGGGCGCCGGTGACGTAGGAGGCATCGTCGGAGGCCAAGAACAGGATCGCGGCGGCAACCTCCTCGGCCCTGCCCGGGCGCTTCAGCATGGTGGCTTGCGCGGCCTTGGCATTGTACTGCTCGACGGTTTCGCCGGCCGCTGCGATGCGGCGTTGATGGAACGGCGTGAAGATCGGGCCGGGGCCGACGGCGTTCACGCGAATGCCCTCCGCCGAGTGGTCGGCGGCGAGCCCCCGCGTCAAACCCGCGACCGCGGCCTTGGTGGTGTCGTACTGCAGGTTGCCGCCGCCCGCGACGACGGACCGTACCGAGGCAATATTGACGATCGCACCGCCCTGGTTGCGGCGCATCAGCGGGACCGCCGCCTTGGCACAGAAGGCGTAGCTCATCAGGTTGACGTTGAGGATCTCGTTCCAGCTCGCCGCACTCGCCTCATCGACCTTCTCGTATTTGCGGATACCGGCGTTGTTGACCAGGATGTCGAGGCGCCCGAAATGTTCCCCGGCACCGTTGACGAAGGCGACACATGCGGCCTCGGTGCCAACGTCAGCCTGCGTGAAGGCGACCGTTGCGCCGGCGGCCTCGAGCTCGGCCGCCACGCGCTGGCCGCGCTCGCCGTCCCGATCGCAGAATGCCACGCTCGCGCCCTCGGCAACGAAGCGCCTGACCGTCGCCTCGCCGATCCCCGATGCCCCGCCCGTCACCGCTGCGACCTTGCCCTCGAGCCTTCCCATGTTCGCCACCTTTCATTGCATTGCGAAACGCGCGTCACTCCCGGTCCACGTACCCGTTCCGTGTCTGTGGCAGCTTCCAGCCCAGTACACGGCCCGCGACGAAAGTGCGCAGCACCTGCGCCGTGCCGCCACCGATGGTGAACATGCGCGCATCGCGCGCCATGCGCTCCATCGGAAAATCGCGCGAGTACCCGCGCGCCCCAAACATCTGCAGCGCGTCGTTGGTCACCTTGATCGCCATCTCCGAGGCGAACACCTTGGACTGTGCCGCCAGCAGCGGATCGGGAAACGGGTCGGCGCTCGCCGCCGCGCGGTACACGCCGAGACGGGCGGCGTTCAACTGGATGGCCATGTCGGCAAGCATCCATTGCAGCCCCTGGAACTCGCCGATCGGTCGCCCGAACTGGTGGCGTTCCTTGGCGAACACGGTCGCCGCCTCGAACGCGCCCTGCGCCAGGCCAAGCGCGACCGCCGCGGCACCGACACGCTGGCTGTTGTAGGCATTCATCAGGTCGGCAAATCCGTGCAGTCGTCCGTCGGGCGTCCGCAGCACCATGTCGTCCGGCACTTCGAGGTTCTCGAAGCGGATCTCGGTCTCGGGAATCCCGCGCAGTCCCATGGTCGGCTCGCGTTTGCCGATCACCAGCCCTTTCGCCTCGTCGCGTACGGCGAGGAAGCCGCCGATGCCGTGCGGCGTGCGGGCGAAGATCAGGTGCAGCCTGGAAACGCCGCCGCCGGTGATCCAGTGCTTGCGTCCGTTCAACAGCCAGTAGCCGTTGCGGTGTTCGGCGCGTGTGGTCATTTCGGTAGCGGCCGAGCCGGCCTCGGGCTCGGTGATGCAGATCGCCGGCTTGTCGCCTTCCAGCACCAGCCGCGCGGCGAGCTGCTTCTGTGCCTCGCTGCCGTACTGCATGATGGCGGAGATCGCGCCCATATTGGTCTCCACCGCGATGCGGCCGGTCACACCGCACACACGGGCCATCTCCTCGATGATCACGACCGCATCGAGGAAGCTGCCGCCGGCGCCGCCATAGTCGCGCGGGATGGTGTAACCGAGCAGCCCTGCCTCCCGCAGCGCGGCAACGTTGTCCCAGGGATATGCCTCGGCGCGATCCACCTCCGCGGCGCGCGGCGCGATTGTTCGTTCCCCCAGATGGCGGGCAAGCGATTGCAGATCACGCGCGGCTGGCGGGAGTTCGAACAGCATGCCAACACCCTGGAGGTCGTCCACACGCACAGGCTGCGTTGGTCCGCACTGGACCGCAAGCGCGCGCTGCCTCAGGCTGCCAATAGGCCGGGAATACCCACCCCCAACGTCTGCAGCAGAAGAACCACGTTGAGCAGCAGGACCACGGCAGCACCGGCGATCGCCGCGATGTCGGTCGCGCGGCCGTTGGCGAACTCGCCCATGATGTCGCGGCGGCGCGTGAACACGACCAGCGCGATCATCGGAATCGGCAACGTGAAGGACAGCACCACCTGGCTGATCACCAGGGCCTCAGTGGCACCGACCCCGATCGCCACGACCACGAACGCCGGCACCATGGTCACCAGGCGGCGCAGCCAGATCGGGATGCGGAAGCCGACAAAGCCCTGCATGATCGTCTGACCGGCCATCGTGCCGACCACCGAACTCGATATGCCGGATGCCATCAGCGAGATCAGAAACACCACGGCAGCGGCGCCCCCGAGCAATGGCGTCAGGCTGTGATACGCCGTACCGATCTCCGACACCTCGCTGTGGCCCTGGCTGAACGCGGCCGATGCCATGGCGACCATCGCCATGTTCACGAGGCCGGCAAGCGCGAGAGCGACAAACACCTCGCGGTTCGAAAAGCGCAGCAGCTTCCGCCGGTCCGCCTGGCCGCGCGCCGGCGCGCGTCCCTGGGTCAGCCCCGAGTGCAGGAACAGAGCGTGCGGCATCACGGTCGCGCCGATGATGCCCACCGACAGGGTCAGTGCCGCGGCGTCGGGCAGCGAGGGCAGGATCGCATGCAGGCCTGCCTGTCTCCAGGCCACGGGCGCGATGAACACCTCGACCAGGTAACAGGCGCCGATCGCCGCGACGAGCGCACCGATGATCAGCTCGATGGGCCGGAAGCCGCGGCGCTCGAACAAGAGGATGCCGTAGGTGACCAGGGCGGTGACCGCCATGCCAGCGAGCAGCGGCAGCCCGAACAATAGCGAGAGGCCGACGGCGCCGCCCAGGAACTCGGCAAGGTCCGTCGCCATCGCGGCGACCTCGCTCGCGGCCCACATCGCATAGGCGGCCGGACGCGGCGCGTGCTCGCGGCACATCTCGGCGAGATTGCGCCCGGTGACGATGCCCAGCTTGGCGGAAAGCGCCTGGAACAGCATGGCGATCAGGTTCGCCATCAGCACGACCCACAGCAGCGCGTAGCCGTAGCGCGCCCCAGCCTGGATGTTGGTGGCGAAATTGCCGGGATCCATGTAGGCGATCGAGGCGATCACGGCAGGACCGGCGAACAGCAACGCGGCGCCTGGCCCGCGCCGGCGGCCGTCGAGCACCTCGCGGATGCCCGTCACGGTCTGTTCGGAGAGCGTCAGCCTTGCCGCCGCGTCGCTCACGACCCGCATCCCCACATTGACGATGCTGGGAAATATAGCATCGGCTATACCTCGTGCAAGTGGGTTCCAATGTGAGTGTGATGTTGATCCCCCGGCGCCAGGCGATCGCCCGGTTGACGGCGTGCGATTCCCGTCGCACCGTCCGGCTGGTGCGAAGGAGAGCGGGCATGACCGCGGCGATGCTGAAGGTTTTCTGGCAGCCTGGGTGAACGAGCTGCCTGAAGCTCAAGGAGTTTCTCTCGGTCCGTGCGATCGAGTTTCAGTCTGTCAACGTGCTGGAGGATCCCGGCGGGCTCGATGAGCTGAGGCGGCTGGGCGCCCGTTCGGTCCCCGTTCTGTCGCGCGGCGACGAGTACGTGTTTGCGCAGAATATCGGGCACGTGGTGAAGTTCCTGGGGCTGAACGAGGCCACGGGTCCGGTGCTGTCGCCCGAGCAACTGATGCAGCGGCTGGACCATTTCCTCGAGGCCGCCATCCGGATCATTCCGCAGATGCCGGATGCGAAGCTGTCCACCGAAGTGCCGAACCGCCCGCGGAGCTACCGGGTGCTCGGGCACCACATCTTCCGCGTGCCCGAAACCTTCCTGGAGGTAGCGCACGGCGGGGCGCTGGCCTACGAGAGTCTGACCGCCCGCCCGCCCGAACAGATGCGGACCGCCGCCGACATCGCGGGCTATGGCCGGGACGTGCGGCGGCGCCTGGCGGGCTGGTGGGCGGCGAAGGCCGACAAGTCGGGGCGCGAGACCGTGCAGACGTATTACGGCCCGCAGATGCTGCACGAATACCTGGAGCGCACGACCTGGCATGTCGGCCAGCACGTGCGCCAGTGGGTCATGCTGCTGGGCATGGCCGGCATCGCGGCGGACCGCCCCCTGGGGCAAGCCGATTTCGCCGACCTGCCGATGCCCAGTCAGGTGTGGGACGGCTGACCAGACCTGCCGCGCTTCCCGGTCAGTCGCGAGAAGCTGACCAGCGCGGCCCCGGCCGCCGCGACCGCGGCGAAGACCAGCGATTCGCGCGTGCCGCTCTCGGGGAACACGCCGAACATCAGCGCCACCATGGCTGCGCCGATGGTCTGGCCCAGCAGGCGCGCCGTCGCCTGCATGCCGCTTGCCGCGCCGGCGCGAAGCGGCGGGGCCGAGGTCAGGATCGCGCGGTTGTTCGGGGTGTTAAAGAAGCCGAAGCCGATGCCGCAGATCAGCAACCGCCAGACGATATCCAAGGTGGACGGCTGCACCGGCAACGCCGCGAGCAGGGCAAGTCCCACCGCAAGCACGATCAGTCCGCAACCGCCCAGCAGACCCGCCGGATAACGATCCGAGAGCCTGCCGCTGAACGGCGCGATGACTGCGACGGCAAGTGGCCATGGGGTCAGCAGCAGCCCGGTCTCCACCTGCGTGCGGCCGAGTGTGTTCTCGAACAGGAAGGGCAACGACACCAGCGCCATTGCCTGGCCGAGGAAGGAACAGATCGACGTTGCCACCGACAACGCGAACAGGCGGATCTTCAAGAGGTCGATCGGCAGCATGGGCGAAGTCTGCGACAGTTGCCGGGTTGCCAGCACGAAGCCGAAGATCGCCGCGAAGCAGAGTTCCGCGGCGGACAGGTTGACGCTCTCGCCGTGGCCCAGTCCGCTGATCGCGGTGATCAGGATACCGAAGGTCAGCGCGGTCCAGACGGCGCTCGGGGCGTCGAAGCGAACGCCGGCGCTGCGCGTCGCAGGCAGGGCGCGGAACGCGATCGGGATCGCCACGACGCCGATCGGCACATTGACCGCAAACAGCCAAGGCCAGGGCGCGACCGAAAGAATGCCAGCCGCCACCGTCGGTCCGACCGCCGAGGCGATGGAACCGATCGTCGCGTTCAGGCCAAAGCCGCGGCCGATCCAGCGCCGCGGGTAGATGAAGCGGACCAGGGCGCCATTGACGCTCATGATGCCGGCGGCACCGAAGCCCTGGACGATGCGCGCGATCGTCAGCGAAACCAGGGAGTCGGACAGCGCGCAGCCGAGCGAGGCCACGGTGAACACGATCAGCCCGTATTGGTAGACGCGCCGGTAGCCGTAGATGTCGCCGAGGGATGCGAGCGGCAGCAGCGAGATCGTCACCGCAAGCTGATAGGCATTCACCACCCAGATCGATGACGCGGGGCTGGCGCTCAGGTCGCGCGCGATGGTCGGCAGCGCGACATTGGCAATCGCGCCGTCGAGGACCGCAAGCGTAAGGCCAAGTGCGATGGTGAGGATCGCCCAGTAGCGCTGGGGCAGGGGAACCCCGTCGGTGGCGGCGAGATGCGGCGGAAGCGCCGGCTGGTCCGCCATCAGCCGGCAGCCAGCGTGCCGGCGGTCTGCCGCGACGATGTGGCGACCGCGGCCAGCACCGTGCCGGCATCGAGCTGCCCGAGATCGGGCCGTTGCAGCAGCGCCACCGACGCACCGCGCGGCGCATGCAACGCCGGCTCCGAGTCGCGCGAGAACAGCACGACCGAGGGGCAGCCCGTGGCGGCGATCAGATGCATCGGGCCGGTGTCGTTGCCGATCGCGACGCTGGCGGCGCGCGCCAGGCTGGTGAGCTGGCCCAGCTCGGTGCGGCCGGTGAGGTCGATGGCGCCTGGAATTGCGCGCGCCAGCGGCTGCTCGGGCGCGGTGCCGATCACAACCGGCGCCAAACCGCGATTGCCCAGGCCCGCCGCGAGTTGGCGATAGCGCTCGATCGGCCAGCGTTTGATCGGGCGATGCGCGGAGCTGCCTGGAACCAGCAGGGCGAAACGGCTGGGTAGTGCGAAGCCGCCGATGTCGCCGCGGCTCCAGGAGAGGTCAACCGGCGCCTGCATGTGGATACCGGCCTGGCGGAGCTGCCCGAACTGGCGGTCGATGTCGTGCATCCGGTTCCGCTGCGGGTCACGGTCGGGCAACGCACAGCCATGCGCGATGCCGGACCATTCCGGGCGATGGCGGTGGGGCAGAAGCTGGAAGTAGCGGCTGGAGCGGGCGGAGGTTTGCAGGTCGTAGACTCGCTCGAACCGGCCATCGATCAGCCGCTGGCGGAGCCTGCGCCAGCCGGGCAGGTCCCACCATTCGGGGCGCTCATCCACCCAGACCGCATCGAACCACGGCGACCGGCCCAACCACTCGGCGAACGGGGCGGTGGTCAGCAGCGTGATGCGCGCATCCGCGTGATGCCGGCGGATCGCGGCGAAGGGGCCGAAGGAGAGGACGACGTTGCCGAGGGCACCGAGCTTCACCACGAGCAGGCGGTTGGCGCGAAGCTGGCCGCCGATGGTCATGCCGGCGGGTGCGTGGCGGCCCAGTGGCGTGCGATATCCACCCGGCGCGTGATCCAGACGCCGGGGAAGCGGCGGACGTGGTCGAGCAGGCGCTCGAGCCCACCGGCGCGGGCGGGGTGACCGATGATGCGCATGTGCAGACCGATCGACAGCATGCGTGGCTGAATGGCACCTTCCCGATACAGAAAGTCGAACGCATCGCGACAATAGGCGAAGAAGTCGTCGCCGGTTGCGAAGGTGCCGCGACCGAACTTCGAATCGTTGGTGGACAAGCTGTACGGGACAACCAGATGCGGCTTCCCCTGGACGGTGGTCCAATACGGCAACTCGTCGTCGTAGGCATCTGAATCGTAAAGAAATCCGCCCTCCTCGGCCAGCAGACGCCTGGTGTTCACGCTGGGCCCGTAGCGGCAGTACCAGCCGAGTGGGCGCTCTCCCATCGTCGTCTGAAGGGAAGCCACGGCGCGCCGGATGCGTTCGCGTTCGGCGTCCTCGGCGAGTTCGAAGTGCTTTTCCCAACGCCAACCGTGGCAGCAGACATCGTAGCCGGCGGCGCGGATCGCGGCTGCCGCCAGCGGATGGCGCTCCAGCGCCAGGGCGCAGCCGAACACAGTCAGCGGCAGTCGGCGCTCGCCGAACAGCCGCATGATGCGCCAGAACGCGACGCGGCTGCCATAGGCGAACATGCCCTCGGCAGCCAGGTCGCGGCCCCTCACGCCGGGGTTCAGCATGCCATTCTCGGTAAGGCCCCATTCCGACCCGGGATCGCCGTCCGGCACCGAGGGTTCCGAGCCCTCCTCGTAGTTGAGCACGAAATTCAGCGCGAGCCGCGCGCCACCCGGCCATTTCGGGTCGGGCGGGTTGGCGCCATAGCCGATGAGATCCCGGTCCATGTGCCGCAGATTGCACCGGTTGACTGCCATAGGATAGGCGCCGAAAAGCCGCGCATGTCCGCGACCGCATCGTCCTGGATTCTCAGCGAGGGCTATGCCGGGTTGCAGGCCCAGGCGCTGGGCCTTGCCGAGGCGGCGGGGCTGCGGCCGGAACTGCGGGTGCTGGCACCGCGGGCGCCGTGGAAGTGGCTGGCGGCCGCGCTATGGCCGAAGCCGCTGGCCGCGGTGCCGGAGGCGGTGCGCGCGCCGCTGCCGGAGCTGGTGATCGGCTGTGGGGGCATGGCTGCCGCAGTGGGCGCCGCGCTGCGCCGGGGCAGCCGGCCGGTGGTGCAGGTCCAGCACCCCAGAATGGACCCGCGCCGCTTCGACCTGATCGTGGTGAACCGGCACGATGAACTATCCGGCCCGAATGTGGTGGTGACACGCACCGCCCTGCATCGAGCGACCCCGGCACGGGTCGGCGCGGCGGCAGAAGAGTGGCGGGCGCGCCTCGCGCACCTGCGGCGGCCGCTGGTCGCGGTCTTGATCGGCGGCAGCAACGGCCGGTTCCGGCTGGACGCGGCAGTGGCGGGCGGCTTGGCCGGGCAGCTCGCCGAGATGATGCGTCGCGACGGTGTCGGGCTCGCTATCACGCCGTCGAGGCGCACCGACCCCGCGGCGATGCGCGTCCTGGCCGAGGCGTTGGTGCCGCCGGGCGCCTGGGTGTGGAATGGCGAGGGCGACAATCCGTATTTCGGCATGCTTGGGCTGGCCGATGCGATCGTCGTCACGATGGACAGCGTCTCGATGGTGTCGGAGGCCGTGGCGAGCTCGGCCCCCGTGCTGTTGGCCAAGCTGCCCGGCCGGTCGCGCCGCAATGCGCTGTTCACCGATGGCCTGCTGCGGGACGGGCGCGTGCGCGAGTTCGCCGGGCGGCTGGAGATGTGGCCGGTGCAGCCGATGGACGATACGCCGGAAGCGGCGGCCGAGATGTGCCGCCGCCTCGGTCTGGCGCCATGCTGAATATCCAGACCTTCGACAACCGCGTCGGCGGCAACGTGCTGTACAAGGCGCTGGCGCATCCGCTGGCGGCGGAGGCGATCGAGCGGCTGTATGCGGGCGTCGCCGGGCCGGTGGCGTTGTACGATCCCGAGGGCATCGCCGCGGCCCTGCTCGCACTGTATCCGCTGCCGCTTGCGGGGCTCTACGTGCATGACGTCGCGGCCATCGGCGAGCAGCGTGCCGGTTACGTGACGCGGGCGCTGACCGAGTTGCCCCAGAGCGGTGCGCGCAGCGTGCTGATTGCCGCGTTCGATGCCGGACGCATCGCATCGCGCATCGGGCATCTGATGCCGACGGGCGCGAAGCTGGCCTCGCTGGACGAAGCAAAGCTGCCGGACAGGCTGCTGACGAACCGTGCGCGCTACCTCGACAAGCTGAACTTCGCCACCAACTTGGCTTTCTTCCGGGACGCCGATGGCTTGTCCACCCGGTTGGTCTCGGCGAACTACTGGTCGGGATATGGCGGCGGGGCGATCCGGCTATGGCTGCGGCTGTTCGACGCCGCGGGAACCGCTTTGGCTACGTGGGAGCAAGAGGTTCCGGAAGGTCCGTGCGGTTTCTCGATCGACAGCCGCGACCTGCGCCAACGGTTCAATCTGCCGCCGTTCGCCGGCCAGTTGTTCGTGCACGCGATCGGCGCCGCCGGACATGACGTGGTCAAGTACGCGCTCGATACCTACGCGAACGATGCATCCTCCCCCTGGGGCGCCAGCCTGTCGTGCACGCACGATGCCAACGCCTGGCCGTCGGATCGCTATGCCGGGCTGCCGGCGCCGCGCCAGGACGAAGACGTGATCCTGTGGCTGCAGAACAGCCACGCCACCCCGATCCCCGCAGGCGCCATATCGCTGGACCGGATGGGCGCCGAGAGACCCGTGGCACTGGCGCGGGAGGTCGGCCCGTTCGCGACTGTCGCGGTGAATATGGCGGAGATGTTGCCCCGGCTGCGCTGGCCGGCGCAGATCGAATTGCGCGCGGGCCGGCACGTGGTGCGGCCGCGCTACGAGGTGATACGCGGCGGACGGGTGCGGATCGCGCACGTCAATGTCGAACGCGGCGACCTGACGCCTGATCCGGGTATTGCACGGCTGCCCAGGGAGCTGGGCCGCGGCTATCTGCTGCCGTTTCCGGTGCTGCCGCGCGAACGGTTCCGCAGCATCGTGCAGCCGACACCGATGGCGCTCTCCCAGGCAACGCTACCGGTGCGGCTGGACGTGTTCGACCAGGCGGGCCATCGCGTCGCGGAACGATTCCTCGGCTGCCTGCCGCGCGATCACGCCATTGCGGTGGAAGTCGACGAGGTTCCGGCCGGACACGCCGAACTGGTGTACGATTTCGCCGCCGGGGGCGAGGCGGACGGGTGGTTGCACGCGCTGTTCCGCTATGAGGACCGGCAATCGGGGCACGCGGCGGAATCCAGCTTCGGCGCGCACATCTTCAATACGGTGATGACCTACCGGGACGAGCCGCAGTCCTACAGCGGTCCGCCGCCGGGGCTGAGCACGCGGCTGTTCCTGAAGCTGGGCGACGCGCGGCGGCGGAGCTTCGCGGTGCTGATCTATCCCGCATCGGCGGCCTGGCACGCGCGGTCGGACACGATGCTGCTGCTGCACGACCAGGCGGGGCAGGTGATCGCGGAGCAGCGCATCGCGATCGCCTGTTCCGGCTCGGCGACGGTCTGGCCGCACGAGGTGTTCGGCGAGGCGGCGCTGCGCCGGGCCGGGCAGCATGGCTATGTGCTGGTGCGCGACACGACATGCCGGCTGTTCGGATACCATGGCCTGATGGACGATGCCGGCGGGTTTTCGCTGGATCATATGTTCGGGTTCTAGTGTCCCCGATTCTTAAGTCCTTTGCACTTCAGAATCGGGACACTGTTCTTTGTTTTCAGTGGCCTGCTTATCCCTTTCGTCCGCCGCTGAATGCGGCGAACTTGCTCGCTGCTTTGGCCAAGCAGGGAAGTTCGATCGGCTGGCGGGAAACTTCGGACATACCGGCCGGGGCGGCTGATGGCGATATCCCCATCTCGGAGCTACCGCACTGCCGGGCAGCAAGCGGCCGCTACACATCTATTTACACAAACTGGGTTGCCCTTTATATTTGAAGAATGTGAACAGCCGCGAAGTCATTCGGGCGCTCGAGCGGGCAGGGTGGCGACGCGTGGCAAGCCGGGGTAGTCACTGGCAGTTCACGCATCCGACGCGCCCGGGCCGGGTGACCGTGCCGCACCCAAAACGTGACATACCGATCGGCACACCGCGGAGTATCGAGCGGCAGGCGGGTGTGAAATTGAGGTAGTGTGGTGACCTGCTACATTGCTTTGCTGCGGAAGCAGCCGCGCAGCGACTACGGCGTCGACTTTCCGGATTTTCCGGGGTGTATCACGGCCGGCCGTTCTCTTGAGGAGGCGCGCCGCATGGCGTCGGAGGCATTGGCATTCCACGTCAGCGGCATGCGCGAAGATGGCGAGCCGATCCCATCACCCTCGTCGGTTGATGCGATCATGAGGGATCCACGGAACCGCGGTGCCGTTGCGTTCCTGGTCGACCTCCCGGAAAGCGCGCCGCGCGCCGTGCGCATCAATGTCAGCCTGCCGGAGGACGTCGTGCGGTCGATCGACCGGGTGTCGGCCAACCGCTCGCGCTTCCTTGCCGAGGCGGCTCGGGATCGGCTGAAGCGACAGCGGAGGTCAGCGTGAACCAGCTTGAAGTCGCAGCGTGAAGCTTTCCCTGGTGCGGCAGACCGAGGGGGTCGCGCTTTCAGCGTTTGACGAGGGTTCCGCCGAATAGCCCCAGACGGGCAGGACTTTGCCGGCGGTTCCCTTGATCCGCGTCGGGGCGTGTGCATAGTCCGGGCCACTATCGAGGCGGAAAGGAAACAGCCGATGTCCAGCCACAACACCGGTCGTCGCGCCGTTTTGCAGGGCGGGGCCGCCGCGGCCGTTGCCGCCCTGACGCCGATCGGCCTGGCCACCGCGCAGCCGGCCGCGCCGCCGCGCAACCGGACGATGACGCTGGTGTGGGGCGGCCGCGAGGGGCGCTGGGTCGATTTCGAGCTGTGGAACCCGTACTCGATTGGCTCCAACCATCAGAACGGACCCAATATCATCTACGAACCGTTGGCGTATTACAGCGCGTTCGCCGACAAGACGTACATGTGGCTGGCGGAGAGCTATCAGTATTCGCCCGACTTCAAGCAGCTTACCATCAAGACGCGGCGCGGCATTGCCTGGTCGGACGGCACGCCGTTCTCGGCCGAGGACGTCGCCTATACCTTGAACAGCCTGCGCGATCTGGGGCCCAAGGTGAAATGGGGCGTCGATGTGCAGCAGGTGATGAGGGAGGCCAAGGCGGCGGATGCCAACACCGTCGTGGTCGATTTCATCGTGCCGGCGCCGCGGTTCTTCTTCTTCCTGACCTATAAGTACGACATCGGCGTCTATATCGTGCCCAAGCACCTCTTCGACGGCCAGGACTGGACGACGTTCAAGCACTTCGACGTTGCCAAGGGCTGGCCGATCAGCACCGGGCCATGGAAGGTGACCGAGGCATCGCTGCAGCAAAAGGTGTTCGACCGGCGTCCGGAATGGTGGGCGGCGAAGGCGGGGCTTGCGCCGCTGCCGGCGATCGAGCGCACGATCTGGCTGCCATACGCCGGCGAGCAGGCGACGGCGCAGGCGCTGATCAGCAACCAGTTGGATGCGTCAACCAGCGTCCAGCCCGCAACATTCCCCACGCTGTTCCGCGGCAATCCGAAGATCATCACGCATACCGGGCAGAAGCCCCCCTATGGCTACGTCGATTGGTGGCCGATCTCGCTCTATGTGAACAACGAGGTGAAGCCGTTCGACGACAAGGACGTGCGCTGGGCCCTGTCTTATTACATCGACCGGCAGCAGTTGATCGATGTGGGCTACCTGGGAGCCTCGCAGGTCTCATCGCTGCCGATGCCGCCCTATCCGCCGCTGATGCCGTATTTCGACGCGGTAAAGGACCTGCTGGCGAAATACGACACGTTGGCGTTCGAGCCGAAGAAGGGCGATGCGCTGCTGTCAGGCAAGGGGTTCAAGAAGCAGGGCGGCTTCTGGACGGACCCTCAGGGCAAGAAGCTGACCGTCGATATCATCGGCTTCGGCGCCTCGGGGCCCGCGATCGGCCCGGTGCTGTCCGAGATGCTGAGGCGCCATGGCGTCGAGGCGTCGCTCAGCATGCCGCCCGACTTCGATGATCGCTTCCAGAAGGGGCAGTACGTCGGATCGATCTACGGGCATGGCGGTTCGATCACCGAGCCCTATGCGACACTGCGGCTGTATCAGGGGGCGAGCATGGCGGTGCCCGGCGCG
>DATBKQ010000723.1:0-3915 GCA_036555825.1 Acetobacteraceae bacterium | reverse complement strand
TGCAGCCAGGCTGCCAGTTCCGCTGATCCCGTCGGAGGAACCAGCCGCAGCAGCCACAGACAGCAAATGAGCAGGATCGAAAACACGATGCCCGCGATGGCTGCCGCCTTCGGTGTCCTTAGCCCCGACCGCACCAATGATGCTTCTGCGGTGAGGTCATCGGGGCGTTGGCGATGCGCAGCCACTTGTGTCAGCCGAGGACCTGGTCTGATGTCATGATCGGGGGAGAGCCTTCTGCACGGCCGCCCTTCCGGGTGCCTGGTTCGGACGCGGTGGGTAATCAGCGAAAAACTCGCGCAGCGGCACCGAGCCGGTCACCGCAGCTTCGCCTGCCGCCACAAGCTGATCGACGTCGCGCGGCTGCAGGCTCAGTCCCGTCGGTATCGCCAGGAGCTGGCTCTTCTCGGGGCTGTCGGGCATGGCAGCGAGCGAGATATGGACGAGTTCGCCCAGGACATCGTCGCACGGGGTGTCGTCGACCAGCTTGCCTTCGGAACAGCGCGCCACCTGGATCGCATGCACAACGGTGCGAAGCTGGGCGGTAACCGTGCTCAGGGTCTCGAAATTGTAGCGGTCGATCTGGCCGCCGCTCACCAGACCCAGCAGCGAGAACAGGCCGCCGACGATCCTGTGCTGCGCCACCGAAGTATCCTGTGCCCCTTGACCATCGACGCTGATGACCAGGACGCGGCGCAGGTGATCATATCCCTGACGCTTGATCGCTTCGGGTGACTGCGCCAGGTTTTCCATCATCGAGCCGGCGACCCGCAGGCCGAGGTTGTCGGATATGCCGCCATCTGCCAAGTGCACATAGCGGGTCTGATTTGGGTCCAGGTAGCGATCGGTCAGCTTGGCCTGCGTTCCGATGCGCGACAGCGGATCGCGCCGCTGTTCGGCCGTGACGCGGCGTTCCCAGCCAGGCGAGCGTCCGCCGCAGTCCGCCGCTCGGCTGGTCAGCGTGACCGGCGAGAACAAGCCGGGAAATCCGTTGGACGCGGCGACGGCGCGCGCCAACGGGAACTGCGACAGATCGGAGCAGATGAGGTCGAACCCTTCCTGGGTGAACAGGAACGGAACGCCGTAGCTGACATCGGTTGCTCCGATCGCGATGATCGGCCGGCCGAGCGCCGCCAAGTCCTTGTATGTCGCGCCATGGAACATCGTCCGGTCATAGACCCGCTCCATGTAGTCGTTGGTTCCGACCGTCGGGTCCGCGATCCATCCCCAGTTCCAGGGCAGCAGATAGATGCCGAAAATGTAGGCGTTGGTGTCGGAGTAGAGAAAGTCCTTCTCGTACTGGCCGAACATCCCGTCGCGGTACAGCCCATAATAGGCAGCGGTAAAGCTGCCCCCCGAGATTCCCGAAATCCCGTCCAGCTCCGACAGCAGCGAGCGGCCGCCGCCGGGGCCGGGGATTGCGACCTGACGCATGCCCTTCAACGCGCCGTAGGCGTATGCTGCCGAACGCTTCCCGCCGCCGGACATGGCGACCAGAATTATCAGGTCGGGAAGCTGTCGGACCCGGGTCACCGCGTCGATACGATAGCCGCCAGCGGAAATCGTCTCGCTCCCGGGCGGCTCAAGCTTCGCCTGCGGAAGGGGCTTCGTATCGACGACGGCTAGTGAGGCGCAGCCCAGCAGCAGTGCCGAAGCCAGCATGATCGCGGCACGCAGACACTGGTGGAGCAACGTCAACCCGCGGCTCAATGCGTTGTTGCGCTGGAGTGTCTGCCGGCCGCATAGCCTTGCTGATAGGCGGATTGCTCATTCTTCTTCACGTTGTCGTAGATCAGCCCGCCGGCGAGTCCGGCGGCCGCACCGGCGACCGCGCCGAGCGCCGCGTTGCCGCCGATGGCGCCAAGCACCGCGCCGCCGGCTGTGCCGATCGCGGTTCCGGACAACGCGCGTTGCTGGGTTTGGTTCATATTGGAGCAACCGGCCAGGGCGATGCCGCCGGCGAGCAGGGCGATTGTGGGCTTCATTGTCGTTCTCTCCGTCAGTTGCTCAGCGGCTGCGTGGGCAGGGGAATTGCTGCGTCAGGAAAGTGGCTATGGCATCGGCGGGCGGCAGCGCTAACCGGCCGGCATCGGCTCTCGCCCACTGGACGAAATTCGCGATGCCCTCGTTGCGCGTCGGCATCGGGTTCGGCAGGCAGAACATGTGGCGTGACAACTTCGCCATGTCCTCCTCCTGCAGGACCCGGAACACGCCGACGGTGAAGCCGTGGCAGAAATTGACGGCCGCGGTGTACAGCGGGTCGGACTGTGCCGCCGAACACAGGTCCACCAGGTCGCCCGCGCTGTGCAGCAGGAAGGTGTCCTCGGTCACCGCGGCGTGGGCCGAGCCGGCCGACAGGCCGATACAGAGCGCAAGACCGGAAAGCCACTTGCTCACGCGCATCATTCTCCTCCTTCGGAGTGCATCAGTATGGGGTGTTCAGGTGCAACCGGTGCCGGCGGCGGTCGCCTGCTCGGACGGGCGGATGAGCGAAGCCGCTCGCGGATATACTGGAAAATCACATAGAGTGCCGGAATGGCGAAGATGCCGATGAACGATGCCGTCAGCATGCCGCCAAACACTGGCGTGCCGACATCGCGGCGTGCCAGGCGGGACGGGCCCTCGGCCACCACCAGCGGGAGCAGGCCGAGGATAAAGGCGAACGACGTCATCATCACCGGGCGGAAGCGCAGACGTGCGCCTTCGGTCGCCGCTTGCAGCAAAGGCATGCCCTCGGCTCGGCGCTCCTTGGCGAACTCCACGATCAGGATGCCGTTCTTCGCCGCAAGACCGATCAGCACCACCATGCCGATCTGCGCATAAAGATCGAGCGTCAGCCCAGCAGCGACGATCGCAGCGTAGGAGCCGACCACGCCTACGGTGACCGAGAGCAGGACCGGTATCGGAATCGTCCAGCTTTCATACAGGGCGACAAGAAACAGATAGGCGAAGAGCACCGCGAAGCCGAGGATGATCTCGGTCTTGCCTTCCGCGCGCTTCTCTTGGAACGACACGTCGGTCCACAGGCCTTGATAGCCTCTCGGCAGCGTCTTCGCCGCGACCTGTTCCATCGCTGCCAATGCCTGGCCCGAGGAGACGCCAGGTGCCGGGCTACCCTGCACGGTGACGGCGGTACGGTTGTTGTAGCGGATCAGCGCCTGCGGGCCGATGATCGGGTGCACCTCGACCAGACTGCGCAGCGGGATCATCTCCCCGTCGGCGTTGCGCACGTTGATCCGGTAGATGTCGTCCACGGACGAGCGATCCTGTGCCTCCGCCTGCACCTGCACCTGCCAGGTGCGGCCGAACAGGTTCATGTCGTTGACGTAGTAGCCGCCCAGCGAGGCCTGCAGCGTCTGGAAGATGGAGGAGAGATCGACCTTGAGCACCTGCGCCTTGTCGCGATCGATATCCAGGTAGATCGACGGCGTCGCCGGCGAGAACGTGCTGAACACCCGGCTGAGCTTGGGATCCTGGTTGGCCGCCACCAGCAGGCCGCGCAGCACCCGCGCCAACGCCCCGGGACCGCCTCCGCCGGTATCCTGCAGCACATAGCTGAACCCGCCACCGGTTCCCAGGCCGATGATCGGCGGCGGCGCCAGGGGCACGGCCTGACCACCGCGGATCTGGCGGAATTTTTGCCCGAGCCGCGCGATCATCGCCTGCGCCGACTGCGACGCGTCCGTGCGTTCCTCGAACGGCTTGAGCGAGACGATCAGGAACGCGGCGTTGGATTGCGAGTAGTTGTCGATGAAATTCAGACCGATCGTGGCCGAGTAATCCTGGATCGCGTGCTCCTGCTTCAGCACATCCTCGATCTGGCGGACAAAATCTGATGTGCGGCCGATCGAGGCGCCGTCGGGTAGCTGAACCACCACAAAAAACGCGCCCTGGTCGTCTTCCGGCAGGAACCCGGTC
>DATBKQ010000722.1:0-9005 GCA_036555825.1 Acetobacteraceae bacterium | reverse complement strand
CCGGTCCTGCTGTTTCCGCAATTCAACCCGGTCATCGTCCAGGTCGGGCCGTTCGGCATCCGCTGGTACGCGCTCGCCTATATCGCCGGACTGGTGCTTGGCTGGCGGCTGCTGCGGTACCTGGTGCGGCAAACGCCCGCGGTGGCGACGGCGGTGCAGGCCGATGACTTCCTCACCTGGGCGACGCTCGGCGTCGTGATCGGCGGGCGGCTTGGCTACGTGCTGTTCTATCAACCCGGGCTGTATTTTTCCCACCCGTCGATGATCTTCGCGGTCTGGGAAGGAGGCATGAGCTTTCACGGCGGGGCGCTGGGCGTCATCATCGCGATCTTGTTGTTTTGTAAACGCAACGATATTCCGCTGTTGGGCTTTGCCGACCGTGTCGTGGTCTGCGTGCCGATCGGCCTGTGCTTCGGCCGGATCGCCAATTTCATCAATGGCGAGCTTTGGGGGCGCCCGGCGCCTGACTGGCTGCCCTGGGCCATGATCTTTCCCAATGGCGGCCCGATCCCACGGCATCCCAGCGAGATCTACGAGGCCTTGCTGGAAGGCGCGGTGCTGTTCGCGGCGATGCTGCTGCTGGCACGGCAGGAGAGCATCCGCGCCCGGTTCGGCGTGCTGAGCGGCGCTTTCCTGGTTGGCTATGCCATCGCGCGCAGCGTCTGCGAGTTCTTCCGCGAGCCGGATGTCTTTCTGGGATACCTGATCGGCGGGGTGACCATGGGCCAGCTCCTGTGCATCCCGATGCTGATCGCAGGAGGCTGGCTGATCCTGCGGCGTCGCTGATGGAGCGGCTCGACCGGTTCATGGCGCGGGCCAACGCGGCGTACTATGCGACGCACGATCCGTTCCGCGACTTCACCACCTCGCCCGAGATCAGCCAGGTGTTCGGCGAGATCCTGGGCCTGTGGTCGGCGGTGAGCTGGGAGCTGATCGGGCGTCCGGATCCGGTGCTGCTGGTGGAACTGGGACCTGGCCGTGGCACGCTGATGGCGGATGCGTTGCGCGCGATCGGCTCGGTGGCGCCGGCATTCGGCGCGGCGCTGCGGCTGCATCTGCTGGAGACCTCGCCGCGGCTGCGGGAGGTGCAGTCTCGGCAGTTGTCGGGGGCGACCTGGCATGAGGGGTTGGACACGCTCCCCGAGGGCCCGCTGCTGTTGTTGGCAAACGAGTTCCTGGACGCGCTGCCGATCCGGCAGTTCGTCCGGAGCGATGGCAGGTGGATGGAGCGATACGTGGGCGCGGGGAAGTTTGTGGATGTGCTGGCGCCCCCTGCCCCCGTCCCCCTCCCGCAAGGGGAGGGGGGGTGTGACGTGGTCCTCGAGGTCAATGAGGCCGCACTTGGGATCGCCGGCGATCTTGCGGCGCGCTTTGTCTTGCGCCCTGGTGCCGCGCTGTTCCTTGACTACGGCCCCGAGCGGAGCGCGGCAGGGGACAGCCTGCAGGCGCTGCGCGATGGGAGGCCAGCCGATCCGCTTGTGGCGCCTGGGACTGCCGACCTGACGGCGCATGTTGATTTCGCGGCGTTTGGTGCGGCGGCGGCTGATGCCGGAGCGGCGGTCTGGGGGCCGGTGCCGCAGGGCGTCTTCCTGGCACGCCTCGGCCTGTTCCAGCGCACCGAGCGGCTCGCCCGCGGCCAGCCGCCCTGGCGGGCCGCTGCTCTGGTCGAAGCGGCCCGCCGCCTCGCCGAGCCGCACCGGATGGGACGTCTGTTCAAGGCGCTGGCCCTGAGCAGCCCCGGTGCCGCGCCTCCGCCTGGCTTCGAGTCCTGACGCTGGACAACACACCGAGCCGTCGCCCAAAACCCCCGCCATGCCATTAACCGCCGACTCGCTTCGCGTGCCGCATGGCTTCTTCACGCGCCAGGGCGGGGTCTCCGATGGACCTTACGCCAGCCTCAATTGCAGCCTGTCCGGTGGCGACGCGCGGGAGGCGGTGCTGGCAAACCGCGCCCTCGCGGCGCGCGCCGTCGGCGCCCGGCCCGAGCGCCTGGTAGGGCTGATGCAGGTGCATGGCGCGGATGTCGTCGAGGTCACGGCGCCCTGGCCGCCGGGCCGGGGACCTCGCGCCGATGCCATGGTCACCGCCAGGCCCGATATCGCGCTTGGCATCATCACCGCCGACTGCGCACCGATCCTGCTCGCTGACACCGGTGCCGGGGTGATCGGAGCCGCGCACGCCGGATGGCGCGGAGCCGTAGCGGGGATCGCCGAGGCGACGGTATGCGCGATGGCGCGGCTCGGGGCTGCCTCGGACAGCATTGTTGCCGCGATCGGACCCTGCATCGGCCAAGCCTCCTACGAAGTCGGGGCCGAGATGCGCGACGCGGTTCTGGCGCACGACCCGGCGCAGGAGCGTTTCTTCGCGCCGGGTCGGCGCGAACTGCGCTGGCAATTCGACCTGCCCGGGTATTGCGCCGCACGATTGGCCGCGGCCGGGGTCGGCTCGGTGCACACCTTGGGGCTCGACACGATGGCCGATCGGGAACGGTTCTTCAGCTACCGAAGGCAGACGCTGGCGGGCGGTGGTCCGATAGGGCACCAGATCTCGATCATCACCCGCACCGCTCGCCAGCCGTGACCGTGCGATCCTGCCTGTTGCTGTTGCTGCTGCCGCTGGCCGCGTGCGGGGATCTGCCGGAGCCGTTCATCGGCAATCCTGGCGCGGTCGGGCGGCAACTTGCGCAACCGCCGACGCCCCGGCTGGCGGTTCCCGCGCCCAGCACGGCGCTGCTGCCCGACGCGGCGAGCCGGCACTTTGCCGAGGCGATCGCCGAGGGGCTGCAGGCGCAGGAGGTGCCCGCGGTCGCCGACCAGGTTCGCGCCAATGACTGGCAACTGGTCGCCAGCGCCGAACTGCGCGGAGAAGCGGTGGTGCCGGTGTTCCGCGTGCTGAACCCGAAAGGCGAGGACAAGGGCACCACCGAAGGAAGTCCGGTCTCGACCGAGCTCTGGGCCGCCGCGGCACCCAACATGCTGAACCAGGAAGCCAGCGAGGCGGCGCCCAAAATTGCCGCACTGCTCGACGGCATTCAGACCGCCACGATCCGCGCCGATCCGAACAGTCTGTACAACCGGATCGCCAAGGTGCAGGTCACGCCGGTGACCGGCGCCCCGGGCGACGGCAACGCGTCGCTGACCAGGCAGATCAGGGAACATCTCGCAGCGCTGGGACCGGTGGTACAGGACAGCGCCGCTGGCGCCGACTTCATCCTGCAGGGCAATGTCCACATGGTGCCGATCGGAGGCGGGCAGCAGCGCGTCGAGATTGTCTGGTCGGTCAAGCTGCCGAGTGGCGACGAGCGCGGCAAGGTTGTGCAGCTCAACGACGTTCCGACCGGTTCGCTCGACCATTACTGGGCGGATGTCGCGGTGGTCGTGGCGAGCGAGGCGGCAGGTGGGATCAACGACGTGATCGCTCGCCAGTCCGGCCGTCAGCCGGGCGAGCCGGTTCATGGACAGCCGGAGAGGCCATTGGTAGAAGGCCGCCAATCCGGCGGGACAGAAGCGGTCAGATGACGTTACCTGGCGGCAAAGAACGATGAAGATCGTTGCCTGCAACAGCAACCGACCTCTCGCCGAGGCGATCGCCGCGACGCTGAAGCTGCCGCTGACCCGCGCCTCGATCCGCCGGTTCGCCGACATGGAGGTTTTCGTCGAGATCCACGAGAACGTCCGCGGCGAGGATGTGTTCGTCGTGCAACCGACCTCCTACCCGGCGAATGACACGCTGATGGAGTTGCTGGTCACGCTGGACGCGCTGCGCCGCAGTTCGGCGCGGCGCATCACCGCGGTGATCCCGTATTTCGGCTATGCCCGGCAGGATCGCAAGACCGCCTCGCGGTCGCCGATCAGCGCCAAGCTGGTGGCCAACCTGATCACCGTTGCCGGCGCCAACCGCGTGCTGACGATGGATCTGCACGCCGCGCAGATCCAGGGATTCTTCGATATCCCGGTGGACAACCTTTACGCCGCTCCGCTGTTCGGCCGCGACATCCAGGAGCGGTTCGATGGCCGCGACCTGATGATCGTATCGCCCGATGTCGGCGGCGTGCTGCGCGCGCGCTTGCTGGCGACCCGGCTGAACCGCGATCTGGCCATTATCGACAAGCGGCGAGAGCGGGCGGGGCATTCCGAGGTGATGAACGTGATCGGCGACGTCTCCGGGCGCGACTGCATCCTGGTGGATGACCTGGTCGATTCCGGCGGGACGCACTGCAACGCGGCGGATGCGCTGATCAAGGCGGGAGCCCGATCGGTCAGCGCCTATGTGACGCACGGCGTGCTGTCGGGCGGGGCGGTGGCGCGCATCGCGTCCTCGCCGATCGAGACCATGGTGATCACCGATTCGATTCTGGCGACAGAAGCGGTGCGGCTGGCGCCGAACATCCGCCAGGTCACCATCGCGCCGCTGATGGCGGAGGCGATGCGGCGGATCAGCGATGAGAGTTCGGTGAGTTCGCTGTTCGACTGAGTCCGATCATGCTGGTCCCGCGCCCAGCCCGCGACGACATGTCTGTTGGAGTTGAATTATGCGCCAGATGACACTCGTGGCATTTCTGCAGGCACAGAACTGCACGAACTTCGTTGGCTCCTGGCGTCATCCGGAAGCCTCGCCAGGCTTCATGACCGCCGAATACTACCGCCACATCGCGCGCGTGCTGGAGGCCGGCAAGTTCCACGTCGGCTTCTTCGACGACCGCCTGGCGATGCCGGACCGCTACGGCGGCGACCATGCGCACACGGTCGCCAACGGGATCCGCTGCGTGAAGATGGATCCCATCACCATTCTTACCGTGATGGGCACGGCGACCGAGCGGCTGGGGCTGGGCTCGACCTGCTCCACCACATATTTCGAGCCGTTCCACGTGGCGCGCGTGTTCCAGACGCTGGACCTGATGACCAACGGCCGCGCGGCATGGAACATCGTCACGTCGATGAACGATGGCGAGGCGCTGAACATGGGCCACGCCGCGCATGGCGATCACGACCAGCGCTACGACCGCGCCGACGAATTCCTGGAGGTCGTCATGGGCCACTGGGACACCTGGGATGACGATGCGATCGTGCTGGACAAGCGGACGGGCCTGTTCGCGCATCCCGACAAGGTGCGGCGGCTGGATCACCAGGGCCGGTATTTTCGCTCGCGCGGGCCATTCACCGTGCCGCGTTCGCCGCAGGGACATCCGGTGCTGATCCAGGCGGGGCAAAGTGGCCGGGGCCGTCGCTTCGCGGCACGCTGGGCGGAACTGGTGTTCGTCAACTATCACAACCTGGAACACGCCAGGGTGGACTACGCGGGGTTCAAGCAGCAGGTGGCGGAGGCCGGGCGCGATCCCGACAAGGTGTTCGTTGCCGCCGGCGTCTATACGGTTGTCGGAGCCACGCGCGCCGAGGCGGAGGACAAGGTGGCGATGATCGACCGGCTGCCGCGGGAGATCGACCAGCTATCGCTGCTGTGCGAGGTGCTGAATGTCGATCTGGCCAAGAAGCCGCTGGACGAGCCGTGGAGCGAGGGAGAGATCCAGGCCTGGACCGGCGCGCAGGGATTGCGCGACCGGGTGTATCGCGTGCTGGGCAAGCGCAATCCGACCACGCGCGACTTCATGGAGGTGACGCATCGCGGCACGTTCCGCGATCACCCGCGCTTTGTCGGCAGCCCGAAGGATGTCGCGGACGGCATGGAGGAGTGGTTTGCCACCGGAGCCTGTGACGGCTATGTCGTCGCCGCCTCGCACGTGCCGGGCGGCTACGAGGAGTTCGTCCGTCACGTCGTTCCGGAGCTGCAGAGGCGCGGCCTGCTGCACAATGACTATCGCGGCACCACATTGCGCGAGAATCTCGGGCTTGACCGCCCGCGCATCGGCGCCTGGCGCGAGGTTCGTGCTGACTGACCGGGTTATCGCGTGATTCAGACCTCAGGCAGTTCTGCCTGCGGTCATCACGCTTTGAAGAAGGGAGAGACAGATGAAGCTGATGTATTCGCCGGGCGCCTGTTCGGTCGGCATCCATGTGCTGCTGGAAGAGATCGGCAAGCCATACGAGACGCAACTGGTCAACCTGCGCGAGGGGGCGCAATTCAAACCGGAGTACACGGCGGTCAATCCCAAATCGAAGGTGCCGACGCTGGTGCGCGACGATGGCTCGGTGCTCACGGAGTATCCTGCCATCGCCTATTGGCTGGCACGCAGCAATCCCGACAAGAAACTGCTGCCGGACGATGTGGAGGCACAGTCCCGCGTGCTGGAGGCGTTGGACTACTGCGTCAGCACCGTGCACATGCAGGGCTTCTCGCGGCTGTTCCGCGCTGCCAACTATACCCCCAACCCGGCGGACGAGGAGAAGGTGAAGGAGCGCGGCAAGGAGATGGTCGAGAAGGGATTCGCCGTGCTGGACAAGGCGTTGCAAGGGAAGGACTACCTGACCGGGTCGTTCTCGATCGCCGACAGCGCTCTGTTCTATGTCGAGTGGTGGGGCGCGAAGCGCATGAACATGAAGCTGCCGCCCAACTGCGAGGCGCATCTGAACCGCATGATGGCACGACCTGCGGTGCAGCGGGTGCTGCAACAGGAAGGCGTCGCCTGAGGTGCATGGGGCGTTCCAGGAGGCCACGCTTCGGCCGACCGCATTCTGGTTCCTCCGGCATGGCGAGACGGACTGGAACGCCCAGGGCATTTCGCAGGGCAATGTCGATATCCCGCTGAACGCGACCGGCATTGCCCAGGCGCGCGCGGCGGCCGGGCGGCTGCGCCATCGCGGCATAGCCACGATCGTATCGTCGCCGTTGTCGCGTGCCCGCGTTACCGCTGAGTTCATCGGCGAGGCGCTTGGCCTGCCGGTCGCGATCGATTCCGATCTGCGCGAGGTGGCATTCGGTGTGCAGGAGGGCCAGAAGATGAGCGGCTGGTTCGCCGACTGGGTCGCCGGCGCGTTCACGCCGGAAGGCGCCGAAAGCTTCGCCTCGCTGCGGCATCGTGCGGTTGCTGCCGCCAACCGCGCCACCGCGCGCCCTCCCGCGGTGCTGCTGGTCGCGCACGGCGCCCTGTTCCGGTCGTTGCGCTCAGCGATGGGGATCGAGCCGAATATGCGCACGCAGAACGCGGTGCCGATCTTCTGCGAACCACCATCGCCCGGCGCACCGCGCTGGTCGCTGCGGCCGGCGGTGTAGCGCCCCAGCGCGCCGCAACCATGCGACTGGACACGGTTCCTCCCGCCTTGGCATGCTGCCGGCAACGAGAAAGAGCCGGCTCGGCCGGGCGTGGGGGGAAAAATGAGCGCTCTCACCGAACACGAACCACACGGGGTGCATCAGACGCGGAAGGCCGCCGCCAGCGGCTGGATCGGCTCCGCGCTCGAATACTACGATTTCTTCATCTACGCGTCGGCCGCGGCATTGGTGTTCCCGCAGATCTTCTTTCCCTCCGGCAATCCCACCATCGCCATCGTCGCCTCCCTGGCGACCTATGGCGTCGGTTACGTGGCGCGGCCGATCGGCGCCTTTTTCCTGGGGCACTGGGGCGACACGCACGGCCGCAAGACGGTGCTGCTGGTGTGCATGTTTCTGATGGGCATCTCGACGATGGCGGTCGGGGTGCTGCCGACCTATCACCAGGCGGGCATTGCCGCACCGATACTTCTCGTCGTACTCCGCCTCGTCCAGGGCTTCGCCGTGGCCGGGGAGATTTCCGGTGCCAGCTCGATGATCCTGGAACACGCACCCTTCGGACGGCGAGGCTACTACGCCAGCTTCTCGCTACAGGGTGTGCAGGCCGGGCAGATCTTCGCCGCGGCAGTGTTCCTGCCGCTCGCCTATTATCTGCCGCCGGCGGCGTTCAATGCCTGGGGATGGCGCGTGCCATTCCTGCTGAGCGTCATTGTGATCATCGCCGGCTACATCATCCGCCGCGAGGTCGCGGAAACTCCCGCCTTCGCTGAAGAGGGCGAGCATGGGGCGGTTCCGAGGACACCGATCCTCGAAGCGTTCCGCTACCATTGGCCCGATATGCTCCGGGTCATCTGCATGGCGCTGATGAATGTCATCCCGGTGGTGGCGACGATCTTCGGCGGCGCCTACGCGGTGCAGGCGGCGTACGGCATCGGCTTTCCCAGCGCGGTCTATCTGTGGATACCCGTGCTGGGCAACATCCTGGCGGTCATCGTCATTCCTTTTGTCGGCAATCTGTCGGACGTGATCGGCCGCCGTCCGCCGATCATCCTGGGCGCGCTCGGATCGGGACTTCTGTCGTTTGCCTATCTCTACGCTATCAGCATTGCCAATGTGCCGCTGGCGATCGTCATGTCGCTGCTGATGTGGGGGCTGATCTATCAGGGTTACAATGCGATATTTCCGAGCTTCTATCCGGAATTGTTCCCGACCAGCACGCGCGTGACGGCGATGGCAATCGCCCAGAACATCGGCACCACGATCACCGCGCTGCTGCCGGCGCTGTTCGCGGCGGTCGCACCCCCCGGTTCCGGCCACATCCCGCTGAAAATCGGTGCGATCAGTTTCTGCATAACGATCGTGTCGGCGCTCGCGGCACTGACCGCCCGGGAGACTTACCGCATTCACCTGAACGACCTTGGGGACAAGGGCGCCGTTCCCGTTGACAAGGAGGATTACGACAGGATGCGTGCTGGAGCCGTCGCGGCGAGCACATCCGCGGGCGCGCCCGCATGAGCGGTACGGCGCCGCTGAGGAAATGCATTGCGACGGTGGCGCTGAGCGGCACATTGCGTGACAAGCTGGAAGCCTGTGCCTCGGTCGGTTTCGACGGCGTCGAGATCATGGAGGGCGATCTGCTGACGTTCGAGGGGTCACCCGCCGATGTCCGCACGATCTGCGATGATCTCGGGCTCACCATCGAGATCTATCAGCCGTTCCGCGATTTCGAGGCGATGCCAGATCCGCAGCGTTCCCGCAATCTCGATCGGGCAGAGCGCAAGTTCGATGTAATGCAGGCGCTGGGCACCGACCTGGTGCTGGTATGCAGCAATACACAGGCC
>DATBKQ010000721.1:0-7178 GCA_036555825.1 Acetobacteraceae bacterium | reverse complement strand
GTTCTCGGAATGGGTCAGGCGGCACAACAAGGAGCCATCCGGGCGGTTGCTGGCGTTGAAGGAGATCGCGGCCGAACCGCAGGTGGCCAGCGGTCTCGGCATTCGCGCGGGCAGCCGCGTCGTGCTGCTGGAGCGGCTGGGGTTTGCCGACAACCGGCCGGTTTCCCTGTCGCAGCATTTCTTTCCGGCCTCACGTCTACACGGGATTCTCGATGCCCTGCGCGAGGCGCCGACCATTACCGAGGCGCTGAAGGCGGTGGGGGTGGCGGACTATCTGCGCCAGGTCACTCGCGTGACCGCGCGGTTGCCCAACGCGGGCGAAGCGGAGCTGCTTCGCATGCCACGCAACCGGCCGTTGCTGGTCACCGAAAACATCAACGTCGACCGAGCGCGCACGGTGGTGGAATTCGGCGTGTCGCGCTATCCAACACCGCGCGTGCAGATCGTCTTCGAACCTTGAGAGCAGGTGGGATGGACAGCCTGAGGATCACCGGCGGGCGCGTATTGCTGCCGAACGATGGCGAACAGGTCATTGACGTGTCGCTGGAGGACGGCCGTATCGCCGCGATCGGGCGGAACGGCCGTGGCACACGGTTCGATGCACGCGGGCTGATGGTGTTGCCGGGTATCGTGGATCTTCACGGCGACGCGTTTGAACGACAGTTGCAGCCGCGGCCCGGCGTGGGCTTCAGCGCCGAGATCGCGTTGCAGGACACCGAGGCACAGTTGCTGGCGAACGGCATCACCACCGCGTTCCACGGGGTGACGCTGTCATGGGAGCCTGGCCTGCGCAGCCTGAGCGCGTGGCGCGCGTTGCTCGATGCGCTGGAGGCGCGGTGCTGGACCTGCGATATGCGCGTGCACCTGCGCTGGGAGGCATACAACCTGGAGGCACTCGATACGGCGCTGGCGGACATCGCCGCGGGGCGTGTGCATCTGCTGGCGTTCAACGACCATACGCCGCCGATCCTGAAGAAGATCAAGGACCCGGTGATCGGTGCCAAATACAGCGAGCGGGCCGGCATGAAGCTGCAGGACTTTCGTGCCCTGGCGGAGGAGGTCGGGGCACGCGAGCATGCGGTGCCGGCGGCGCTGGACCGCATCGGCGCGGCCGCGCGCTCGGCCGGTCTGCCGATGGCGAGCCACGACGACGAGACGATTGCCATGCGCCGCGCCTTCCGTGCACGCGGAGCGCGCATCTGTGAATTCCCGATGGCGGAGCAGGTCGGACAGGAGGCACGCGAAGCGGGCGACTGGGTGGTGATGGGCTGTCCGAACGTGGTGCGCGGCGGTTCGCATCTGGGCTGGGCGTCCGCGGCGCACATGGTGGAGAAGGGCGTCTGCCGCGTCCTGACCTCGGACTACTTCTATCCCGCGATGCTGCGTGCGGCGATGGCGCTGGCGGGGCGGGGGATGCTGGATCTGCCGCATGCGTGGGAGTTGATCTCCTGCAATCCTGCCCACGCTGCAGGGCTTGTTGATCGTGGCGCAATCGAGGAGGGAAAGCGGGCGGACCTGGTGCTGGTGGACCCGGAACGGCCGCGGGTCGTCGCGACGATCGTGGGCGGGCGCGTCGGGTATCTGACGGCGGAAGGCGCGGCGCGCCTGTCGCTGGCGACGCAAGGGTGAAGACGCGGCGATAGTCAGGTGGCGATCAGGCGCGGCATCGGCTTGGCCGCCGCGCTGTCCGGAAATACCTCGTCGAGTGCTGCCTTGCGCAGGCCGAGATGCTGCGCCAGCAGCCCCTTGGCCAAGGAGCGCAGATCGCAGGTGGGCCGAAGGTCGCGGTTCTCCAATAGCCTGTCCTCGCCGAGACCCGGCCAATCAGCGAGTACGCGACCTCCGGCCACGGCGCCTCCGAGCACGAATGCAACAGTGGCGGTACCATGGTCGGTGCCCTTGGTGCCGTTCACCCGCACCGTGCGGCCGAATTCTGTCAGCACCAGCAGCGCGCTCTGCTTCCACGCCGGCCCCAGCCCGTCCTTCAGAGCCGCCAGGCCGGCGTCGAGGTCCCGCAGCCCGCGCGTGAGCCGCGGCGCCTGCGCGACATGTGTATCCCAGCCGCCAATCTCGAGCGCCGCGACCCGCGGGCCGTTTTCGGCTCGCAACATCTCGCCGGCGGCACGTGCCAGCGCGGGGAAAGCGTAGCGATCGCTGCCTTGCGGCGGCGCATCGTCCGCCCCCAGCACCTCGCCGCTGAACCCGCGCGCCCGCAGGCCCTCCGCGATCGCGGGACCGGTCACGCCGTCCCGCCGGTTCAGCACGGCGATCTGTGCATAGAGGTCCGGGTTGGGCGAGGCGACGCCGTGCGGCGCCCAGTTGCCGATCGCCGCGGGACCGCGCAGGAGCAGCGGCACCGATACGCCGATCGCCATCGCATCCCCTTCGGGGCGAGCTCCCGCGGTGGCCGGCAGCGCCGCGACCGCCCGGTTCAGCCAGCCGCTCGTCAACCGGTGGTCCGCCCCGCTCTCCAGGCAGTCCTGCGCCTCGAAGTGGCTGCGCGTCCGGGTGGGGCCGGCCACCGCGTGCACGGGCAGCAGTTCGCCAGTCTTGTACATCGCATGCATGCCAGCCAGCGACGGGTGCAGGCCATAGAAGCCGCCCAGGTCCAGCAGGCTGTTTGGGATGAGCTCGCCCCGCAGACCCGCGAGCGCCGGATCGCCATGCGGCACCACCGCCGAGAGCCCGTCCAGTGCGCCGCGCAGGATGACCACGATGAAGCGCCGGTCGGTCGGTGCGCCCGCCAGCGCAAGCGAGGCGCGGCCGAGAGTGAACGCCGAGGTAAGGCCGAGCAGCGCGGCGCGGCGGGAAAGCTGCGGCATCATCGCCTCTGAAATTCGGGAGAGGTTAGCAACAGGGTCATGGCGTCGCGCCGCGAGCCAGCGCGGCGTACCGTCTGCAGCGTATCATCGCTGAGCAGCGGTCCGAGCGCGGCCTCGGCGAGCTGCGCGGCGTCGGGTCCGCTGTCCGGCGAGGCGACCCGGCCGGACAAGCTGTACGCCCAGTCGATTCGCCGCATCATCGCCTCTGGCGTTGCCCAGTGGATCCCGCGGTCAGGCCAGCCGTCCGGCTGCGGTGCGTTCCACATCGGCTGGCCAAGGCTGCCGAGAATGCCGGGAAGGTTCATCCCCGGCCGCTGCTCGTGCGGCAGGTCGAGCAGACGCAGCGTGGCCACGACGAAGTCCAGCGGCGCGCGCAGTTTGGTGGCCGGCTGCCAGGCCGCCGGCAACGCGATCAGCTCCGTGGATGCGGCGCCCAGATCGCCGCGCGTGTCGCGCAGCACCGCTTCGATCCGCCGCACGGCATCAGCCGGCGGGTCGTCGGCGACGAAGTGCCGCACCAGCTTGGATGCCAGGGAGCGATGCGTCTCAGCGTGGTTGGCCAGGAATCGCAGCGCCGCGATGCCGGCGGCCTCGCCATCCGGAAAGTTCCGCCCCATCACCGGCCGCGGGCCGGGCTCGTGTGCCTTCGGCCGGAAGCGGAACCCCGGCGGATCGGCCCGCAGATCGATCGACCAGCCGGTCAGCAGCCTGGCGAAATTCGTCACGTCCGCCTGGGTGTAGCTGGCAGACGGGGTGACGGTGTGCAGCTCCAGGCATTCGCGGGCCAGGTTCTCGTTGAGGCCGCGATGCGTGCGCTGGCCCGCCGGGCTGTTCGGTCCGACCGATCCGGCATTGTTGAGATACATAAGCATCGCTGGATGGCGCATGACGGCGAGCAGCATGTCCTCGAACCGCCCGGTGACATGCGGCCGGATCGCCTCCTCCACAAACGCACCGGCGACGGCCGCGACGCCGCCGCGGATCGAGACGGAAAAGTGGTTGGTCCAGAACCACACGAGACGCTCGCGAAACGGTGCCGGCGTGGCCAGCGCGTTTTCCAACGCCGTGGCGGCCTCGGCGCGGTAGAGTGCCGGCGCGCGCCGTTCGCCAGGCGGCGGCTTACCGATCCGGTCCGCGCGCAGGGCCGTCAACCCATCGGCAGTGCTCGGCCGCGGTCCGGGCAAGCGCGGCTCGGGCTCCGTGAGCTGGCGCCGCAGCCATCCGGTGGGATCGCCTGGCAGGCTTTCCCCGCCGCGCCGGCCGAGCCCGAAGCGAACCAATGCCTGTGCGGTACGGAGGTCCATGGCAGGAGAGTCACTACACCTTGACCCTGTGTCAGAGGGTGACAAATGGTTAGCTGTGTCCGGCTACTCGGCACATGTGTGAGTTGCATGGCAAGGCAGCGATAATCCTTGCAAATCGCGCCGCGGTGCAGCATTTGTTGTCCGACAGGCGGGCGCGCGGAACATGGGTTCCGGGGCGCCCGTCGTGGTATGGAGGTTTCACGGTGCCTAGCACGCCGCTCGAAAAAATCCGCAACATCGGCATCACCGCGCATATCGACGCGGGCAAGACCACCACGACCGAGCGGATTCTGTATTATACCGGAATGTCCCACAAGATCGGCGAGGTGCACGACGGGAACACCACGACCGACTACATGGAGCAAGAGCGCGAGCGGGGGATCACCATCACCTCGGCGGCGGTCACCTGCGAATGGCACGACTACCGGATCAACATCATCGACACCCCGGGCCATATCGATTTCAACATCGAGGTGAACCGCAGCTTGCGCGTGCTGGACGGCGCGGTATTCATCATCGAGGGCGTGGCCGGGGTGCAGCCGCAGTCTGAGACCAACTGGCGCCTTGCCGACCGCTACAATGTTCCTCGCGTCATCTTCATCAACAAGTTGGACCGCACCGGTGCCGACTTCTTCCGTGCGCTGGGCACGCTGAAGGAGAAGCTCGACATCGTTGCGCTGCCACTGCAACTGCCGATCGGCATCGAGGACAAATTCGTCGGCGTCGTCGACCTGGTCGAGATGCACGCCGTGGTCTGGGAAGGCACCGAACTGGGGGCGAAGTTCCACATCGAACCGATCCCCACCGACCTGGTGGAGCAGGCGAAGGAGTACCGGCAGCTTCTGCTGGACACGGCGCTGTCGGTCGATGACGCGGCGATGGAGGAGTATTTCGACAAGGGCGATGTCGAGGTCGCCACGCTGAAGCGCTGCGTCAAGGCGGGCACGATCTCGGGCGCCTTCCGCCCGGTACTGTGCGGCACCGCGTTCAAGAACAAGGGCGTGCAGCCGCTGCTCGACGCGGTGATCGACTATCTGCCGTCGCCGCTGGATGTCCCTGGCATCGCGGTCGCCGCGGAGGAAGACGAGGACGAGCACGTCGAGCGTCGCCGCATCAAGGCGGACCCGAGCGCGCCATTCGCGGGTCTCGCGTTCAAGATCATCAACGACAAGTACGGCACGCTGACCTTCGTGCGCGTCTATGCCGGCACGCTGAAGTCGGGCGACATGGTGATGAACACCACCAAGAGTCACCGCGAGCGCATCGGCCGGATGTTCCAGATGCACGCCGACAAACGCGCCGAGATCAAGGAGGTGCACGCCGGCGACATCGCTGCCTTTGTCGGCCTGAAGGACACCACCACGGGCGATACGCTCGCCTCGCAACAGGACCCGGTGATCTTGGAGCGCATGGCGTTCCCGGTGCCGGTGATCGACATCTCAGTCGAGCCGCGCACCAAGGAGTCGGTGGAGAAGATGTCGCTGGCGTTGCAGAAGCTGGCGGCCGAGGATCCCAGCCTGCGGCTGCGCACCGACCCGGAGACCAGCCAGACCATCCTGTCCGGGATGGGCGAACTGCACCTTGAGATCATCATCGATCGCCTGAAGCGCGAATACGGGGTGGAGGCGAACATCGGCGCGCCGCAGGTGGCATATCGCGAGACGATCACCCGTGCGGTCACCGAGACCTATACCCACAGGAAACAGACCGGCGGTTCCGGCCAGTACGCCGAGGTGAAGATCACCTTCGAGCCGCTTGGGCGGAACGAGGGGGTTGTGTTCGACAACAAGGTGGTCGGCGGCGCGGTGCCGAAGGAGTACATCCCGGCGGTGGAGAAGGGGATTGCGCAGCAGGCCGAGACCGGCGTGCTGGCCGGCTTCCCGACCGTGGATTTCAAGTATTCGCTGATCGATGGCAAGTACCACGACGTCGACTCATCGGCGCTGGCGTTCGAGATCGCGGCCAAGTCGTGCTTCCGCGACGGGATGAAGAAGGCCTCGCCGATCATCCTGGAGCCGGTGATGGACGTGGAGATCACCACGCCCTCGGATCATGTGGGCGATGTGGTGGGCGACCTGAACCGCCGCCGCGGCATGATCCAGAATCAGGAGAGCAGCGGATCGACGGTGATCGTCCGCGCCCATGTTCCCCTAAAGGAGATGTTCGGTTATATTTCGGACCTGCGTAGCATGACCAAGGGCAGGGCGTCGTTCACCATGCAGTTCCACCATTACGATCCGGTGCCGCGGAACATCGCGGACGAGATCATGGCCAAGAGCGCGTGATGGAGGCACCCTAGTGCACGCCCCCCGCCTCCACTGGATGCGGGGCCGGCAGGAGGAGGGGCCCGGGGTTCACCGGACCCTCGAGTGGATCGGACGCAACGACGCGGGCGAGGCCATCGCCCGCGTTGTTCGCATTCTGGGCCCCGTTTGGTCGGGCTGGCGCACTTATCGCGCCGTGGCGCTGGACGAGGAGGCAAAGGTGATCGAGCTGCGCCCGGCGCGGCCCGAGGGGGCTGACTGGCTGGCCTGCGTCGGCGGCCAGGTGGTGGGTCGCGCCTCGGTTCCGCTGCAGGCGGTGCGGGCTGCCGAGGCGGCGCTGGGCGGGGATTAGCGCGGGATCGGAGGCGGCAGCGATCGCGGAAAGCTGCTATGCTCTGCTCCACCGAGGACCAGATGGAGACTGTTACCCCAATAACCGCCGCCGAGGTCATTGCCACTCTGCGGGCGCACGAGCCGGCATTGCGGACTGCCGGCATTCGTACGCTCTCCCTTTTTGGCTCCGTTGCACGCGGCGATGCCCGGCCCGATAGCGACATCGATCTTGCTGTGGAATTCGATCCGGCGGCGAAGATGGACTTGCTTCGCATGATCCAGCTTGAGTTTGAGCTTGGCGAACTGTTCGGACGCCGGGTCGAGATCCTACCCGAGCCGGTGGAGTCATTGCGGCTTCGCGCACGCGTCGAACAGGACCGCGTCCGTGCCTTCTGAGCAGTACCGGACGGCAGACTGTCTCGCTGATATCCTGGACAATATCGGCCGGATCGAAA
>DATBKQ010000720.1:0-10803 GCA_036555825.1 Acetobacteraceae bacterium | reverse complement strand
TGTCCGATTACTCCAGCCATTTCGGCGCCGCCTTGTTCGTGAACTATCAGCTCGGCGGCTCGCCGTTCTCGATCGGAGGTTGGCTTGAGTATTTCACCAGCAATGGACCGGAGACGTGGTTCCTCAATCCCGGGGCTCAGGGTGTCGGTATGGTGGTCGGGCCAACCTGGAGCCCGGACTGGGCGAAGAAGCACCTTTTCGTGCGCGGCGAAGTAGGCGTTCTTCACCTGAGCACGATCGGCACCCCCGGGTCGGTCGGCTATACCAGCTCGGGAACCGGCCGCAACCAGGCGACCTTTCTGGCTCAGGCCGGGTTCTTGTTCTAGATTAGGCCAACCGCGAACTTGTTCGACGCCGGTCATGGAGTATGTGATCTCGATGCGGCCGTTGATGTACTGTCGTCGACCGATGCGCCGGTTCGGAGCGGCGCTCTGGATGCGTCTGGGCAATTGTCCATACTGCATGCGCAACTCGTTCCGAGCCGCTCTCATCGCGTGGGCTTTAACCGGCATTAGCCAAGCGCTGTCAATCTCAAGGCCGCTTGTGGATCTAACCACCATCGCTGGCTGCGCTCTGACCGCGTTGTGGCTCGGGCACTTGCTCGCACATGCATTCAAGGTCTCCACCGCAACACGTTCGCAGCCAGGACCGGCGGGTAACCGAGGCGCTATCTCAACATCGCGGCGCGAAATGCTGCCGATCTTCATGCGGGCTTTAGCCGCCGCTGCCGCGGCCACGTCGATCCCGTCGCTGGCCCTGGCGGAATGCGACAAGCTCGCTGCAGAGCGCTGTCAAACTGCTGGCACAAATTGCAATGCACACTGCGGTCGTGCTTTTCATCGCGAAGAGGAGATCCGCGCATGCCGTCAGGAATGCAATTCCAATTACGCCGCGTGCAGAACCGAAGCTAACTGCTCGTAGCAATTCTGCCGAGCCTGGTCCAAGGATCGGGCTCAACACGATCACGGACTCTCTACCTGATCATGGCGGAGTTGCCGCGCGCGGGTCACGTGGTGATTGGGGTCCGCAGCCGCTCACGTGGTACACTCCTGTCCATGCAGGCTCATGTCCTTCGTGTCTCGCACCTTCGCACCGAGTTCCGCATCGGCGGCGCCTGGCATGCCGCGGTGGACGATGTGTCGTTCGCGCTGGCGCCGCGGGAGACGCTGGCGCTGGTTGGCGAGTCGGGCTGCGGCAAGTCGGTGACCGCGCTGTCGGTGATGGGGCTGGTGCCGGCGCCACAGGGGCGGATCGGCGGCGGGCGCATCGTGCTGGAGGGGCGCGACCTGGTGGGGCTGGCGGAGCCCGCGCTGGAGAAGCTGCGCGGCGCGCGCATGGCGATGATCTTCCAGGAGCCGATGACCAGCCTCAATCCGGTGATGCCGATCGGGGCGCAGGTGGCCGAGGCGCTGACGATACACCGGGGGCTGTCGCGCCGGCAGGCGGAGGCGAAAGCACTGGCGGTGCTGGAGGAGGTGAAGATCCCCTCACCCGCGCGACGCTTCCACGAGTATCCACACCAGTTCTCGGGCGGCATGCGGCAGCGGGTGATGATCGCCATGGCGCTGGCCTGCGAGCCAGCGGTGCTGCTGGCGGACGAGCCGACCACGGCGCTGGACGTGACCATCCAGGCACAGGTGCTGGGGCAGCTCGCGGACCTGAAGGACCGCCACGGCATGGCGATGCTGTTCATCACCCACAACCTTGGGGTGGTGGCGCAGATCGCCGACCGGGTGGCGGTGATGTATGCCGGGCAGATCGTCGAAGAGGGGCCGGTGGCGGCGATCTTCGCGCGTCCGGCGCACCCCTATACGCGCGCGCTGTTTGGCGCCATTCCGCGCATGGACCGCGATGCGCAGGAGCTGGCGGCGATCCCCGGCCGGGTACCGCCGCTGGATGCGATGCCGGCCGGCTGCCGCTTCGCGCCTCGGTGTCCGCTGGCGCGCGCCGGGTGCGAACAGCCGCAGGTGCTGGCGCCGTTCGGCGAGGGCCATCTGGCGCGGTGCCACGTCGCCACCGGGGCCGCGCAGGTTGAGCTGACCGGCAGAATAGACTATGTATAGTCAGCCGACGAACGAGGTGCTCATGCCGGTGGCATTGCAGAAATGGGGTCACAGCGTAGGGGTGAGGCTTCCCAAGCCCATGCTGGAACAGGTCGGCCTTGCCGAAGGCTCCCAGGTGGATGTGTTGGTGGAAGGCGACCATCTGGTGATCCGGCGCGCGCGGCGCCGTCCGACGCTGGATGAGCTGCTGGATCAGTGCAAGCCGGAGAACCGGCCTGAGCCGATCGACTGGGGTCCGGATGTCGGACGCGAAATCGTCCCGGAGTAGCGCTTACGTACCGGACCGCGGCGACTTCGCGCGCATGGTGTTGCATCCCCACACCGGTCGGGAGCAGGGTGGCGAGCGACCAGTTCTGGTACTGAGCACACGGCGCTTCAGTAGCATCACCGGCTACACGTTGGTGGCGCCGATAACGCGAACCGTGCGGAACTGGCCGTTTGAGGTTCCGATTGAGGCGGGCCACCGTGTCTCGGGTGTCGTGCTGGCGGATCAGGCCAGGAGTGTGGATTTCGCTGGCCGGCATGCGAGATTCCTGGGCAAGGCACCGGGTCATTTGGCCGATATCGTAGTGCAGCGCATCGCAAGCATTCTCGAAACGTAACCCCACGGGAGACGCCGCATGCTGTTTCGTGCAGCCGTTCTGGCTTCCACCCTCGCCTTCGCGACACCCGCGATGGCGCAGCCGAAGACCACGCTGAACGTCGGCATCGCCGCGCAGGATATCGGCCAGCTCGATCCGCACTTCGCCGTCTCCACCATCGATCGCGTGGTGGCGGCGTGGATGTTCAACGGCCTGGTGCGGTTCCCGCCCGGCAGCATCGATCCGGCCAAGCTGGAGCCAGACCTCGCCGAGAGCTGGGATGCATCGCCCGACGGCAAGACCTGGACGTTTCACCTGCGCCACGGCGTGCAGTTCCACGGCGGGTTCGGCGAGCTGACCGCGGACGATGTGGTGTTCAGCCTGAAGAAAGCGGGTGATTCGAAGACCTCGGCGTTCGCATCGGAGCTGCGGCCGTTCCAGACCATCGAGGCGGTCGATCCCTATACCGTGCGGCTGGTGCTGAAGGAGAATGTCCCCTCCGTACTCGGCATCCTGACCAACTACGCGCAGGGCTTCATCGTGTCGAAGAAGGCGGTGGAGCAGCGCGGCGACGACTTCAAGCGCAACCCGATCGGCACCGGCCCGTTCGCCTTCGCGTCGGTCACGCCGAACCAATCGCTCGAACTGGTGGCGAACGAGGCGTATTTCCGCGGCGCGCCGAAGATCAAGAAGATCAGCTACCGCTTCATGCCGTCCGACGCGTCGCGCGACCTGGCGTTCCAGAGCGGCGAGCTCGATTTGAACTACGGCCGCGCCGACCAGGCGTGGGTGAACCGCACCAAGGCGCTGCCGCACACCATTGTCGATGTGTTCGAACCCGCCGAGGAGGGCGAGCTGCACCTGAACACCACGGTGAAGCCGCTCGACGATATCCGGGTGCGGCAGGCGATCGCCTATGCCATCAACCGGCCGGAGCTGGTGCGCTGGCGCGGCTCGGACGTGTCGCGCGAGGCGCAGAGCGTGGTGCCGCGCGGCTATCTCGGCTTCACCGCCGACAATGGGCTGGTGGGCAACGACGTGGGCAAGGCCAAGGCGCTGCTGAAGGAGGCCGGCTATGCTGATGGACTGACGATCAAGATGATCCAGTCGCAGTTGCCGGAAATGCTGACCGCGGCGCAGGTGTTCCAGGCGCAGCTCAAGCGGGCCGGGATCAACCTCGATATGCAGGTGGTGGAGCATGCGACCTACCATCAGCAGATCCGCCAGGACCTGAGCCCGATCGTGTATTATTCCGCGGCGCGGTTCCCGATCGCAGACGTGTACCT
This sequence comes from Acetobacteraceae bacterium, assembly GCA_036555825.1. GTDB lineage: Bacteria > Pseudomonadota > Alphaproteobacteria > Acetobacterales > Acetobacteraceae > JAMXLO01. Next base: position 6,873 of record DATBKQ010000720.1, on the reverse strand, counting down.
GACGCAGTTCTTCCACTCGCGCAGCATCGTCAAGACGCCGACCGCGGTGACCAACTTCAGCCACTGCAACGTGGCCGACAAGGAGATCGACGCGGCACGGGTGGAGACCGACAAGGCGAAGCAACTGGCGCTGTGGGCCGAGGCGCAGCGGAAGATCATCGCTCAGGTCTGCGCGGTACCGCTGTTCGAGACGCTGCTGGTGTTCGCCCGCCACGATAATCTGGACTACGGCTACAGGCTGGAGGGTTCGCTGTCGCTCGGGCCGCTGATCACCGAGGCGACGCAATTCAAGTGAGTGCTTCCCCCCGCTTCACCCAACCCTCTCCGCCCCCGGGGCGGACAGGGGGTCTGACTGAATGATCTTTTACATCATCCGCCGGTTGATCGCGGCGATCCCGACATTGCTTGCGGTGCTGACGCTGGTGTTCCTGATCGTCCGCGTGGTGCCGGGCGATCCGGCGATCGCCATTTTGGGCGACCGGGCGACACCGGAGGGCATCGCGGCGCTGGATGCGAAACTCGGGCTCGACAAGCCGATCTGGCGGCAATACGTCGATTTTCTCGGCCAGTCGCTGTCCGGAGATTTCGGACGTTCGATGGTCACCGGCCGGCCGATCCTGACGGATGTCGGCGCGGTGCTACCGCACACCATCGATCTGACGCTTGCTTCGTTGATCGTCGGCAGCGTGATCGGGGTGCCCGCGGGCATCTGGGCCGCGCTGCACCGGAATCGCTTCATCGATTATGCGGCGCGGCTCCTGTCGCTGATCGGGTTGTCGTTTCCGGTGTTCGTCTCCGGCATCTTCATCCTGCTGTTGTTCGCGCTGCACTGGCATCTGTTCCCGGTGATCGGCAGCGCGCGGCTGGACGACCCGTTGGACCGGCTGGACAAGCTCGTGTTGCCGGCGGCGACGCTCGGTCTGGTGATGGCGGCCTACATCACGCGGGTGACGCGCAGTGCGATGCTGTCGGTGATGGGCGAGGACTATATCCGCACCGCGCGCGCCAAGGGGATTCCGTGGCGGCGCGTGGTGTGGCGGCACGGGCTGCGCAACGCGGCGATGCCGGTGGTGACCGTGGTCGGGCTGTATATCGGCATCCTGATCGGTAACTCGGTGCTGACCGAGATCGTGTTCAACCGCCCCGGCCTGGGCAAGATCATCGTCGGCGCGTTGAACCAGCGCGACTACACGATGCTGCAGGGACTGATGGTGATCTACTGCTTCCTGATCGTGGTGGTGAACCTGATCACCGACGTGACCTATGGGATGATCGATCCGCGGGTGAAGCAGTGAGTGTAACGGCGGACAGGGCTGGCCCCCTCCCCCCGTCCCCCTCTCGCAAGGGGAGGCGGGGTCTGGTTGTGTGGGCGGCCTGCAGAGCCTATCCGGCGACGACGATCGGGGCGGTGCTGTGCCTGGTGGTCGTCGCCGGAGCGCTGCTGGCGCCTTGGGTCGCGCCGTTCGATCCCAACGACCAACACATCATCGACCGGCTTGCACCGCCGGGTGGCGATTACCTGCTGGGCACCGACTCGTACGGGCGCGACGTGCTGTCGCGCATCCTGTGGGGTGCGCGGATTTCGCTGACCATCGCTGTCAGTTCGATCGCGGCGGCCATCGCGATCGGCGGCACCATCGGCATGGTCAGCGGCTATATCGGCGGCCGGATCGACCTGGTGGTGATGCAGACGATGGACGTGCTGCTGTCGTTCCCCAGCCTGATCCTCGGGCTGATCGTGGTCGCGCTGCTCGGCCCGGACCTCACGAACCTGGTGGCGGCCATCGCGCTGACCGCGATCGCGCCGTTCGCGCGGATCGCCCGCGCGCCCGTGCTGAGCCTGAAGGAGCGCGCCTTTATCGAAGCTGGGCGGGCGCTGGGGTTTTCGCATGTGCGCATCCTGTTCGTGCACGTCCTGCCCAACATCCTGAGCGAGGTGCTGGTGATGGGCTCGCTGTGGATGGCAACGGCGGTACGGACCGAGGCCTCGCTGTCGTTCATCGGCCTGGGTGTGAAGCCGCCGACCGCGACCTGGGGCGGCATGATGCGCGAAGGGTTCGAGAACATCCTGGATGCCCCGTGGCTTTCGATCTGGCCTGGCATCGCGATCCTGCTGCTGGTGCTGGGGCTGAACATGATCGGCGACGGGCTGCGCGATGCCACCGATCCGCGGCTGCGCGGGGAGACATGACTGCCGCGCGCTTCGAGGCGATCGTCCGCGCCGACCCTGACCTGATGCGGCTGCTCGGGCGGCTGCGTGCGGTGAGGCTGCCGCAATGGCGGCTGGTCGCCGGATGTCTGTACCAGACGGTGTGGAATGCGCTGACCGGGCGGCCACGCGGCACCGGCATCAAGGACTACGACGTGATCTATTACGACGGCAACGATTTGTCCTGGGAAGCTGAGGACATTGTGATCAAGCGTACTGTCATGGCGACAAGCGATTGCGTAGGACCGATCGAGGTGCGCAATCAGGCGCGCGTGCATTTGTGGTTTCCAGCTCGCTTCGGTTCCGCCTATCCGGAGCTCACGGCTGCCGACCAGGCGCTGCATCATTACTCGACGATCGCACACGCTGTCGGCGTGAGGTTGGAAGAGGATGGCCGACTGGACATCGCGGCGCCGTTTGGCCTCGACGATGTGTTCGCCATGGTGATCAGGCCCAATCGGAAGCTGAACAATTCGGCGACGCACGCGGCCAAGGCAGCGCGGATGCAGGCGATCTGGCCGCAGGTCGTGGTGGAGCCGTGGTGACAACGGTTCTGCAGGTCAGAGGACTGGTGAAGCATTTCACCTTGCGCAAGGGGTTCCCACGTCCAGTGACCACCACGGTGCGCGCGGTGGATGGCATCGGCTTCGCAGTGGAGGCCGGCGAGGCGTTCGGCCTGGTCGGCGAATCAGGCTGTGGCAAGTCCACCGCCGCGCGCGCCGCGCTGCGGCTGATCGAGCCGGACGCCGGCGAGGTCCGCTTTGCCGATACCGACGTGAGGACGGCGAAAGGGCGGGCACTGAACAGGCTGCGCCGGCGGATGCAGATGGTGTTCCAGGACCCGTATTCGTCGCTGAATCCGCGACGGCGGATCGGGCGGACGCTGGCCGAGCCGCTCGCGGTGCACGGGATTGCCCGGGGCCGTGCCGCGCGCGAGCGGGCGGCGTCGCTGCTGGCCGAGGTGGGGTTGCCGGAGGCGGCGCTGGATCGCTATCCGCACGAGTTCTCCGGCGGCCAACGCCAGCGCATCGGCATCGCACGCGCGCTCGCCCTGGAGCCGGAGCTGATCGTGGCGGACGAGCCGGTATCGGCACTCGACGTGTCGGTGCAGGCGCAGGTGCTGCTGCTGCTGAAGGAGCTGCAACAGCGGCGCGGGCTGGCGTTCGTGTTCGTCAGTCACGACCTGGGCGTTATTCGCTGGTTCTGCTCGCGCGTCGCGGTGATGTATCTGGGGCGCATCGTCGAGCAGGGACCGGTGGCGCGCGTTTTTGCCGCGCCGCGGCATCCTTATACGCGGATGCTGCGCGACGCGTCGCCGATCCCGGACCCGGCGCGGCGGGGTGTGCTGCCGCGTGTCGTCGGGGAGATTCCGTCCGCCGCCGCGCCGCCGCCCGGCTGCCACTTTCACCCGCGCTGCCCGCGCGCAACGGATGTGTGCCGGACGACCTATCCCGCATGGAGCGACCCCGACGGCCAGGGTTTCGCCTGTCATCATCCGCTGGATGGTTGATATGGAACCACGAACACGGATGGCATCTGTGTTTATCTGTGTTCATCCGTGGCTTTAGCTCGGGAAAGGCTTCGCCATGAGTCCGTCGATCAATACCGAACGCCTGTGGCAGTCCATCATGGACATGGCGCGGATCGGGCCGACGCCGGAGGGCGGCAGTTGCCGGCTGGCGCTCTCGGCGGAAGACGCGGAGGCGCGCGCGCTGCTGCTGCGGTGGTGCGCGCCACTCGGCCTCAAATTCGAGCAGGACGCGATCGGCAACATGTTTCTGCGCCGCAAGGGCAGCGAGGACACCGCGCCGGCCGTCGCCTTCGGCAGCCATCTGGATACCGTGCCGACGGGGGGACGGTTCGATGGCGTTGCCGGCGTCCTTGCCGGGCTGGAATTGATGCGCGCACTGGAGGAGGCCGGCATCGCGACGCGGGCGCCGTTGGAGCTGGTGAACTGGACGAACGAGGAAGGCAGCCGATTCCGCCCCGCGATGATGGGCAGCCGTGTGCATGCGGCCGACATGGCATTGGAGGCTGCGCTCGCCGTCACCGACGACCAGGGGACCAGCGTGCACGACGCGCTGCGCGCGAGCGGCCAGGCCGGCGCGCTGGTGCCGTCGCCGCGCGGCTGGGCCTGCTGGCTGGAACTGCATATCGAGCAAGGCCCGGTAATGGAGGCGACCGGCGCCGATATCGGCATCGTCACCGGCACCATGCATGCCCGCTACTTCCAGCTCACGGTCACCGGCGAGCCGAGCCATGTCGGGCCGACCACGATGGACCGTCGCCGCGACAGCCTGGCCGCGGCGGCCGAGATTATCCTGGCGGTGGAACGCATCGCCCTGGCGGGCGAGCCAGGCGGACGGGCGTCGGCCACCTGGATCGAGAATTATCCCAATGCGCGCGGCAATGTCGCGAATATCACGCGCCTGCATTGCGATGTGCGACACGAGCAGGCGGAACGCGCCGTTGCCATGGAACAGGAGCTGCACACCGCGCTGGACGCGATCGGCGGACGCCGCGGCGTTGCGGTCGCGGTCGATCCCTATGCCGTCTTCGGTCCGACGGTGTTCGACCGCGGGCTAAGCGATCTGCTGCGCGACAAGGCGGCGGCGCGTCAGCTTGCGACACGCGATATGATCGCCGCCGCCGGTCACGATTCGGTGCTGATCGCACCGCTCTGTCCAAGTGCGATGCTGTTCGTGCCCAGTGTCGGCGGCATCACGCATAACCCGCGCGAGTACTCGGCGAAGGAGCAGATCGCGCATGGGGCCGAGGTGCTGCTGGACGCGGTGATGGCGCTGGCGGGTTGATCCAGGTCATTGCCCGACCCATATCCCGCGGATTAGTTACGCGCCCGGGTGTGAACGGGCCTCCGTGGGGCCGGAGAGGGCAAACATGTCTCTGCGTGATAAGCTCATCTGGGCAGGCGTGGTCCTGCTCGGGACGATTTCGTTTCTGATCGTCGCGCTGACGCGCGGCGAACCGGTGGACGCCGCCTGGCTGGTGGTTGCGGCGGTATGCATCTACTTCATCGCCTACCGCTTCTACGCACTTTTCATCGCCAATCGCGTGTTCCGGGTGGACGCCGCGCGTCCGACCCCCGCATGGCGGCGCAACGACGGGCTGGACTATGTGCCCACTCATCGCGTCGTGCTGTTCGGCCACCACTTCGCCGCGATCGCCGGTGCCGGGCCTCTGGTCGGACCGGTGCTGGCGGCGCAGATGGGCTACCTCCCCGGCACACTGTGGATCCTTGCCGGCGTGGTGTTTGCCGGCGCGGTGCAGGACATGACGGTGCTGTTCCTCTCCACGCGGCGCGATGGCCGGTCGCTGGGCGACATGGTGCGCAGCGAGATGGGACCACTCGCCGGCGGCATCGCCGGCATCGGCATCCTGCTGATCTGCGTCATCGTGCTGTCGGTGCTGGCGCTGGTCGTGGTCAAGGCGTTGGCCGGCAGCCCGTGGGGCACGTTCACCGTCGTCTGCACCATTCCGATCGCGGCGTTCATGGGACTGTACAGCCGCTTTGTCCGTCCGGGGCGCATCGCGGAAATGTCGGTGATCGGCGCCGCGCTGCTGCTGGTGGCGTTGGTCGCGGGGCAGACCGTGTCGCAGACACCGGCACTGGCGGCCTGGTTCGATCTCGGCGGGCCCACGCTGGCGCTGCTGATCATCGGCTACGGCTTCGTTGCCTCGGTGCTGCCGGTCTGGCTGCTGCTGGCGCCGCGCGATTACCTGTCCACCTTCCTGAAGGTCGGCACCATCCTGCTGCTGGCGCTGGGCATCATGTTGGTGCGGCCGGTCATGCTGATGGCGCCGATCACCCGCTTCATCGATGGCAGCGGCCCGGTCTGGTCGGGCGGCGTGTTCCCGTTCCTGTTCATCACCATCGCCTGCGGCGCCGTCTCCGGTTGGCACGCGCTGATCGCGTCCGGCACCACGCCGAAGATGATCGAGAACGAGACGCAGATCCGGCTGATCGGCTACGGCGCGATGCTGATGGAATCGTTCGTCGCGATCATGGCGATGATCGCCGCCACGGTGATCCACCCTGGCGTCTATTTCGCGATGAACAGCGCGGCCGGACTGATCGGCACGGATGCCGCGCATGCCGCGCAGGTAGTCTCGGGCTGGGGCTTCGTGGTGACACCCGAGATGCTGACGCAGATCGCGCATGACGTGGGCGAGACCAGCATCCTGTCGCGCACCGGCGGCGCGCCGACGCTCGCGGTGGGGATGGCCAGCATCCTGTCGGGGATGCTGGGCGGCAAGCTGCTGATGGGCATCTGGTACCATTTCGCGATCCTGTTCGAGGCGCTGTTCATCCTCACCACCGTCGATGCGGGCACCCGCGTCTGCCGGTTCCTGATCCAGGACCTCGTGGGCAACGTGGTGCCTGCGTTCAGGGCGACCGAGTCGTGGGCCAACAACGTGGTGGGGTCGGCGATTGCCTGCGCGCTATGGGGCTATTTCCTGTACCAGGGCGTGATCGATCCGCTGGGCGGCATCTGGACGCTGTGGCCGTTGTTCGGTACCGCCAATCAGATGCTGGCGGCGATCGCGCTGGTGCTCTGCACGGTGGTGCTGTTCAAGATGAAGCGCGAGCGCTACGCCTGGGTGACCATCGTGCCGACGGCGTGGCTGGTGCTGTGCACCGTGAC
>DATBKQ010000719.1:0-5629 GCA_036555825.1 Acetobacteraceae bacterium | reverse complement strand
GCACGTCACCGGACTTGCTGAATTGCGCATCGACCACCGCGATGGTCGGGTCGAGAAGCTCGGCATAGATCGCACCCAGCACGGTGGACTGCAGCAGACGCGCCATTGCAATGTTGTCCGAGTATATTCGCCAGCGAGCTTTTGTCAGTTCGCTTTTCAGATAGAGAACATGGCCGGGCCCAGCTCCGGATGACACGATCCGCCAAAAGGTAGCATTCGTCGTGAAGCTATCGCTGTCGTTATTGCTGAGCCGAATGGCAGAATTCTCCCCAGTGAGGATCACGCGGTTCGCGTCTACTGTGCTCATGATGGACAGCTCCCGGTGGGTTTTTGAGAACGCACAATGATAATGGAGCGTAGTGGGGGACGATTTCAACTTTGAGCCGCCAAGGTGGCGGTGATGGCCAGCGGCTGCGAGTATGACGGGCCGTTCATGTGCGCCGAGACTGGCAGGGTCCCAGAACCGCACCGCCGCGCCGACGCGGCGTGACGACTATGGCACGCACTCGCTCCACTCAATAGCGTTGGCATGCCTCGTCGGCGTCCTCGTCATGCTGCAGGCCTATCCGCTGACCGGCATGGTTGTGCACTAGCTATGCGGAGATTCGCCGTGCGGCGTTGTTGCGCTTCTCGTTGTGAAAGTTGCGCTCGGCATTGCGAGTGCGGGCGTTGGGCAGATCATCCCGCCCCGTCCTTACGTCGGAAGCTCTTCATCGAAGCTCCTGCATCGATCAAGGTGCCATCAACCGAGAAGTGCTCGTTCGAGAGCCGCCGTTTGACCGCGGGATCGCTTATCACCTGCCAGCGGGAACGACATCGGCACGTTACCTTCCAGCAGCCGCTCCGTTCCGGCCATCCCGGCTTCAGCCGATATCCGGTTCCAGGGGCGTCATCGCTCGGAAGCGGACAGGCGGAATCCCACTCATCTTGGCCACGTCGGCCTGGGTTGCAATGTCCCGCCTCCGTCCAGCCGGCGTGAGCTCCTCAATGACCCGAATGGGCGCAAAGCGGACTTGAACCCGGCAGGGCTTGTCTCGACCATGTGTGCTCGTTACGAAGCGAACGACCGGTTCGCGGTCTATGTGCGGCTGTCAAACTGCGGCGGCACTGGACGCCTCACCTGCAATCGAGGTGTTTGAGTCGGCCTGGCCTTCATATGCTGGCGTTGGATCGTGAGCATATGATCTGTGCGCGCCGCCGCAAAGGCCTTCGTGACGTGCGCCGAATAATGGATGGCCCTTTGCACACACCCTTTTGAAACAGCCACCTTGCCCGGTCGCGTAGTTCGGGTGCTGGGGTTACCCGCTTCTCGTGCACGGCACGCCGCCACGTGCGTGCTCCGTCGACCGTCGCGCAACTACGATGTTCGCGACTCTCCTCGCGGATCGAGCCAGTCGCGCAGGCCGTCGCCCAGCAGGTTGAAGCCCAGCACCGTGATCATGATGGCAAGCCCCACCACGCTTGCCATCCACGGCGCGGCGCGCAGATACCGGGTGCCATAGGCCAGCGTCCATCCCCAGGTCGGCGCCGGCGGCGGCACGCCGAAACCCAGGAAGCTGAGGCCCGACTCGGCCACCACCGCGGTCCCCAACCCAAGCGTGGCCAGCACGACGATCGGTCCCAGCGCATTGGGCAGCACCGCGCGGCGCAGCACGTGCAGGTGCGTGCCGCCGACGGCGCGTGCCGCCACCACGAACTCGGCATCGCGCAGCGCCAGCACCGAGGCGCGCGCCACCCGCGCATACTCGGCCCAGAACGCGGCGACCAGCGCGAGCGTCGTGTTGCGCCAGCCCGGCCCGAGCACGGCGAGCAGGCCCAATGCCAGCAGCAGCGACGGGAACCCGAGGAAGATATCGACCAGACGCATCAGGAGCAGGTCGGCCCAACCGCCAAAATAACCGGCAACAGTGCCGAGTGTGCCGCCGATCAAGGTTGCCAGTGCCACGGAGCAGAGCGAGATCGTCAGCGAGATGCGCGCGCCCAGTGCGATGCGCGTCCACAGGTCGCGGCCGAAGTTGTCGGTGCCAAGCAGGTGCTGCGCCGACGGTCCGGCGAAGCGGTGCGCCATGTCCATCCGGTCGACCGGCCACCAGGTGATCCATGGCGCCAACACTGCGATGGCGAGCACCGTCAGGCTGATCGCGGCACCGGCCAGCAGCGAGGGATTGCCGCGCCAGCGTCGCATTCAGCCCAACCGCACCCGGGGGTCGATGACCGAGTTGAGCAGGTCCACCGCCAGGTTGGTCAGCGCGTAGAGCAGCGCGAACACCAGCACCACGCCCTGCACCAGCGGGATGTCGCGCTGCATGATCGCGGTGACGACGAGTTGCCCCATGCCCGGCCAGTTGAAGATCGTTTCGGTCAATACGGCGCCGCCCAGCAGCGCGCCGAAGCGCAGTCCGATGACACTGAGGATCGGCAGCATCGCGTTGGGCAATGCATGCCGCAGCACCACCCGCGCGGCGCTCAGGCCCTTGGCATGGCCGGTTCGCACGAAATCGGCGGACAGCGTTTCCAGGAGCGAGGCGCGCACCACGCGGCTGATGATCGCGGCGGCGCCGATGCCGAGCGCGAACGCCGGCAGCACGATGTGCTGCAGCGCCTGGGCCAGCGGCGCGGCATCGCCGGTGAACATGGCGGCGAACGCCTCGATGATCGCCGGGCCGCGGCCGATCGCCGGCAGCCAGTTGAGCTGCACCGCGAACGCGAGGACCAGCATGATGCCGAGCCAATAGACCGGCATCGAGATGCCGAGTTGCGCCACCAGCATAGCCATCAGGTCGGCGGCGCGGCCGCGTTGCACAGCAGCGACCACGCCGAGGCCGATGCCCAGTGCGAGTGCCACCAGCATGGCGGCGACCGCGAGCTCCAGCGTGGCGCCGAGACGATCCAGGATCAGCCGTGCCACCGTCTGGCTCTCGAACGCCGATCGGCCGAGATCGCCATGCAGCAGCCCGAGCAGGTAGCGGCCCAGCCGTACATACCACGGCAGATCCAGACCGAGCTTGACGCGCATCGCGGCGACCGCGTCCGCTGGCGCATCCGGTCCCAGCAGCACGCGCGCCGGATCGCCGGGGATCAGCAGGAGCAGGAAGAAGGTGGCGACCGCCATCCCCAGCAGCGTGGGCAACAGGAGCACCAGCCGCCGAACGGCATAGGCTACCAAAGCAGGCTGCGCAGATAGCCGCGAGGGTTGGGCTCGAAGTGCAGCGCCGGCCGGTAGAACGCCTGATAGCCCTGGTACGACAGCACGTATAACGGCAGGTCGCGCGTCAGGATGGTTTCCGCCTTGCGATAGGCGGCGAGGCGATCGTCGCCGCGGCGTCCCTGTTCCAATGCCGCATCGACCTCGGGATTGCCGTAGTGCGCCCAGTTGTTGCCGCCGCCGGTGTGCATCTGGTCGTACAGCACGCGGTCGGGGTCCGGCACGTTCAGCGCCATGCCGAGCAGCGCGATCTGCGTGCGACCGTCGCGCACGGCGGCGAAGAACGACGGGAAGTCGGCCAGGCTCACCTTGGTCTCGATGCCGGCATCGGTGAACACCGCCTGAAGGAACTCCATCGTCTGTACCCGGTTCGGATCCTCGCTGTGCGTGGACAGCGTGATCGCCAGCTTCTTGCCGTCCTTCGCGCGCTTGCCATCGGCGCCACGCTTCCAGCCCAGCGCGTCCAGTTCCTTGCCGGCTTCGGCCGGATCGAATGCGGGCTGCCGGAGCGAGGCATCGTAGCCCAGCGAGGTCGGCAGCAGCATCTCGTTCGCCGGCTGATCGATGCCGCCGTAAATCTGCGAAAGGATGGTCTTCTGATCGATCAGGTGCGCCAGCGCGCGCCGCATCTCCGGATCGGCCAACGTCGGATCGGACGTGTTGAAGAGCAGAAACGTCAACGCCTGGCCACTTGCGTCCACGTGGGCGAACTTCTGCTCGCCCATCAGCCGGTGCACATCCTGCGGCGACAGCGGCGACTGGATGAAGTCGAGGTCGCCTGCCTCCAGCGCCTGCGCGCGGGCGGTGTTGTCACCGACGACCACGATCTCCAGCCGCTTCAGTTTGGGCGCGCCGCCCCAGTAGCCGGGGTTTGCCTCCAGCACGATCGAGTTGCCGCGCTTCCAGCCGGCAAGGCGCATCGGCCCGCTGCCTACCGGATGCGCGGAGAGGTCGGCGTTCGGCGCCGCTGCCACCGCCTTCGGCACGATGCCGAGTTCCATGTAACCGAGCAGCGGGGCGTACGGCTGCGACAGCTCCATGCGCACGGTATGGGCGTCGGTGGCGGTGATCGCCTTGATCGGGGTCAGCCAGCCGCGGAAGCGCGACGCCATCTTCGGGTCCAGCGTGGTCTGGAACGTGTAGGCCACATCGTCCGCGCTCACCGGCGTGCCGTCGGCGAATTTGGCATCGCGCAGATGGAAGATCCAGGTCGTGGCGTCCGGGTGATCCCAGCTTTGCGCCAGTCCGGGCTGCGGCTGCGACTTCGCATCGAGCTCGATCAGGCCGTCGAACAACAGGTCGCACACGCGGAACGCGGTGGTGTCGCGCATGATACGCGGATCGAGCAGTGCGGCGTCCACATCGGCGCCGAGATGGATGCTGTCCTGCGCGTGTGCGTAGCCGAGCAGCATGGCGATCATGCCGGCGATCGCCGCCATTTGCAGCTTCATCGTCACCCCCCGTCTGTTTCCCGCGCGATCAGCAGGTTTCCGATCGCGTCCACTGTTGCCGACCAGCCCGGCAAGACGATGGTCGTGGTATCTTCCTGTTCGACGATCGCCGGACCGCGCAGCGTCTGGTCGGGGCGCAGGTCGTCGCGCTGGTACACCGCCGCCGCGATGCTGCCGCCATCGAGGAACAGGCTGCGCACAGTCGCGGATACAGCCGCGCCTTGTGCGGCGAGCCGCGGCAGGCTGACCGGCGGAATCTCGCCGACCACGCGCAGTCTCTCGGCGGTGATCTCCACACTGCTCGACCGGTCGCGGAAGCTGTAAACCTTCTCGTGCGCCTGGTGGAACAGTTCGGTCAGCGCCGCCGCGTCCGCTGCGCGGCGCAAGGCGTCCGACAACTGCACCGGCAGTTCGAACGCCTGGCCCGCATAACGCATGTCGGCGCTGACCTCGTAGCGAATGCTCCCCAGGATTTCGCCCTCGGTGGCAATCCAGGCGCCGGCGGTGCGTTCCAGCCGGTCGAACTCCGCGCCGAGTGCCTGCAGCGAAGACGCGCCATCGGCGAGGCGAAGGAAGCGCGAGCTGACGAAGTCGCGTTTCACATTGGCGAGGATTGCGCCGAGGGCGCAGAAGGTGCTGGGGGTCAGCGGGACCAGCACGCTGGCGATCCCCGCGTCCTCGGCGATGAGGTTGGCATGCGTCGGGCCGGCGCCGCCGAAGGCCACCAGCGTATAGTTGCGCGCTTCCTCGCCCTTCTGCGCCAGGTTGCGGGCGATCTCGCTCGACATCACCGCGGTGGTGATGCGGATCGCCGCTTCGGCCGCGCGCGCGGCGCGTTCCGCGCCGGGCATCCCCAGTGCGGCGGCGACACGATCGAGCGCGGCATGCGCGGCGGCGATATCGAGCCGCAACCGGCCGCCGAGGAAATGCGCCGGGTCGATGTAGCCCGCGAGCAGGTAGCAGTCGGTCAGCG
>DATBKQ010000718.1:0-1561 GCA_036555825.1 Acetobacteraceae bacterium | reverse complement strand
ATGTTATGTCGTCACGGCCTGCCGCGATCCTCGGCCGGCGCTCCGCCACTTTTGCGACACTGCGATGACCATCGAGCACTGAGATTTAGGCACAGGGCATGCGGGTATTCGTCCCCATTTCGGTCGGTGGCTGGGCCCGCTTGTTCAGCCGCTGGGACGTGCTCGCGGTGCTGCTGGTGCTCGGGCTCCTGGTGTTCCTCGGCGAGGCGAGCCGCCACCTGTTCGAGCCGCTCGCCGAATTGCAGAAGCAGCCGCCGTCCCTCGATCCGCGCAATCTGCCCGAATACGCCGCGCGCACCACCTTGCGCATGCTGATCGCGATGCTGCTGTCGCTCCTCTTCACCTTCACCTATGCGACGCTCGCGGCCAAGAACAAGCGCGCCGAGCGGCTCCTGGTGCCGCTGCTCGACATCCTGCAATCGGTGCCGATCCTCGGCTTCATCTCGATCACGGTGGTGTTCTTCATGGCGCTGGCGCCCGGCCGCGTGCTCGGCGCCGAATTCGCCGCCATTTTCGCGATCTTCACCAGCCAGGCCTGGAACATGGCGTTCAGCTTCTATCAGTCGCTGCGCACCGTGCCGGCCGAGCTGAACGAGGCGTCGCGCACCTTCCGGCTGAACCCGTGGATGCATTTCTGGCGGGTCGACGTGCCGTTCGCCATGCCGCAGCTGATCTGGAACATGATGATGTCGATGTCCGGCAGCTGGTTCTTCGTGGTGGCGTCGGAGGCGATCAGCGTCGGCAACACCACCGTGACCCTGCCCGGCGTCGGCTCCTACATCGCGCTCGCCATCGAGCATCGCGATCTCCGCGCCGTGTGGTGGGCGATCGGCACCATGCTGATCGTGATCCTGATCTACGATCAGCTCTTGTTCCGGCCGCTGGTGGCGTGGGCCGACCGCTTCCGCTTCGAGCAGGAGGCCGGCGTGCTGCCGCCGCGCTCCTGGGTGTTCGACGTGCTGCGCCGCTCGCGCCTGGTTGACCGCGCCACCGAGCCGTTCGCGGTGCTGTGGCGGCGCTCGTTGCAGACGCATTGGTTCGACCGCGCGGCGGCGAAGCCGGGCCAGCCGCAGCGCCACGGCTGGATCACGTGGGTCTGGAATGGTCTTGTCCTTCTTGCCGCCGCGGCCGCGCTGGCGCTCCTGGTGCGCTTTGCCATCGCGGGCATCACGCTGTCCGACGTCGGCATCACGCTGCTGCTAGGACTTTACACGCTCACCCGCGTCGTCGTGCTGATCGCGCTGGCGAGCGTCATCTGGGTGCCGATCGGGGTGTGGATCGGCACACGGCCGCGCGCCGCCCGCATCTTTCAGCCGGTGGCGCAGTTTCTCGCCGCGTTCCCCGCCAACCTTCTGTTTCCGCTCGTCGTCTCGGCGATCGTCGCGTTGCATGCCGATCCGAACATCTGGCTGAGCCCGCTGATGGTGCTCGGCACCCAGTGGTACATTTTCTTCAATGTGATCGCCGGCGCCGCCGCGATCCCCGCGGAGATGCGTGCGGTCGCGGCCAACCTGCGGGTCGGCGGCTGGCTGTGGTGGCGGCGCATCGCGCTGCCTGCGGT
>DATBKQ010000717.1:0-3842 GCA_036555825.1 Acetobacteraceae bacterium | reverse complement strand
CCTGCGGGATGCAAGCAACAGACAACAGCGCCAGCCGGGTCCTGCACCGCTCCGGCTCCATCCCGCCAACCGCGATCGGCGGTGACGGCATCTACCTGCATCTCGCCGACGGCAGGAAGATCATCGACGGCTCCGGCGGTGCCGCGGTCGCCTGTCTCGGGCACGGCAACCGCCGCATCGCCGAGGCGGTCGGCCGGCAGGCGGCCAGCATGGCGTATGCCCACACCGGCACCTTCAGCAGCGCACCCGCCGAGGAACTGGCGCACATCGTGCTGGATGGCGAACCCGGCGGCCTGACGCACGCGTATTTCTGCTCGTCCGGCTCGGAGGGCACCGAGGCGGCGCTGAAACTCGCGCGGCAATATTTCGTCGAGCTCGGGCAGCCGCGGCGCACGCATTTCATCGCACGCCGCCAGGGCTATCATGGCAACACGCTGGGGGCGCTCGCCGCCGGTGGCAACATGATGCGGCGCAAGCTGTACGAGCCGATCCTGGCGCCGGCGTTCAGCCTGGTCTCGCCTTGCTTCGCCTATCGTTTTCAGCGTGAAGACGAGAGCGATCAGCAATACGTGGACCGGCTCGCGGATGAACTGGAGGCGGAGTTCCAGCGGCTCGGCCCCGAGAGGGTGATTGCGTTCATCGCCGAGCCGGTGGTCGGCGCCACGACCGGCTGCGTGACCGCGCTGGCGGGATACTTCCGCCGCGTGCGCGAGATCTGCGACCGGCACGGCGCGCTGCTGATCCTGGACGAGGTGATGTGCGGCATGGGCCGCACCGGGACCATGCATGCCTGGGAACAGGAAGGGATTGCCCCGGATCTGCAGGTTGTCGCGAAGGGTTTGGGCGGCGGTTACCAGCCGATCGGCGGCGTGCTGATCGGGGGCCGGATCGTGGACGCGATCAATGCCGGCTCGGGCGGGTTCATGCACGGCCACACCTATCAGGCGCATCCGGTGGCCTGCGCCGCCGCGCTGGAGGTGCAGCGGATCATTCGCGACGAGGATCTGCTGGCGAATGTGCGAACCATGGGCCAGCGACTGGAAACCGCGCTGACCGAGCGCTTCGGCAACCATCGGCACGTCGGCGATGTGCGCGGCCGCGGGCTGTTCTGGGCGCTGGAATTCGTCGCCGACAGGGCGAGCAAGGCGGTGTTCGATCCGCAGTTGAAGAGCAACGAGCGGGTGAAGCGCGAGGCCTTGTCGCGCGGCCTGGCGATCTATCCGATGGGCGGCACGATCGACGGAGTCCGTGGCGACCACGTCATCGTCGCCCCGCCCTATATCGTGACCGCCGCCGAGATCGACACCATCGTCGATCGGCTGGGTGCGGCGGTGGATGCGGCGCTCGCCATCTGATTTTGCGTATCCTCTACAGCCATCGCATCCAGTCGCGCGACGGTCAGAGTGTCCATCTCGAGGAGATGGTCGCCGCGTTTCGCGCACTTGGCCACGAGGTGGTCGTGGTCGGTCCGCGGCTCTATCGGCGGTCGGAGTTTGGCGGCGAGAGCCGGCTGCTCGCCCTGGTCCGCGCGCGCCTGCCGCCATGGCGCTGGACGCTTGCGAGTTGGCATACAATCTTCCGGCGTTCTGGCGCCTGCAACGGGCAGCTCGGCGCTTTCATTCGGACCTGATCTACGAGCGGTACAACCCGTTCTATCTGGGTGGCGCCTGGCTGGCGCGGCGCAGCGGCGTGAATCTGTTCCTGGAGGTCAATGCGGAAGAACGGCGACGGTTCGGGCGGCTTGGCTTGCCTGGGCTTGCCCGCCGGCTGGAAGGGTTTGTCTGGCGCTCCGCCGACAAGGTGCTCGCGGTCACCGGTGTGCTGAAGCGGATCATCCAGCGGGCGGGCGTGCCAGCGCACCGCATCGAGATCGTGCCGAATGCCATCAGCCCGGCCGCGTTCGCCGATGCCCCGCCGCCCGCCGCGAGGCACGAACGAACGGTGCTCGGGTTTGTCGGTTTCGTGCGCGACTGGCACGGCCTGGACAGTGTCATCAGCGCCATGGCCGAGGCACGGGAAACCACGCCGGTGGACCTGGTGGTGATCGGCGATGGCCCGGCCCGCGCTCAACTGGAGGCGCAGGCTGCGGGTCTCGGCCTTGCCGCCCGGGTGCGCTTCACCGGGATGCGCCCGCGCGGGCAGATTCCCGGGCTGGTCGCCGGATTCGACATCGCGCTGCAGCCCGGGGCAGTGGAGTATGCATCGCCGCTGAAGGTCTTCGAGTACATGGCCGCGGGCCGCGCCATTGTCGCACCCGATCAGGCGAACATCCGCGAGACGCTGACCCATGGCGAGACCGCCCTGCTGTTCGATCCGGCGCAGCCCGGCGCGATGTGGCAGGCGATCGCGCGGCTCGCCGGCGACCCGGCGCTGCGGCAGCGGCTGGGAAAGGCGGCGGCAGCGGAGATTGTCCGCCGCGATTACACCTGGGCGGGCAACGCGCGGCGGGTCGTTGGCTGGGCTTGACCGGCGCTCCCCAACCGCCACATTGGCGCGACATGCGGAATTTTTCCGACCTCAGCGAGCGGGAGGTCCTCGCGCTGGCGATCGCCAACGAGGAGGAGGACGGTCGCATCTATGCCGACATCGCCGAGGGGTTGCGGCAGGATTACCCGGCGAGCGCCAAGGTGTTCACCGAGATGGCGGGCGAGGAGGGCGATCATCGCCGCCGGCTGATCGAGCTCTACCGCGAGAAGTTCGGCGAGCACATCCCGCTGATCCGTCGCCAGGATATCCGCGGTTTCATCCAGCATCGACCGGTGTGGCAGATCCAGCCGCTCAGGCTCGACGCGGTGCGCGACCTGGCCGAGAGCATGGAGACCGAGACGAAGCGGTTCTACCGGCGCGCCGCGGCCCGCACCACGGATGCGTCGATCCGCAGCCTGCTGGGCGATCTGGCGGAAGCCGAGGCGGTGCACGAGCAGCGTGCCGATGCGCTGGTGGAGCAGAACCTGCCCGCCAGCGTGCGCGCCCGCGAAGACGCGCATGCGCGGCGCAACTTCGTGCTGCGGGTGATTCAACCAGGGCTCGCCGGCTTGATGGACGGCTCGGTCTCGACGCTCGCGCCGCTGTTCGCCGCGGCCTTCGCCACCGGCGAGTCGTGGAATGCATTCGTGGTTGGGTTGGCGGCCTCGATCGGCGCGGGCATCTCGATGGCGTTCGCCGAGGCACTGTCGGACAATGGCAGCCTGACCGGCCGCGGCGCGCCGGTGATTCGTGGCGCCATCACCGGGGCGATGACCACTCTGGGCGGGATCGGTCACACGCTGCCGTATCTGATCCCTAACTTCTGGACCGCAACCACGCTGGCGATCTGCGTCGTGGTGGCGGAGCTGGCCACGATCAGTTGGGTGCGTTGGAAGTACATGGATACGCCGCCGATTTCCGCCGCATTCCAGGTGGCGTTCGGCGGCGCACTGGTGTTTGCCGCCGGCATCCTGATCGGCAGCAGCTAGTATCGAATCCGATTCACGCGGCGGAGCGTGGCCGCAAGCGGCTCACGCCCCTCTGCGATCGGATACTGGACTACGGCCGGTTCAGGCGGTTGCCGACGATCCCGCCATTGGGACGGGCCGGATCGGTCCGGGTCACCGCCCGTCTCACCGCCACTGCCGCCCCCTGCTTGCGGATATAGGCGACGAATTCGTCCCAATCGGCTTCGTTGCGGGCGGGCACGGAGGCCGCCGCGTCCGTCAGGCCACGCAGGATCGCCTCTTCGACGTGACGGTAGCCAAGCTGCCCGATGATGGACAGCAAGATGCCCGCGATCGAACCAAGCAGATGCACCTCGGTTTCCAGCCGCTCGATGCTTCGAAGCAGTTCGCGCTCATTATCGGGCGTCA
>DATBKQ010000716.1:0-3474 GCA_036555825.1 Acetobacteraceae bacterium | reverse complement strand
TGATCACCTGCGAAATGGGCAGCCAGCGTCTGACGCGCACCGAATACGACGGCAGCATCACCGTGCTGGCCGAGCGGTTCGAGGGCAAGCGGCTGACGGGGCCAAACGACGTGGTGGTGAAGTCGGACGGCTCGATCTGGTTCAGCGACAACGGCGCCGGGATCCGCGGCAATTACCTCGGGCACAAGGGCGAGGCGGAGCTGCCGTTCCGGATGTACCGGATCGACGGCACGACCGGTGCGCTGACGGTGGCGATCGACGACATGGCGCGACCGAATGGCCTCGCGTTCTCGCCCGACGAGTCACGACTGTATGTCGTCGATACGCCGGCCGAGCCGAAGACCACGCATGTCTATGACATTGTCGGGGCACGTGCGGCGAACGGGCGGGTGTTCTTCGCCACCAAGGGATGGGCTGACGGGATCCGCGTGGACACCGAGGGCAACGTGTGGTGCGGCTTCACCGGTGGCGAGGGTGAGGATGGCGTGGCGGTGTTCGCGTCGGACGGTGCGCTGATCGGACGTATCCTGCTGCCGGAGCGATGCGCCAATGTGTGCTTCGGCGGGGCGAAGCGAAACCGGCTGTTCATGGCCGCGAGCCAATCGGTTTACGCGCTGTATGTCGAGGCGCAGGGCGCGCCGGGCGGGTAGCGGCGATGCTTTTCTCTGGCCGGACCGCGCGCGTTTGTACGGCAATCGCGCGGAAGTGTTTGCCCGGGCCGGCGCGCGGTTTTGAACGCTTGTGCATCGGTTCTCTCATGGATACCTCGTCACCCCGCGCTGACGATGCCGCATCTTGCCACCGCGCATCGAGGTGCAGGCCGATTACATGAGATTGCCTCAAGTCTGCTGCCGATTACATCGATTTGCGCTGAAAGCGTCAGGTCCTGGACGTTGCCATAGTTGATCTGGATCAATGATCCGCATGCTGCCAGCGGCGCATGCACACGGTGCCGGATGGAGGCGACGATGGCGTATCCCGCAACCCTCGATGCATATGCGTGGGGTCCCGACAGTCAACTGACCGATCCCGACGGCGACACATGGAGCATCACGCAGGATGGCCAGGTCGCCGAAAACGGTGTTGCCGATCCGCATACGTCGCGCGTTTTCCAGTTGTACGAGGATGCAAACGGCAACATCTATCAGTTGAACGCCGACGATGACTGGTGGGAGTGGACGCCAGGACAGGGCTATTTCGGCTGGACAGAGACTGGCCAACCATTCACGGCCAATCCATCACCCGACGACAGCATCGTTCCCAAGACGACCGGTCTGATCTTCGATCAGCACAGCAATTTCTGGACGATTTCCAACGGCAAGGTCGTCATCGACAACGTGGCCGATGAGACGACGGCGAATGTCGTCGCGTTGGCGTATGTGAATGGCGAGATCTGGCAAGAGAACAATCAGGCACTCTGGTGGGAGAAGGCGACCCCGGGAGGTACCTGGACGCCTGGCCCCGCGCCGGTGAGCGCCGAAGCCCTGATGTCCGATGCGGGCGCGTTCATCTTTCGCGGCGGTTCCACGTTATCCGACGCCCAGGGCAATGTCTGGAGCATCACCACCGATGGCCAGGTGGTGCTGAACGGCAATGTGGACGCGAATACCGCGGGCGTCATCGAGATGGCGTTCGACGGCCAATATGTCTGGCAGGAGAATGACCACGATCTGTGGTGGTCCTGGCAGCCAGCCGCACCCGGCAACTACCGCGGCTGGTATCCGTCTTCGGGCACAGCGACGGTGCCGGTGCCATTCAGCCCGACGCCATCCGGCTCCGAGAATCCGATCATCATCATCGACGACAGCCACAACTTCTGGGACATCAGCGATGGCCAGGTATCGATGGACGGCCTGGTCGATGCCACCACCGCCAACGTCATCCAGTTGGCTATCGTGGATGGCCAGGTCTATCAGGAGAACTACAATGGGCTTGGTGGTCGAAGGCCACGCCGTCCGACACCTGGACGCCCGGCGCGGGATCGCCGACTGATCCGGTAACCGGCGCGACCACTTTCGGAACCGTCGAAGGCTGGCTCGGCGGGCACAGCGCCAACAGCGCCACCGACCCCGCAAACTGGTCGGCCGGTATCCTGCCGACCGCGGGCATGACGCTGCTGATGCCAGGCGGCACGATGAACATGCGCGGCGGCGATCTCGCCGGCAATACACTGCTGTTCAATGCGCCGGGTCAGAACGGTGACTCACCGGTGGTCAATCTGAGTGATCGCGCCACGCTGACGGCAGGAACCGCCGCGGGCGGCAGCACGAAGCCTACGATCAATGTCTCCGGCACCGACACGCTGCACCTGATCGAGGCTTTCTCATCGACTTTGACCGCGACCGTCGATCTGGCCGCCAACTCGCACCTCATCACCAGCGACAGCATTGCGTTCGGCAGCCTGACGGTGCATGGCGCGGCCGGTTCGCGCGTCACGCTGGCGGGGAACTCAACCCTTAGGAGCGTGCTGCTGGACGTGCCGCAGATCGATGGCACAGGGGCCATCGCGCTGGAGTCGGTGCAGAGCGCCCCGGGCCGCATGGAGATCACCGGCGCGGTCGGTCGCGATGTTTCCTTTGCACTCTCCGGCGATCCGGAACGCTCCAACGCCGCTGGGCTCACCATCAATCAGCCGGGCGAGTTCCAGGGATCGGTGAGCATGGCCTGGAGCTACATGGATCTGAAAGGGCTGACCGCCGACAGCTACGATATCAGGGACGACCTGCTGACCCTGTTCAACGCGGGGAAGGCAGTCGCCGCTTTCCATGTGACGACGCAGCCGGTGTTCAATGCGCCGACAAGTCTCGTAGTTGAGCAGGCGAGCGAGGGCGTCATGCTGTCGGTTCGAGGTGCGCCGGGCGGTAGCGACGTCTATCAGCCAGGCGGCGTTGGCACGGTGCTGCCGCTACAGGCGTAGTCCTCTCAGCACGTAGGACGAAGGAGGGCCGACGCGCTGTATGTCACGGCGCAAGGCGCGCCAGCGGGTAGCGGTCAGCGCGCGGCCTTGCCAAGCGCGCGTATCCGGTCCAGCCAGCGCCGGTGATTTGTCGTTTCGATCATGCCGATGATCGTTTCGCGCACCGGGCGGATGCCGATGAGTTGCAGGACATTGCGCTTCAGGCTGGTCAGGCTGTGCTGGAGGAAGTACCAGCGATAGACCAATGCCGGCATGCCCATGGTGACGATCAGGCGGGCTGATTTGCCTTTCAGCGGACCGGGGGCGGGATAGCCCGATCCTGGGGTAAAGGCGAATCCCGGACGCGCGATCTGCTCCAGAAAGGCCTTCAGCAGGGCCGGCACGTCGCCCAACCATAGCGGGTAAACGATCACCAAGTGATCGGCCCATCCGATCGCCTCCTGCGATCCCTGGAGCTGTGGCGGCAAGGTTCCATGCGTCCATTCGTCCTGCGATCGCAGGCAAGGAAACTCGATCCCGGCGATGGCGATCATGCGCACCGCGTGACCGGCCTGCCT
>DATBKQ010000715.1:0-9218 GCA_036555825.1 Acetobacteraceae bacterium | reverse complement strand
GATGCCTACGCCATGCGCGTCGCGCGCGCGTTCCGCGGCCGCGACAAGATCATGAAGTTCGAGGGCGGCTATCACGGCATGAGCGATTACAGCCTGATGAGCCTCGCGCCGAAGCGCCCCGGCAACTTCCCGCAGGCGGTGCCTGACTCACCCGGCATCCCGCGCAGCGTGCGCGACGAAATGATCATCGCGCCGTTCAACGATGCGGCGATGGCGGCCAGCCTGATCCACGAGCATCACGACGAACTCGGCGGCGTGATCGTCGAGCCGTTCCAGCGCCTGCTGCCGCCGAAGCCGGGCTTCCTCCAGGCGCTGCGCGAGGCGACACAGGAACACGGAATTCCGCTGATCTTCGACGAGGTCGTCACCGGCTTCCGCTTCGCCTATGGCGGCGCACAGGCGTTCTACGGGGTCACACCCGACCTGTGCACGCTGGGCAAGATCATCGGCGGCGGCTTCCCGCTGGCGGCGATCGCGGGGCGCGAGGACATCATGTCGCTATTCGATCGCGGCAAGGTCGGCGACGAGCGCTTCCTGACCCAGATCGGTACGCTCTCCGGCAACCCGGTGGCGGCTGTCGCGGGGCTCGCGACACTGGAGATCCTGCGGCAGCCGGGGACTTATGAGAAAGTCTTCGCCACCGGACGCGAGCTGATGAACGGCATCGCCGCGATGCTGCAGAAAGCCGGCCTGCCCGCGCAGGTGATCGGCGTGCCGCCGCTGTTCGATATCGTCTATGCCGCCGGGGAGGTCTCCGACTACCGTGGCTGGCTGCGCGCCGATGCCGAGATGAGCCGCCGCTTCAACCGCCGCTTGCGTGCGGGCGGCATCCTGAAGGGCGAGAGCAAGTTCTACGTCTCGCTGGCGCACGACGCGGCCGATGTGAAGGACACGCTGGACGTGGTGCAGGCGGCGATCGAAGCCGAACTCGCCGAGACAGGCGTACCGGCGCAATAGCGCGGCCCGGCGGAAACCCGTCCCTGCGTACTACCCTGGGCCAATCCACGTATATGTCAAAGAGCGGAAGTGACTCGTTTCGCTGCTCCTGCCTTACTTCTGTACCGCGACAGGGGACAGCGCATGACGCTTTACCGCGTCTACATGATCGGTTCGGACGACCACATCAAAGAGGCCGAAAACATCGAATGCGCCACGGATCAGGAGGCATGCGTCGAGGCTGAACGCATGCTCGACGCGTACCCCGCTGCCGAGGTGTGGGAGGGGCGGCGGTTGGTCGCGAGAATTCGGGCGCCAGAGCAACCAAAGTGATAGGAATCGGCGAGCGTTTCGACCGCACGCCGAGGAGAGCCCCGATACCGCGCGGAATGGTTGGTGTGTCCTGGGAGTCAGCAACGCGATAGAGCAGGATGACTTCGCCTATCAGAAGTCATCCCTGATCTGGGGCATGATCGGATCAGGTTGATCCGATCATGCCCCAGCAACTCATGATATAGAGCGCGATTCACGCTCTCCGACGGAACCCGCCTCAAGCGATCGCGCTCTGATCGCCCGACGACAGCAGTGTCGCCGCGTGCCGGGTCAGTTCGCCGTCGGATACCGGCTTGCGAAGCAACGCCGTCCGGCCAGGCTGCAGACCGACAATGCGATCCGCGACATTGCCCTCGGCGTAGCCGGTGAGCAGCAGCGCCGGCAGTCCCGGCCGATGGCGTCGCGCTTCCTGGATCAGCATCAGCCCGTTCATGCCCGGCATTGCCAGATCCGTCACCAACAGGTCCGGGACGCTGCCAGCTTCAAGCTGCGCCAGGGCTGCCAGGCCATCTGATGCCTGGGTTACGCGATAGCCTTGCGCGATCAGTTGCCAGGCGAGCACCTCGCGCACCATCGGATCGTCATCGGCGACCAGTATTCGCGCCGATACCGCGGTTGCTGCGTTCGAGGGGCCGGAACCGAGCTCGTCGTCACTCGTGCCCTCGGCCAGTGGGAACCACAGCATCACAGTCGTTCCCCGGCCGGGCGCACTTCTGATGACAAGGTCGCCGCCCGACTGCTGCGCAAAGCCGCGCGCCATCGCCAGTCCGAGCCCGGTGCCTTGACCCGCCTTCTTGGTGGTGAAGAAGGGTTCCGAAGCGCGTGCCAGCGTCGCGGCATCCATGCCCTTGCCGGTGTCGGTCAAAGCGATGCACAGGTACGCCCCTGGCCGCAGGTTCGCGATATGCGCGACGCCTTGGGCCATGCGTTCCGTCGCGGCCGACATGGTCAGGGAACCGCCCTCCGGCATCGCGTCGCGCGCGTTCACCGCAAGATTCACCAGCGCGGTCTCGAGCTGCGCCTTATCGGCCAGCAGTGCCGGCGCATCTTCCGGCACCTCGATGCGGACCGTGATCGTGGCGCCCAGGATCGGCGCCAGCATTTCCGCGAGATTTCGCAGCAGCGGCAGCGGTTGCACCTGGCTGGCCCGCAGCTCACCCCGGCGGGCGAAGGACAGCAGGCGGCCGGTGATCGCGGCGCCGCGGCCTGCCGCCTCGGAGGCCATCCCGGCCAGCCGCCGCACCTGTCCATCCTGCGCGCGCCGCTCGATCAGCGTCAGGCCACCCGAAACCGCCTGCAGCACGTTGTTGAAGTCGTGCGCGATCCCGCCAGCCAACTGGCCCAGCGCCTCCATCCGCTGCACATGCGCCAATCTCGCCTGCGCCTCTTGTCGCGCCGCGACCTCTTCATTCACCCGCGCCTCGAGCTGCTCGTTCAGGCGCCGCAGCTTTTCGCCCGCCTCGGCCAAGGCCGATCGCGCGTGCACCTGGGCGGAAACATCGCGGAAGTAGCAGACCACGCCATACTGGGCGTCCGGCAGCGGCACGCGGTTGATCTGCCACGCGTAAAACTCGGTCACGCCAGTGTCGCGGCGTTGCTCGGCGTGCTCGGGCATGTGGTACGGCTCACCGGTCCGCAGCGTGTGACGGAACCGCTGAACGATTTCAGCGGCGTAGGGTGTGGCCCACAGCCGATGCATCACCTGTTCGAAATCACGTCCGATCAGGTCGGGGATGTCGCCGAATACCGGCAGGGCGGTCGGATTGACGCTGCGGATGCGGAATTCGCTGTCGACGAGATAAACGCCCAGAGGGGCATTGTCGAAAATCGCCTGCAGTTGCGCCTGGATCGTCCCCAAGGTCTGTTCGGCCTGCTTCCGCTGCAGATAATCCGCCGCCTGCCGCCCCAGAAGATCGAGCAGGCGCAGCTCGCGCTGGTTCGGCCGATGCGGCTTGGCGAAGTGCGTCGAAATCACCCCCAGGACAGCGCCATTGCTGTTCAACAGCGGTGTCGATTGGACCGCGTGCACGCCGGCGGCCAGCAGCACATCGAGCGCCGGCTGACCGGCGAACGTCGCGCTCCGCGTCACGTCCTCGATGACGACCCGCTCGCCCGCATGCGCCGCCGCGCCGCAGACGGCGGCATCCGCAAGGTCGGTGTGGGCAAAGAAGCCCAGGAAAGGCTGGTCGAAGCCGCGGTGGACGGCGATCCTGAGTGTCTCCGACTCGGGCTCGAACAACTGCAGATTGCCCCGATCGGCGCCGGTGATTTCAATCGCAGCGTCGAGGATGTGCCGCAGGCACTGGTCGAACTCGTTTTCTACGCGCGCGCACTCGAGCCCGATCTCATGCAGACGCATCATGCCGTGCAGATCGGCGGCGGTTCGCTGCTCGAATTCCTTGCGCGTCCTCGCCATGTTCAACGTGGCGCTCACCCGCGCCAGCAATTCACGGGCGCCGAACGGCTTCACCAGATAATCGTCGGCACCCGCCTCGAGCCCCTGAACGCTTTCCGCTTCGCCGGCACGGGCAGACAGCAGGATGACCGGCAGATCGGCGAATTCCGGATCCGCGCGCAGCCTGCGTACCAGACCGAAGCCGTCGAGATGCGGCATCATCACGTCGCTCAACAGCAGATCGGGACGGTGCTGCTGAATCGCTGCCAGGGCGTCGATGCCGCCGGCTGCCGTGCGCACATTGTATTGCTGCGCCAGCAGCCGCGACACGTAGTCGCGCATATCGGCGTTGTCGTCGGCAAGCAGGATCGACGCGTGCTCGCCGTCGGCCCCTTGCACCGCCGGTCGTGCGGCAAGCAGGCCGCGCTGTCCGGTATCGTCGAAGACGTCAATGGGTCTTGGGTCGGGCAACCAGCGAAGCGCTTCCTCGACGTAAGGCTTGGATCCAGGCGCGGTTGACACCAGATCGGTTCCCGCCTGAACGCGGTCGCGCGGAAGATGCGACATACCAAGCGGGATGGTGACGATGAAGGTGGTGCCAACGCCCAGGGTGGTTTCGGCGCGCACCGTTCCGCCATGCAGCCTGACCAGTTCCTGAACGAGGGCGAGACCGATGCCGGTGCCTTCCTGGGTTCGGCCGCGCGAGCCTTCCACGCGATGGAAGCGCTCGAACAGGCGAGGCAATTCCTTCTGCGGTATACCGACGCCGGTGTCGGCGACACAGAGTTCGGCGTAACCGGCCGCATGCGTCATCGTGACGGTGATGCCGCCTTCGAGGGTGAATTTGAAGGCGTTGGACAGCAGGTTCAGCACCACCTTTTCCCACATGTCCCGATCGACAAAGGCCGGTTCGGAAACAGGGGCGCACGCGACATGCAGGAACAGGCCGGCCCGCTCGGTGGCGGAGCGGAACTGCGACGCGAGATCCGCGGTCAGCGCGGCGAGATCGGTGGGCTGATAGCTCGCGTGGACGCGCCCCGCCTCGATCCTGGAAAAATCCAGCAATGTGTTCACCAGCCGCAGCAGACGCAGACTGTTGCGATGCGCCACGCCCAATCGTTCGCGCTGCTCGCCGGAAAGCGCATGCGCTGACGGTTCGTGCAGCAACGCCTCGAGCGGCCCGAGCATCAGCGTCAGCGGCGTGCGGAATTCGTGGCTGACATTCGAGAAGAACGCGGTCTTGGCGCGGTCGATTTCTGCCAGCGCCTCGGCGCGCCTGCGCTCCTCCTCGTAGGAGCGGGCGTTGACGATGGCGGTCGCGATCTGCGAGGCGACCAGATCGAAGAAGCTCAGATAGAGCCCATCGAGGCGAAGCCGCGCGCTTACCCCGGCGATGAGCAGGCCGGCAAGTTCGTGCGCCTTGTCGGAGTGGATCGGGACGATCACCGCGCAGCGCGGCGGGTCCGACCATGGGCCGGCCGGGATGCCGCTGAAGCGTCGGTCGAGATCATCGACAATGACTGTGCTGGCATTGTGCAACGCTTCGGCCAGCGGCCAGCCGGCATCCGCGGCGGTGTCCGCGCCCATATCGATCTCGATCGGGCTCGCGGGCTCGTCCATGCCGAGACCGGCGGCGCCAGCAAGGCGTGCCCGCCGGCTATCTCGGTCGACAAGGTAGAGGAGGGCGAACGGCACATCCTTGGCATGGTTGGCCAGGGTCTCGGCAGCGATGGCGCAGGCGGTCTCGGCTGTCCTACCTTCGGCCACGCGGACGCCAAGGTCGCGCAACACCTGCACCCGGCGTTCGCCGACCACCTTCTCGGTGATCTCGTGCACTGTCGCCAATACGCCGCCGATCCCGCGAGGCGCGGCTTCATCCGGCACCGGGCTGTAGGCAACGGTGAAATGTGTCTCCTCGGCGAAGCCGTGCCGGTTCAGTTCGAGCGCGAGATCTTCCATCCACGTGGCTGGCCCACCCTGGAACGGGCTGTCGATGAGCGGTTGCAGGATGTGCCAGATTTCCGCCCAGCATTCGCTGACCGGCTGTCCCAGCGCATCGGGATGCTTGTTGCCGAGGATCGGCCGATACGCGTCGTTGTAGATGGAAAGGTACTGCGGCCCCCACCACAGCAACAGCGGAAACCGGTTGGCCAACAGGAAGCTGACCATCATGCGTAGGCTGGTTGACCAGGTCTCGACCGGACCGAGAGGCGTGGCCGACCAGTCCCTGGAGTGGATGAGGTCGCTCATGAGGCCGCGGCCGGCGGGAAGGCTGGATGCCGGAATGTTGTCGACGCCAACCGAGACTGCTTCCTGTCTCATCATCGTTCCTTGCACGCAGCGCGAGAAATACTGCGTTCGCACTGGCGGAAACGGGCCTGGCACTCACTTTGCGGTGAGTCGCGCGATTCGCGGGATCAGCGCTGCGTTATCCGCGCCCTTGGCTGCGGTCTCCTCCCCCGCGCAAGCCGATCGTGATACGGCAGTGCGTGCGCAAACGTGGGGAGGCGGCCATGTCCAGATGGCGGATCGGCGATGTGACGGTAACCAAGGTCGTCGAGCTGGAGGTGACCGGCGGTAGCCGCTTCATCCTGCCGCAGGCGACGCGCGAGGCAATCCAACCGATCGCCTGGCTGCGCCCGCATTTCGCGGATGCGGACGGCCGGCTGCGCATGAGCATCCACAGTCTGATAGTGGAGACACCGGCGCGGCGCATCGTGGTGGATACCTGCCTCGGCAATGACAAGCAGCACCGGCGGATACCGACGTGGAACGATCTTCACGGACCGTTCCTGCAGGACCTGGCCGCGGCCGGCTATCCGCGGGAATCGATCGATACGGTGCTGTGCACACATCTGCACGTGGACCATGTCGGCTGGAATACCATGCTGGTCGATGGCAGGTGGGTGCCGACGTTCCCTCGCGCGCGCTACCTGATGGGACGCGTGGAGTACGAGCACTGGTCGAAGCCGCACGGGCGCGAGGATATGGCGGCGGTGCTCGGCGATTCGGTTCAGCCGGTGTTCGACGCGGGCCTCGTTGATCTGGTGGAGACCGACGCGCGCATCTGCGAGGAGATCGACCTCGTGGCTACAATCGGCCATACGCCCGGGCATGTGAGCGTGCGCATCCGCTCGCGTGGCGAGGAGGCGCTGATCACCGGCGACTTCATGCACCATCCGTGTCAGATCGCGCATCCCGAATGGGCGTCCACTGCCGATTCCGATCCCGCGCAAGGGCAGCGGACACGCGAGGCGATGTTCGAGCGGCTGGCGGGAACGCCGGTGCTGGTGATCGGCACGCATTTCGCCGGCGCCACCGCCGGGCGGATCGTGCGGGATGGCGACGCGTACCGGCTGGACGTGTAGGCTTCGGCTGTTTCGGAGCCTCGGTCAGCACAGCAGCCTGGCGAGCTCCAGGAACTGACTCTGGGCCGGACTGAGGCGATAGCCGGTGCGGTAAACCGCGCAAAAAGTGCGAAGGCACTGCCATTCGCGTACCGGCACGACCGCGAGCCGGCCAAGGTCGAGCTCGGTCGTGACACTGGCTTTCGAGGCAAATCCCCAGCCCAGGCCTGCGGCGACGTGGCGTTTCACCGCTTCCGGGCTGCCGACGACCGCGGCCTCGCGAATTGTCACACCGTGGCCGCGCAGCGTCCGTTCGATGTGAGCACGGGTCGCCGATCCCGGCTCGCGCAGAACGAACGGCTGCGCCTCGAGTGCCCGACACGTCAAAGGCAAGCTGGTGCGCGAGACTGCCTGAGGCGGAGCAATGATCACGATCTCGTCCTGCCAGCATGGCACCGAAGCAAGTGCGTCCGGTACGGTCTCGGTCCCGACAAAGCCCCAGTCGAGCTCTCCGCGAACGATCTTCCGGACAATGGTCGTGCTGTTCTCCAATGAAAGGACGAGACCGATTTCGGGCCAGCGAATTCTGAACCTGGCGACCACCGTGGGAAGGAAATACTCGCCGGCGGTCAGGCTTCCGCCCACGGTCAGCTTGCCGACGGTCTGTGTGGCGAGACCTTGCAATCTTGCCTTCAGTGCGCCGGCCTCGACAAAAATTCTTTCCGCGCGGTCAAGCACCAGGCGTCCGGCTTCCGTCAGGATCACCCCTCGGGGCAGGCGATGAAACAGATCGAACCCGCACCGCAGTTCAAGTTCCCTGACCTGGGCGGAAATGGACGGTTGCGAAATGTGCAGCTCCTCGGCGGCCCGCGACATGCTTCCCGATCGCGCCACCGAATAGAACAGACGCAATTGATGAAGGTTGAGCTCCACCGATAGCTCGCAGGTTATGACCGCTATATAGAGCGAATATAAGTCGACGCCTTCCTGTTCGGCTAGCTTCGCCGGTGAACCGCCGACACAGCAGGAGGGCAACATGTCGTTCGGAGACGTCTCGAAATCGGCGTATCGCAATGCCGGTATATCTGCCCTGGTGGCTTTGGGCGTGGTCTCCGCGGTCCCCGGAAGGGCACAGCCGAGGAGTGAACCGGTGCCCAGCATCTTCCGGGCCACCCTGCAGGAGCCGGAGCAGCGGACGCCCGAGATTTCGACCGAGGAGATGCGCCAGGCCTTGGCCAGCGGCGGCGTCGTGCTCGATGCGCGCCCCCGCATGGAATATGCGATCGGGCACATCCCGGGCGCCGCGAATGTCGCCGCAATGCCCGGTCTTCCCATGGCGCAGTACATTTCAGGTGTGGCCGAGGTCGGCCGGCTGGTGCACGGCGACAGAGCCGTGCCTTTGGTGCTGTATTGCAACGGCCCGTTCTGCGGCAAGAGCAAGCGGCTGAGCGGCGAGCTGATCAAGGCCGGGTATACCCACGTCAGCCGCTTCCAGTTGGGCATTCCGGTCTGGCGTGCGTTGGGTGGCGTCGCCCAGATCGAACCGGAGGGGCTGTTGTATGTGCTGGGCAAGGATAGCACTGCCGTATTCATCGACACGCGGAGTGCGGCGGAGTTTCAGTCGGGCAGCATACCTGGCGCCCGCAACATCCCGCTCGATGCGGATCAACGCACGGCAAGAGAGGAGTTGGAGGCTGCCAAGAACGATGGCCGGCTGCCGATGCACGACCACAACACGCGGGTCATCGTGTTCGACCGAGACGGCGCTCGGGCGCGGCGGACGGCGGAATCCATCGCGCACGAGGCCTTCGACAACGCGGCGTTCTATGGCGGTGCCTTCGAGGCGTTGAAAAGCGCCGTCGCTGTCGCTCAACTACGATGAGCGTGCACCGGCTGAAGCCGCGAGGCTACGCCTTAACCTGCTCGCCAAGCCAGTCGATCGCCGCCTGCGCACCGCCCCTGCCATGCGGGATCTTGAGCGCCGCCAATGCCATCTCGACCACGCTGAGCGTGCCCAGGATCATCGGTGCGTTGACATGGCCCATGTGGGCAATGCGGAACGCCTTGCCGGAGAGCTCACCGATGCCGTGGCCCAGCACCACGCCGCACTGGTCCTCGCAATAGCCGCGGAGCACATCGGGGTCGTGGCCGTTGGTGAGCACCGGGGTGACGGTGTCGCAGCGCTCGCCGGGCTCGATGACGTTGAA
>DATBKQ010000714.1:0-4366 GCA_036555825.1 Acetobacteraceae bacterium | reverse complement strand
TGCGGCATCGCCAACGTGCTGTCGTTCGACATGGGCGGCACCACGGCGAAGATCTGCCTGATCGACGATGGCCAACCGCAGACCGCGCGCGCGTTCGAGATCGCGCGTGTCGGGCGGTTTCGCAAAGGCTCCGGCCTGCCGTTGCGGATACCGGTGATCGAGATGGTGGAGATCGGCGCCGGCGGCGGCTCGATCGCGCATGTGGACAATATGGGCCGCATCGCCGTCGGACCGGAGAGCGCCGGCGCCGATCCTGGTCCCGCGTGCTATGGCCACGGCGGCACGGCGCCGACGGTGACGGACGCAAACCTGCTGCTCGGGCGCTACGATCCGACGCGGTTCGCCGGCGGCACGATGCGGCTGGAGGGGGAAGCGGCGCGCGACGCGCTGGCCTCGCAGGTTGCGGGGAGGCTGGGGCTGACCACGGAGATGGCGGCGCTTGGCGTGATCGAGATGGTGGACGAGAACATGGCGAACGCCGCGCGTGTGCACGCGATCGAGTCCGGCAAGACCTACGAAGGACGCACGCTGATCGCGTTCGGCGGCGGTGGTCCCGTGCACGCCTGCCGGGTCGCCGAGAAGGTCGGCATTCGCCGCGTTCTTGTGCCGTCCGGCGCCGGCGTCGGCAGTGCCATCGGCTTTCTGCGCGCGCCGGTGGGCTACGAGGTTGTCCGCAGCCTTTACCAGCGGTTTTCCACCTTCGATGTCGCCACGGTGAATGCGCTGCTGGCCGACATGGAGGCCGAGGCGTTGGCGGTCGTGACGCAAGGCAGTTTCGGCGCACCGCTGACGCAGAGCCGCGTCGCCTATATGCGCTATGTCGGTCAGGGGCACGAAATCCCGGTTGGTCTGCCGACGCGACCGCTGGGTGAAGCGGATGTGGCGGAAATCCGCGCGGCCTACGATGCGGAATACACAAGGTTCTACGACCGGCCGGTGCCCGGTTCCGACGTGGAGATCATGAGCTACGCGGTGCTTGTCGCGACCGTGCCGCAGGACGATCCAGCCGTGCCCGTCACCGGCGACGATGCGGTGTTCGCGCCTGAAGTCAGGCCTACGCGCATGCAGCCGGTTCGCGACACCACCACGGGAGAGGTCTCGCCATGGTCGGTGTATGAGCGTGCGTCGCTCTCGCCTGGCGTACACATCGCCGGCCCGGCGATCGTCGCCGAGGACGAGACCTCCACCCTGGTCGGTCGCGGCTGGAACGCGACGGTGAACGGCCTGGGCTATATCGAACTGATGCAGGAGAGCGCCTGATGTCGCACGAGACCAACGCGCTGGCGCAGATCCATCGCCAGATCATGTGGAACCGGCTGATCGCGGTGGTGGAGGAACAGGCGCAGACCATGATCCGCACCGCCTTTTCCACCACCGTGCGCGAGGCAGGCGATCTTTCCGCGGGGATCTTCGATCTGCACGGGCGCATGATGGCGCAGGCGGTCACCGGCACGCCGGGCCATGTGAACTCGATGGCGGAAAGCGTCGGGCATTTCCTGCGCAAGTTTCCCGCCGACACCATGCACCCGGGCGATCACTACATCACCAACGATCCTTGGCTCGGCACCGGCCATCTGCACGACCTCACCGTCGTCACGCCCGCCTTCCACAAGGGCCGCATCGTCGGCCTGTTCGCCAACACCGCGCATGTCATAGATGTGGGCGGCCTGGGCATGGGGCCGGAGGGCCGATCGGTATTCGAGGAAGGCCTGTACGTCCCGATCATCAAGTGCTTCGATCGCGGGCAGGCGAACGAGACATTCTTCGACTTCATCCGCGCGGGTTCCCGGCTTCCGGTCGAACTGGAAGGCGACGTATATTCGCTGTGCGCCTGCAACGATGCCGGAGCGCGACGCCTGGTCGAGATGATGAGCGAGTTCGAGATGAACAGCCTGCAGCCGCTGGCGGACTTCATCTTCGAAAGCTCGCACCGCGCGACGCTGGCCGAGATCGCGCGTCTGCCCAAGGGCACCTACAGAGCCGAGATCTGCTCCGATGGCTACGAAGAGCCGGTCACACTGAAAGCGGCGATGACCATCCTGGATGACGGCATCGAGGTCGATTACGCCGGTACCTCGGGCCTGTCGTCACGTGGGATCAATGTGCCGCCGGCCTACTGCCGCGCCTATTCCTGTTTCGGCATCAAGTGCGTCGTGGCGCCCGATATACCGAACAACTGGGCCAGCCTGGCGCCGTTCCGGATGAAGATTCCCGAGGGCTGCATCCTGCATGCACCTCGTCCCTATCCGGTGTCGGTACGGCATGTCATCGGGCATCTGCTGCCCGATCTGATGATGGGATGCCTGCACCAGGCTGTACCCGAGCGGGTCACGGCGGAGGGCGCGTCGGCGCTTTGGAACCCGCCGTTGCGCGGAGGATCGTCGGTGTCGGGCCAGGCACGTGGCAACCGGCCGGTGGTGCCGGATTTCGAGATCATCACCTTCAACTCCGGCGGCACCGGCGCGCGCCCGACGCGGGACGGGCTGAACGCCACCGCCTTTCCGTCGGGCGTGCGGACGATGCCGGTGGAAGCCACCGAGAACGTGGCGCCGATCATTTTCTGGACCAAGGAACTGCGCCCTGATTCCGGCGGCGCGGGACGCACGCGCGGCGGCGCCGGGCAGACGATGGAAATCGGCGCGAAGGGCGACCTCGAGTTCGCGGTGAACGCCACGTTCGACCGCATCGCGCATGCACCGAAGGGTCGCGAGGGCGGCCGGGACGGCGCACCGGGCGTCGTCGCGCTGAAATCCGGCAAGACGCTGCGCACCAAGGGCTTCCAGATCATACCCGACGGCGATCGCCTGGTACTGAAGCTGCCCGGCGGCGCGGGGATGGGCGATCCGACGCGGCGCGATCCCGCGCTCGTGGCGCGCGATGTGCGCGATGGCCTGGTATCGGCGGAGGATGCCCGCTCGCTCTACAAGGTGGCGGTGCAGCGGGACGGAACGCTCGACGCCGCGGCCACCGCTCAACTGCGCGGCTGATCGCCTGCCTGGGGAAACACCAGTGGCACCGCGGCCTGCGGCGATTGCAGCCAGAAGGTGAAGCTCTCCTCGATGTAGAGCCGGACGCGATCAGCGTCATGACTGAGATAGCCAATGGAGAAATCCTGGCCGACGGTCAGTTCGAAGTCGCCGCCACGCATCGAGACGACCAGCGCACCGTCCAGACCTGGCGCCCATACGAGCGGACCGTCGATCAGCCGCCGCACATGCTGCAACACGGGGTAGCCGCCTTCCGTGGCTTCAGTCAGCTCAGCGTAACAGCGCTCACTCAGCGCCACGGCGAACGGCCCGCCCACGCCCTGCGCCCGCAGGTGGTTCAACGCGGCTGCAACCAGCGCGGGATAATCTGCCGTGGCCGAGATTTCCACCGAGCTCTCCGCCTGCGTGCACATCCCGCGAATCCCAGCCGGCGCATAGCCGTGGAAGACGGCGCGATCCTCCGCGATGGCGATCTGCCGTGCCGCCGCGATGATCGGATCGGTGTCGAAGTCCTGCGCGCCGCGATCGAGCGCGTCCAGTTCAGCACGGCTGAGCTCGAACGGGATGCGCAATTCGACCAATGGCAGCACTTCGCGCAGCCGCGCCTGCACGGTGGTGCGCGGCGGCGGCTCCGCGGTCCGCGTACGGCCGATCCCGACGGCGGACGCCTGCCAGCCAAGCGGCCCGACGAAATCGACCAGCTTGCGCGCGGCAAGCGTGGTCTTAAGCGTACGCGTCGCCTCTTTTTCGATCTCCTGCCATCCGGTATCGGAAATCGGCGCCAGCTCACGGAACAGATGATCCATGGCTCAGTCCTTCAGGCTGCCGATCGACAGGCCGCCGCCCGTCCCGCCATCCGGCTTCGCTTCGCGGATAGGCCCCTGGCTGAACAGGTAGGTGCGCATGTGCGCGTCGAGTTCCGAGTCGTGCCGTCGCAGCCACTCCAGCAACATCGACGCGTGTTCCTTCTCTTCGTTGCGATTGTGCGCAAGCACGGCCTGCAGCTCCGGATCGCTGCTGGCCTTGATCCGCTGGTCGTACCAGTCGATGGCTTCCAGCTCTTCCATGATGGTGGACATGGCGCGATGCCGGTCGAGAATCTCCGCGCCAAGCACGTCGCGTTCCTCGTGCAACGTTTCTCCCGCCATCACCGATCCTCTCTGTGCGTTTGCGTCGCATGTTACCGTTGCCGCCGCCGCTGCAAAGGCATGGCACGCGAACGTGACGCACCGCCGCGGGCGTTGCCGCGATAAGTCATATATGCTGACCTAACCGCCATGGAGACTGCACTCCTGTCGCTGATCGGGTTCTCGGTGGCGATGTACATCACACCGGGACCGAACAACGTGATGGTGGCCGCATCCGCGGCGAACCACGGC